>DASTYI010000029.1:0-22018 GCA_035765045.1 Iamia sp. | reverse complement strand
CAGGCGGGCGTTCTGGCCCTCCTTGCCGATGGCCAGCGAGAGCTGGAAGTCGGGGACGATCACGGTGGCGGTGCCGGTGTCGTAGTCGAGCCGGACCTCCTTGACCTTGGCCGGGGCCAGGGCCTTGGCCACCAGGTCCTCGGGGACCTCGGTGAAGGGGACGATGTCGATCTTCTCGCCGTTGAGCTCGTTGACGACCATCCGGACGCGGGCGCCGCGGGCGCCGACGCAGGCACCGACCGGGTCGACGTTGGCGTCGTTCGACCAGACGGCGATCTTGGTGCGGTGGCCGGGCTCGCGGGCGCAGGCCTTGAGCTCGACGATGCCCTCGGCGATCTCGGGCACCTCCATCTCGAAGAGGCGCTTGATCAGGCCCGGGTGGGTGCGGCTGACCACGATCTGCGGCCCCTTGGCCGTCTTGCGGACCTCGACGATGTAGGCCTTGAGGCGCGAGTTGGCCTGCGGGCGCTCGTGGGGGACCTGCTCGGCCTGGGGCAGCAGCGCCTCGACGCCCCGGTTGAGCTCGAGCAGCGTGTAGCGGGAGTCGCCCTGCTGGATGATGCCCGTGACGATGTCGCCCTCGCGGCCCGAGTACTCCTCGTACTTCATCTCGCGGTCGACCTCGCGCAGCCGCTGGTTCATCACCTGGCGGGCGGTCTGGGCGGCGATGCGGCCGAAGTCGGGCGGGGTGACGTCGTAGGTGTCGCCGTAGGGCTCGCCGTCCTCGTCGAGCTCCTGGGACCAGACCCGGATGTCGAAGGTGTCGGGGTCGATGGTGACCCAGGCGTAGTCCTTGGCCCCCGGCATCTTGGCGTAGGCCATCTCCATGGCGTCGGCCAGGGCGCCCATCAGGGTGTCGAGCGTGAAGCCGCGATCGGCGGCCAGGGCCTGGAGGGCCTCCATCATGTCGATCTCGCGACTCATGGCTGCTGTGCCTTCTTCCTGGAGGGTCGGGGCTTCTTGTCGTGCTTCGAGCCCTTGGGCTCGGCGTCCCACACGAACACGGTGCGGGCCTTGTCGATCTGGTCGTGGCGGAGCACCACCGGGTCGCCGCCGTCGTCGGGGGCGACGGTGACGGTCTCCTCGTCGGCGGCGACCAGCGTGCCGTTGATCCGGCCGGGGCCGCCCTCGGCGCGGGTGCTGGTGCGGAGGGTGACGGCCTCACCCACGGCCCGCTGGAAGTGGGCGGGCGTGCGCAGCTTGCGCTCGAGCCCGGGGCTGGAGACCTCGAGGGTGTAGCGGCCCGGGATCGGGTCGTCCTCGTCGAGGAGGCGGGAGATCTGTCGGGTGACCGAGGTGAGGGCGCCGACGGGCAGGCCGCCCTCCCGGTCGATCGTGATCCGGAGGATGCCGCCCTCCAGCTCGACGTCGACGAGCTCGACCTCGGCGTTGGCGCACACGGGCGCGGCCAGCGCGGTCACGGCGTCGATCACGTTCACCGGGGGGTCACCTCCTCGTCGTTCCAGAGAAAAGGCGTGGGCCGGAGCCCACGCCTGTCAAGCGCTCCCGCCCCTGTGGGGGCGAGGCCCGTCAGCATAGCGGTGGCGGCCCTGGATCGACCCGGCGGCCCCCCTGACCAGGGCCGGTGTGCACTGGCGATCAGATCCGACGGGAACCCGTCGGATCTGATCGCCAGTTCGGGGGGCTCAGGCGGTGGCGCCGACCCGCTCGGCGTACTCGGCGGAGGTCAGGATCTCCTCGATGACGTCCAGGCGCCCGGCCAGGGTGCCGACCCGGGCCGTGGCCGCGGCGAGCTCCGACGCCGTGGGGGTGCGCCCGAGCAGGGCGAAGACGATCTCGCTGGCGTCGACGGCGGGCCGGGTGCGGGTCCGGTTCTCGGCGCTCTCGGAGAAGTGGACGACCACCTCGGCCCGGCCGAGCCCGGCCCGGAGCCGCCCGACCCAGTACTGGCGATCGGCGTCGCTCGCCCGCCGGCCGAGGACGTTGGTGTAGAGCCGCTCGACGAAGGCGGTGTCGTCGAGCGGGCCGTAGGTGGTGCGGAACTCGGGCGAGCCGACGAACTGCCGGGCCATCTGCCGGATCGACATCCCGGCCCGGGCCCGGCCGACCCAGTACTCGACGCCGCCGCGATCGGCCCGTCGCCCGAGGGCCGCCATGTAGAGGCGGATCACCGGGGCCCGGTCGGGGTCGTAGGCGATCCGGCGGAGGGCGTCGACCAGCCGGGCCCGGGTCAGCGAGCCGTCACCGAGGGCCTCGGCCCACACGTCGACCTCGCTCGCCGTCGCCGGGCGGCCGACGAGGTCGCGGTAGGTCTGGTCGACGAAGTCCTCGTCACCCAGCTGGGGAACCGGCGGGGCGGGGAAGGCGAACCGGGCGACCGACGGGTCGTGGTCGCTCACGCCCCGGCCGGTGACGGGCTGGTGCTCGGCCGGCCAGTCGGCGTTGACGTGGGCCACCCGCTGCTCGACCAGCTCGGCGCGGAGGCGGTCGTCGACCAGCTGCTGGTCGAGCGTCTGGGCCTGGCCCTCGAACACGTAGGAGTAGGCCGAGGCCGGGACCTCCTCGGCCAGGACCTCCCACAGGCTGTGCAGCCCGGCGTCGTAGAGCGGGGCCAGCTGGTCGCTGGGGCCGCCGGCCGAGGGCGGGATGGGGTCGTCGGGGCGGGGGAAGACGTTGAGGTCGCCGGCCACCATGACCCGGGCCCCGGGGACGTCGGCCTCGATCACCTCGGCGATGGCGGCGGCGTAGGCGGCCTGCTCGGTGCGCTGGCCGACCCGGGCGTCGGGGGTCGACGAGAAGTGGTTGTTGACCACCCACAGGTCGACCGGCTCGCCCTCCCCCACCACCGTCGGGAAGACGGCGAAGCGGCCGGTCTGGGCCGGGCGGGTGTAGACGTCGGGACCGTCGACACCGGTGGAGGTGTCGACGTCGGCGGGCAGGTCGGCGTTGAGGGCCTTCGGGTTCTGGACGTCCGCGTTGTGCGCCAGCGCCGCGCCCCGGTAGGCGACGCCGGGGGTGGCACCGAGGATCGGGTCGTCGTCGGCCGGCGCGGCCAGGGCGACCCGGTCGGTGCGGAAGAGGAAGGCGTTGTGGATGCCCCGGGCGTCGGCGCCGTCACGGTCCGAGGCGACGTCGTAGGTCGGGCCGCCGTCGGCCGCGATCCGGAGGGCGAGCTCCTGGACGGTGTCGGGCTTGCCGTCGCCGTCGCCCCCACCCCCGCAGGCCAGGGCGGTGCCGACGACCGAGCAGATGTCCTGGTCCTCGGCCTCCTGCACGGTGACCACGTCGGGGGCGTGGAGCGCCTCCCGGATCTGGACCGACAGCCCGGCGAGGCGGTCGGCGTAGACGTCGTCGTCGGCCGGCACGTAGTCGAACGGCGGGCTCACCCCGTCGCAGCCGCCGTTGCCGGGGAAGTCGCAGCCGTCGGTGGGGTCGTCGCGCCGGTCGTAGAGGTTCTCGACGTTGATGTTGCCGACCGAGTACTCGGTCGTGCGATCGGGCGCCTGGGGGGCGCCGTTGCCGGCGGGGTCGGCACCGTCGCTGAACGTGGGCGCCGCCACCACCTCGATCCGGTACTTCTCGAAGGAGTAGTTGACGGCGCCGAAGACGATGCTGTCGAGGGTGGCGAAGGTGCGGACCGGGGGCAGGAGGACGGTGTTGTCCCCCGTCGCCGCCTTCACGCCCTGTGGGCCGATCAGGAGCCGCTGGCCGTTGCCGTCGTCGAACAGCCCGGGCTGGGCGTCGAGCGGGTGGGCGTCGCGGAAGGTGCGGCGGGCGTAGGGGTCCGGCCGGGTCACCAGCGGGTCGTCGTGCCGGATCATCCAGATCTCGGAGTCGGCCGTGCCCGGGAAGACCGAGCGACCGCCGGTGACGCTGGCGCCGCCGGGGATGGCGACCTGCATGCCCTCGAGCCGCTCCCAGTAGATGCCGGCCTCGGTGGCGTCCTCCGGCGGGTCGGCCTCCACGATGCCGGGCATCGGGTTGTCGCTGCTGACCAGCTCGACGTCGGTGACCGAGGTGAGCTGGGTGGCGAAGAAGTACTCGCTGACCTTGCCGGTGAGGGTGACCTCGTCGCCGACGGTCGGGGTGTAGCCGTCGACGGTGGCGCTCGACCCGGTGAAGACGAACAGGCCCTCGGAGGTGTCCGGGTCGTCGTCGACCTCGGCGGCGGCCGACTGGATCCAGAAGCCGTGGTTGGACCCGCCCGAGGAGGTGCGGGCGAGGCTCCGCTCGGTGACGATCCCCCGGGTGACGACCTCCTGGCCGGCGCCGTTGCCCGAGGCCGGGGCGAACGGCGAGCGGCTGGTCGGACCGGTGGCGTCGCCCTGGATCTCGGCGATCGTGCGCACCTCGGGCTCCGGCGGCACACCGGTGGTGTCGCCCGGGAAGCCGACGCCGTCGAAGGTGTCGGTGGCGAACCCGGCGAAGGTGGCGGCCGGGTCGTAGGCGTTCGTCGGGTCGGTGTCGGGGGTCTCGCTGGCGGTCGGGCGCCGCAGGGTGTTGTCGGCGGTGCTGGTCAGCCCGCTCCCCCACTCGGTGCCGGGGTCGACGCCGACCTGGCCGATCGCGTCGACGACCGTGCCCGGGTCGCCGCCCTTGGTGAGGACCAGGGCGTCGTCGCCGTTGAAGTTCACCGCCGAGGCGCTGGTCAGGTCGGCGACCGAGGTGAGGGCGGTGCCGGCGCTGGCGTGGGCGATCACGAAGACGTCGCCGGCGGCGACGGCCCCGGTCAGCGGCGTGCTGGTGCCCGGCGTGGTGGCGCCGTTGGCGTAGATCCGGAGGGTGTACTGGCCGGCGCCCAGGTCGATCGCCGCGCCGGTCTTGTTCTCGATCTCGAGGGCCTTGTTGTTGCTGCTGCCCTCGACGTACTCGGAGATGAGGAGGTCGGTGGCGACGGCGGTCGCGGGGGTGGGGGCGACGGCGAGGCTGCCGAGGATCGCCAGGAGGAGGACGAGCGCGCCAAGGGCGCGACGCCGGGAGAAGAGGAGCACGGGGGGATGCCGCCTTCGGTGTGCGTGTGCGGGGGATGGTGTCCCGGTGACGGGACGGCTTCAGGCTGCCACAGGCCCTGCGCCGCTGCCCGACCTCCGGATCAACACTCTGTCAACCTGGCCTGAACGGCGGATGGACCGCCGCAGGCCGGCCGAGGGTCATCATGGAGCGGTGCGACGCGGACGCCGATCGAGAGGGCGCACGGGTGCGACGATCGTCTGCCTGGCCTTCGCCGTGCTGCTCCTGTTGGCCGGCGAGATCGCCGCCGCCGTCATCTTCGGGCTGACAGCCGTCCTGGCCCACCTGGCGTGGTGGAGCGGCGAGCGGGCCGCCGACCGCACCATCGAGGCGGTCACCCGCCACGAGCAGCACGGGGAGCTCCTGCCCCCACACCTGGCCCGCCGAAAGGCACGGTGGGAGCGCAAGCAGGCCGGAGGCCGACCGCCGGGTGCGGGCTCGTCGCCGGGGGGCTAGTAGCTGCGGCCGACGGTGGCGACCGAGTCGGGGTCGTCGTCGGTGGTGGCGACCTCGCCGTCGGGGGCCTGGAGGCAGCGGACGGTCACGGCCTCGGCCTTGAGGGCGGCCAGCCCCTCGGCGTCGATCAGGCCCCAGGGGAGCCGGGCGAACCCGGTGGCGGCGGCCTCGATCGCCTCGGGGATCGAGGCGACGTCGACCGTGCGGTCGTCGCGTGCCGCCCGTGCCGTCTCGAGCATCGAGGCCTGGATCTCGTCCATCAGGCCGACCACGTGGTCGGGCAGGCCGCTGAGGGGGACGGTGGCCTTCCCCTCCTGGTCACGGCGGACCAGGGTGGCCTGCTCGTCGGCCAGGTCACGGGGACCCAGCTCGATGCGGACGGGGACGCCCTTGAGCTCCCAGGTGGTGGCCCGGCGGCCGAAGCCGACGTCGGTGCGATCGTCGACGGCGACCCGGAGTCCGGCGGTGCGGAGGGCCTCGGCCAGGAGGTGGGCCCGCTCCCCCACCCCATCGCCGTCGCGCACCACGAGCACCACGACCTGCGTGGGCGCGATGCGGGGCGGCAGCCGCAGGCCGGCGTCGTCGCCGTGGGCCATGATCAGCCCGCCCATCATCCGGGTCGAGACGCCCCAGGACGTGGTCCAGGCGTGCTGCTGGACGCCCTCGGAGTCCTGGTAGGTGATGTCGAAGGCCTTGGCGAAGTTCTGGCCGAGCTCGTGGCTGGTGCCCATCTGGAGCGCCTTGCCGTCGCCCATCATCGCCTCGCACGTCATCGTGTTGATGGCGCCCGGGAACCGCTCGTCGGGCGTCTTGCGCCCCACGACCACGGGGATGGCCAGCTCGCGGACCATGAAGTCCTCGTAGACGTCGCGCAGGATGGTGTGGGCGTAGGCGGCGGCGTCGGCCTGGTCGACGTGGGCGGTGTGGCCCTCCTGCCAGAGGAACTCGGTGGAGCGGAGGAACAGGCGGGGCCGCATCTCCCAGCGGACGATGTTGCACCACTGGTTGAGCAGGAGGGGCAGGTCGCGCCAGGAGTCGGTCCACTTGGCCATGAACTCGCCGAAGACGGTCTCGGAGGTGGGCCGCACGACGAGCGGCTCCTCGAGCTCCTTCCCACCACCCATGGTCACGACGGCGAGCTCGGGGGCGAAGCCCTCGACGTGCTCGGCCTCGCGGGTGAGGTAGCTCTGGGGGATGAACAGCGGGAACGAGACGTTCTGCGCCCCGGTGGCCTTGATGCGCTCGTCGACCGCGGCGACCATCCGCTCCCAGATGGCGTAGCCGTAGGGCCGGATCACCTGGGTGCCCCGGGCCGGGCCGTTGTCGCCCAGCTCGGCCTTGGCCACCACGTCCTGGTACCAGCGGGGGAAGTCGTCGGCCTGGGGTGTGAGGACGGGAGGCTTGGCCATGGCGGCGATGGTAGGTGAGGAGCATCGGCCGACCTCCTTCGATCGTTCGGGGGATGTTCGGGCGGATGCGAACAGGTGTACGATCCCGTCATGCCCCCGGAGCTCGTCTTCCAACCCTCCTTGTTGGCCGGTGGCGCCCCGACACCCGACACCGGCTTCGCCACCGCCCGGCGGATCGACCTCGGCTCGGGCGCCTGGGTCGACCACGTCCCCGGCTGGCTGGGCGGCGCCGACGCCCTCTTCACCGAGCTGGTCACCACCGTGCCCTGGCGCCAGCGCGAGGTCCCGATGTACGGCGACCTGGTCGTCGAGCCCCGCCTCACCGCCTGGTGGGGCGACGAGGACCAGGCCGACCGCCGGCTCGACGCCGCCCCCTCCGCCCTGCGCGCCCTCCTCCCCGCCCTCGACGCTCGCTACCGCCGGGGCTTCGACGCCATCGGGCTCAACCTCTACCGGGACGGGCGCGACTCGGTGGCCTGGCACGGCGACCGCTACGAGCGCGACCGGCCCGCCACCGTCGTCGCCGTCCTCTCGCTGGGCGAACCCCGTCGCTTCCTGCTCCGGCCGGTGGGTGGCGGCGCGTCGCTCCCGTTCGAGCTCCACTCCGGCGACCTGCTGGTGATGGGCGGCACCTGCCAGCACACCTGGCAGCACTGCGTCCCCAAGGTGGCCCACGCCGGGCCCCGGATGAGCGCCACCTTCCGCCGGCGCATCCACCCCGCCGACATGCGCGGCCGTGAGGTGGCGGCCGGCGCGGCATGATCGTGAGGTGGCCGACGACCAGCTGACCGCCGAGGAACGACTGCGCGCCCGCGAGGAGAGGCGGGCCCGGCTGCGGGCCGCCGCCATCGAGGCCGAGCGGAACACGGGGCGCCGCGAGCGCACCGAGGAGGCCGCCCAGCGCAACATCGTCGTCCGCATCGCCATCATCGCCTTCGGGTCGCTGGTCACCCTGGCCGGCGTGGCGATGCTGGTGCTCCCGGGCCCCGGCATCGTGGTGGTGATCGCCGGGCTCGGCATCCTCGCCTCGGAGGTGACGTGGGCCGAGCGGCTCCTCGCCTACGCCAAGCGCCGGGCCAACGTCGAGTCGATCACCGACCAGCACCCGTGGATCAAGCCGGTCTCGATCGTGCTGATGGTGCTCGGCGTGATCGTCAGCCTGCTCTACGCCGTCGTCTGGCGGTAGGACCGGCCGGGTGGGCGGTCAGAGCCCGAGCCGGCGGGCCAGGTCGCTCCGGATGACGCCGTCGGGATCGACCCGGCGCCGGACGGCCCGCCACTCGTCGAGCCGCGGGTACATCGTGGGGAACAGCTCGGGGCGCATCCGGGAGTCCTTGGCCAGGTAGATCCGGCCCCCGGCCTCGGCCACCTGGGCGTCGAGCCGGTCGAGCAGGGCGCCCAGCCCCGACACCCCCGCCGGGATGTCGAGCGACAGGGTCCACCCCGGGATGGGGAACGACAGCGGGCCGGGGTTGGCGGCGCCGAAGCGCTTGAGCACGCCGATGAGCGTCGGCACCCGGGCGGCGGCGAAGGCATCGGCGATGGCCTGGATGACGGTCTCGGCACCGAAGGGCACCACGACCTGCCACTGGAGGAAGCCCCGGGGGCCGTAGAGGCGGTTCCAGTCCTCGACCCCGTCGAGGGGGTGGAAGAAGCGGGGGATGCTCTGGATCTCGTCGCTCCGCCGCCGGGGCGCCTTGCGCCACCAGGCCTCGTTG
This sequence comes from Iamia sp., assembly GCA_035765045.1. Lineage (GTDB taxonomy): Bacteria > Actinomycetota > Acidimicrobiia > Acidimicrobiales > Iamiaceae > Iamia. The sequence continues at coordinate 13,464 of DASTYI010000029.1, read as the reverse complement.
AAGGCCTGGATGCTCCACCGGTTGAGCAGCCCGCCGGGGATCACCGGCGGCACGGTGGCCAGCGCCTGGGGGGCGAAGGCCAGGGGCTGGCGCCGCTCGCTGGCCGGCAGCTCGTCGACCCGGGCGAAGCGGCCCCGGGTGATCACCGAGCGGCCCACCCCGCCCCGCAGGGGCAGCAGGTCGACCCAGGCGACGGTGTACTCGTAGTGGTCGTCGCCGGCGGCCAGCAGGTCCATGCAGTCGGCCAGGGTCTCGGTGCGATCGGTGTCGACGAGGGCCCGGCTGGTGGCGATCGGGCTGAGCTGGACGGTGGCGTCGAGGACCACACCGGTGAGGCCCATCCCGCCGGCGGTGGCCCAGAACACGTCGGCCTCGCGGTCGGGGGCGACGTCGATGGCGCCGAGCGCCGGGGTGGCCAGGCGCATCCGGCGGACGTGGGCGCACCAGGTGCCGGCGCGGTGGTGGTTCTTGCCGTGGATGTCCGAGGCGATGGCCCCGCCGACGGTGACCCGCCGGGTGCCCGGGGTGACGGGGACGAACCAGCCGCGGGGCACGAACCAGCGCATGATGTCGTCGAGGCTGGTGCCGGCGGCCACGGTGAGCAGCCCGCTCTCCTCGTCGAAGGCCTTCACGCCGGTGCTGGCGGTGGCGTCGATGACCGCGCCCCCGGCGTTCTGGGCGGCGTCGCCGTAGCTGCGGCCCAGGCCGCGGGCCACCACGCCCCGCTCGGGGGCGGCTCCGAGGGCGGCGACCGCCTCGTCGGCCGTCACCGGCGTCCACACGTCGGAGGCCGAGGGCGACGTCCGCCCCCACCCGGCCAGCTCGCGGCGGCTCATGCGGCCAGCACCCCGATGCCGAAGACGGTCGCCCACGCCGCCCCGGCGAGGAGCAGCATCCGGTCGCTGAGGACCAGCTCCTCGGGCGCGCCGCCCTCCCCGGTGTCGAGCAGCTGGGCGTAGCGCAGCACGGCGGTGGCGAAGGGGACAATCGAGATCTGGTACCACGGGACCGAGATCCCCGTCAGGTCGGCGCGCTCGAACGCCCACAGGCAGTAGGCGACGAGCACGACCCCCGAGCTGACCGCCCGCAGGTGGGCCAGGAACCCGGGCGTGTAGCCCTCGAGCACCTTGCGGTGGGAGCCGGCGGCGTCGCCCAGGGTCACGACCTCGGCGTGGCGCTTGCCCACGGCCATGAACAGCGACCCGAACGACGTGACGATGAAGAACCAGTTGGAGATGGCGACGTCGGTGGCCACGGCCCCGGCCACCGCCCGGAGCACGAAGCCGGAGGCGAGGGCGATCACGTCGAGGAGGACGACGTGCTTGAGGACCAGCGAGTAGGTGGTCGTGAGGGCGACGTAGCCCGCGAGCACGGCGAGGAGCTGCCAGCGGACCGACAGGGCGACGCCCGCCGCCGCCAGCGCCAGCACGACGGCGAGCACCCGGGCCAGGCCCACCGACATCTCACCGGCGGGGATCGGGCGGTGGCGCTTGGTGGCGTGCCCCCGGTCGGCTTCGACGTCGGCGGCGTCGTTGAGGAGGTAGGTCGCGCTGGCGGCCAGGCAGAAGGCGACCAGGGCGAGGATCGTCCGGGTCAGGGCCTCGGGGTCACCGAGCACGCCGGCGGCGCCGGGCGCGGCGAGCACCAGCAGGTTCTTGGTCCACTGCTTGGGCCGACAGGCGACCAGGACGGCGAGGGGCAGGGGGCGGGGGCGGCCGCTCCCGCTCACCGGGGCGCCGCCCGGTCGGGGGCGACCAGGCACCGCCCGGCACCCGAGGCGGCGACGGCGCTCCGGCCGGAGCGGCGACGGGACGACGCCGCGGCGGTGCCGGGGCGGGGGGATGGGGGCTGGGGGGTCAACGGGTGGCCAGACGTCGCCACAGGGGGCGGGGAACGAGGCGGAGCACGCCGAAGACGACCTGGAGGACCGCCGGGGACCAGACGGTGTGGGCGCCGCGGCGGAGGCCGGCCTCGATGTCGGCGGCGACCTGCTCGGCGGTTGTGGAGAACGGGGCCGGGTCCATGCCCTCGGTCATCTTGGTGGTGACGAAGCCGGGGCGGACGACCATCACCCGGGCGCCGCTCCCCCGCAGGGCGTCGCCCAGGCCCTGGGCGAAGCCGTCGAGGCCGGCCTTGGTCGAGCCGTAGACGAAGTTGTCCTTGCGCACCCGCACGCCGGCGACCGACGAGAGCACGACGAGGGTGCCGTGGCCCTGGCGGCGCAGCTGGTCGGCGACGGCGAGGCCGGCCGAGACGGCGCCGGTGTAGTTGACGGTGACGGCGTCGACGGCGGCGGCGTGGTCGTCGTCGAAGGTGGCCTGGTCGCCGAGGACGCCGAAGGCGAGCAGGACGGCGTCGATGTCGCCGGCGGCGAAGACCTCGCCGATCACCTTGTCGTGGCTCTCGACCTCGACGGCGTCGAAGGCGACGACCTCGACCTCGGCGGCCCCGCCGGCGCGGATCCGGTCGGCGGCGGCGTCGAGGGCGGGCGAGGGCCGCCCGGCCAGCACGACCCGCCGGCAGCGGTCGGCGACGAGCCGCTCGACGGTGGCCAAGGCGATGTCGGAGGCACCGCCGAGCACGAGGACGGACTGGACGCCGCCGGTGCCGTCACGCACGACGGCCTCCCCGGGGGGCGCGGCGGCGGCTCGGGACAGTGGTCACGTCGGCCGACTCTACCGACGGGCCCCCGAGCGGGACGAACATCCCCACGCTCCCCCGTCCCGGTCACCCGGGACACCTTCCCGTAACGTTCTCCCCCCGGGAGACGACCGTCTTCGCCCGAGGGAGGGCCCCATCAGCGTCACCACCACCGCCGACGACGCCGCACCGACGCCCCGGGGGAGGACCCTCGTCCGACGCGTGCTGCCGACCGACGAGGCCCGGGCCTTCTTCCGCTGGGCGCTCGGCGCCTACGCCGTGGTCACCGCCGCCCTGCTGGCCGCCTGCCTGCGGGTGAGCGACGGCCGGCTGGTGTACGTCCTCGACGACCCGGCCATCCACCTGGCGATCGCCCGGAACCTGGCCGAGCACGGGACGTGGGGCGTGGTGCCGGGCCACTTCGAGTCGGCCTCGTCGTCACCGGTGTGGACCGTGGTCCTCGCCGCCGGGGTGTCCGTGCTGCCGGCCGGCGACGAGGCCCTGGCCCTGGTCCTCAACCTGGTGGCCGGGGTGGCCGTCCTGGCCCTGCTGGCCCGGGCCCAGACCGTCCTGCGCCCCGCCCTCCGCCGCCCGCTCGACGCCCTGGCCACGGTGTTCGTCGCCGTCGTGGTGCTCTTCCTGCCGGCCGCGGCCATGGTCGGGATGGAGCACGTGCTCCACCTGGCCCTGCTCCTGGCCGCCGTCCCGCTCCTCCTGCGCCCGGGCCCGGCCCCCACCCGGGCCCGGGCCGTGCTCCCCTACGCCCTGGTCGTCGTGGCCACCCTGACCCGCTTGGAGACGGCGTTCGTCGCCGCCGGGATCGGGGCCGCCCTCGTGCTCGACGCCCTGCCCTGGAGCCGCGACGCCCCCCTCCCCTGGCGCCCGGTCGCCCGCCGGGTCGTCGCCCTGGGGCTGGCCTCGGGGCTGCCGCTGCTCGCCTACGGCGTGGTCAACACGGCCATGGGCCAGGACCTCCTGCCCAGCTCGGTGGCGGCCAAGAGCGCCTCGCTCAACGGCGCCGACCGCATCCCCCAGCCGCGGATCGTCATGGAGCGGCTGACCCAGGACCCCCTCCTGGTGACGCTGGTCGGGGCGTGCATCGTCCTGGCCGTCCTCGGCTGGCGGAGCCGGGCCCGGTGGGCGACCCTCGGCACCGCCGTCGCCGTCACCGCCGGGCTCCACGTCGTCCTCGCCCAGGTGGGGTGGTACGAGCGCTACCAGCTGTACCTCATCGGCCTCGCCGTCCTGGCCCTCGCCTGGGCCGGCCGCGACCTACCGGCGTCGGTCCGGGTCGAGCGGCCGCACCTCGTCCCCCTCCTGGTGCTGGTGCTGGTGCTCACCACCACCACCAAGGTCTCGCTGACCGTCGACGCCCCCCGGGCCGTGGCCGACACCTACGAGCAGCGCTACACGGCGGCCCGCTTCCTGGCCCGCTACTACGACGGCGAGCCCGTGGCCACCGGCGAGCTCGGCTACATCAGCCTGTTCCACGAGGGCCCGCTCACCGACCTCCTCGGGCTCGGCGACCACGAGGTGCTCGTCGACCGGCGCCGGGTCCGGGGCGAGCAGGAGCGGAAGGCGCTGTGGGACGAGCTGGTGCGGCGCCGCGGCGTCCGGGTGGCGGCCGTCTACCCGAGGACGATGCTCTTCGAGATCCCCGACACCTGGATCTCGGTCGGGACCTGGACGCTCCCCCGCGAGCCGATCACCGCCTACGACCGGAACTTCACCTTCTACGCCACCGTGCCCGAGGAGGTCGCCCCCCTCACCGCCCACCTGCGCGAGTTCCAGTCCGAGATGCCCGAGCCCGACCAGCTCCACATCAACGAGCTGGCCGGCTTCCAGGCCGACGCCCGCATCGCCGAGGAGGCGGGCGGCGGCTAGTCGGCGATGCGCTTCTGGATCAGCTCGACGCGCTGCTCGGAGGCGTTGACGTCGTCGCCCTGCTCGCGGAGCAGGCGCTGGCGGTCGCGCTCGGCCTCGCGGGCGGCCTTGGCCGTGTCGACCCGGGCCAGGGCGGCGTCGGTGCCGTGCTCGGCGATGAAGGTGGCCCAGTCGACCAGGGCGTCGACCATCTCGGTCTCGGGGACGACGGCGACGTTGGTGCCCTTGACGAACAGGTGGCCGCGCTTGTTGCCGGCGGCGATGCCGATGTCGGCGTCGCGGGCCTCGCCGGGACCGTTGACCACGCAGCCCATCACCGCCACCTGGAGGGGGATCTCCTTCTCGGCGAAGGCGGCCTGGGCCTGCGCCGCCACCTCGATCACGTCGATCTCGGCCCGCCCGCAGCTGGGGCAGGCGATCAGGTCGACGTTCTTGCGCTCGCGCAACCCGAGGGCCTCGAGCAGCAGGCGGCCGGCCTTGGCCTCCTCGACCGGGTCGGCGGTGAGCGAGTAGCGGATGGTGTCGCCGATGCCCTCGGCCAGGAGCGTGCCGATGCCGGCCGACGACTTCACCAGCCCGCCGGGGAGCGGACCGGCCTCGGTCACCCCCAGGTGGAGCGGGTGGTCGACGGTCTCGGAGAGCAGCCGGTAGGCGTCGATCATCAGCGGGACGCTGGACGCCTTGACCGAGATCTTGACGTCGTCGAAGCCGACCTCGGCGAAGTGGGCCAGCTCGATCTGGGCCGACTCGACCATGGCCTCGGGGGTGACCCGCCCGCCGTGCTTCTCGTAGAGCTTGGGGTCGAGCGAGCCGCCGTTGACGCCGATGCGGATCGGGACGCCCCGGTCACGGGCCTCCATGGCCACGGCCTTGATGTGCTCGGGCTTGCGGATGTTGCCCGGGTTGAGCCGCAGGCAGGCCACGCCGGCCTCCAGCGCGGCGAGGCCCATCCGGTGGTTGTGGTGGATGTCGGCCACCAGCGGCACCGGCGAGCGGGGCACGATCCGGGCCAGCCCGGCGGCGGCGTCGGCGTCGTTGCAGGTGCAGCGGACGATGTCGGCGCCCGCCGCGGCCAGGGCGTAGATCTGCTGGAGCGTGCCGTCGACGTCGGCCGTCTTGGTCGTGGTCATCGACTGGATCGAGACCGGCGCGCCCCCGCCGACGACCACGGGGCTGCGGGGGTGGGCGAGGGTGACGGCCCGGGTCGGCCGGCGGTCGGCGGTGGTGCGGACCTCCATCAGTTGACCTGGGCCGGGTTGACCAGGTCGAGGTAGAGCGACGACACGAAGATCAGCCCCAGGACGACGACCACGGCGTAGGTCATGGGGATCAGCTTGGCCACGTCGGCCAGGTAGCGCCGGCCCTCGCGACGCCGCCACTCCTGCACCTTCTCGTAGATGGCGATCGTCACGTGGCCACCGTCGAAGGGCAGCAGCGGCACCAGGTTGAACAGCCCGATGAAGACGTTGATGAAGACGAACAGCAGCATCAGGCTGGCCGCCCCACCCGCCTCGCCGGCGTCGACGCCGATCCGGAACACGCCGAGCAGCGACAGCAGGCGGGTCTCGTTCGGGTCCTCCTCGTCGGCCACCACCGCATCGGCCCGGGGGTCGGAGGGCTGGGCCGCGGGCTCGTCGCGGGCGTCGCGGACCTGGCGGCTGTAGCTGCTGATGCCGTCGGGGGTGAAGATCTTGCCCAGGCCCTTCAGCGACTCGACCGCCACCGCCCCGAACTGGTCGACGCTGGCCGGGACGGCCTCGATGGGCGACAGCCGGTCGTCGGGGCGCACGCCGGCGCCGACGCCGAGGAAGCCGAGCGACGCATCGTCGGGGTTGCGGCCCAGGGTGACGGGGACCTCCATCCGCTCGCCGTCACGGTCGACGGTGAGCACCACGTCCTCGCCCGGGCTGGGGCCGACGACGGCGCGCAGGTCGTCGAAGGTGCCGACCTCCTCGCCGTCGATGGCGACGATGTCGTCGTCCTCCTGGAGGCCGGCGCGGGCGGCGGCGCTGTCCTCGGTGATCGAGCCGACCCGCCAGTCGGCCTCGCTCTGGACGATCTCGCCCCCGGGGAGCCCGACCCCCGCCAGCAGGACGAAGATCAGCCCGATGGCGAGCAGGAAGTGGACCGTCGAACCGGCCACGGCGACCCCGAAGCGCTGCCAGAACGGCTGCTGGCGGTAGGTCCGGGGCTCGTCGGCGGGGTCGACCTCCTCGATGTCGTGCATCCCGATGATCTTCACGTAGGCCCCGGCGGGGATGAGCTTGAGGCCGTACTCGGTCTCGCCCCGCCGGACCGACCAGATGCGGGGTCCGAAGCCGAGGAAGAACTCGGTGACCTTCATCCCGGCCCGCTTGGCCATCACGAAGTGGCCGAGCTCGTGGAGGGCGATCATCACCACGATGCCGAGCACCATGATCAGGCCGTAGACGCCGGTGGCGGCGGTGAGCCAGACGAGCAGGGCGCCGACGACGCCGAGGCGGACCCACTGGGCGAGCGTCATCCGGCCGTCGTCGGGGCCGTTCCCGGTGGCGAGGCCGTCGGTGGCCCCGGCGGCGCGGACGGGCACGTCCTGCTCGCTGGCCGGCACGTCCGTTCGCTGTGTGCTCACAAGGCTCCTCGTCGGCTACGACCGCTCGGAGATGACCGCCCGGGCCGCCTCACGGCCCCGCTGGTCGGTCTCGATCACGGCCTCGACGGTGTCGGGTCGGCCCCCATCATGCCGGGAGAGGACCTCTTCCAGGACGTCGGGGATGCCGATCCAGGTGAGGGCTCCCCGGAGGAAGGCGTCGACCGCCACCTCGTTGGCCGCGTTGAGCAGGGCCGGGGTGCCGCCGCCGGCCCGGCCCGCCTCGTAGGCCAGGCGCAGGCAGGGGAAGGCCTCCAGATCGGGCGGCTCGAAGTCGAGGCGGGCCAGGGCGGTCCAGTCGATCCGGCCGAAGGGGGCGGCGAGGCGGTCGGGGTAGGCCAGGGCGTAGCCGATCGGCAGCCGCATGTCGGGCTGCGACAGCTGGGCCACGGTGGCGCCGTCGGTGAACTCGACCATCGAGTGGATCACCGACTGCGGATGGACGACGACCTCGATCCGGTCGTACGGCGTGCCGAACAGCTCGTGGGCCTCGATGACCTCGAGCCCCTTGTTCATCAGCGTCGAGGAGTCGACGGTGATCTTGGGGCCCATCGACCAGGTCGGGTGGGCCAGGGCGTCCTCGACGGTGACGTCGGCCAGCTCGGTCCGGGTGCGCCCCCGGAACGGGCCGCCGCTGGCGGTCAGCACGACCCGGGCGACCCGGTCGGGACGGTCCTCCTCCCCCGCCCGCAGGCACATGTGGACGGCGCAGTGCTCGCTGTCGACCGGGACCAGCTCGGCCCCCGGCGTGCGGCGGGCGGGCTGGACCACCGGCGCCCCGGCGATCAGCGACTCCTTGTTGGCCAGCGCCAGCCGGCGACCGGCCTCCAGCGTGGCCAGGGTGACCTCGAGCCCGGCGAAGCCGACGACGCCGTTGACGCACACGTCGGCCTCGGCCCCCAGGCTGGCCAACCCCTTGGTGCCGGCGCGGACCTCGACGCCGGGCAGCGCGGCCTCGACCTCGACGGCCCGGGCCTCGTCGGCCACGGCGACGATGGCGGCCCCGGTCTGCTTGGCCTGGGCGACCAGCAGGTCGACGTTGCCGCCGCCGGCGCCGAGGGCGACGACCCGGTAGCGGTCGGGCTCGGCCGCCACCACCTCGAGGGTCTGGGTGCCGATCGACCCGGTCGATCCGGCCAGGGCGACGGTGGTGGTCATCGGCGGCCTAGAAGGGGTGCAGGCCGAAGAGCATGGCGGTGTAGAAGACGGTGGGCAGCACGAACAGCAGCCCGTCGAAGCGGTCGAGGATGCCGCCGTGCTCGGGCAGCAGGTCGCCCATGTCCTTGACGCCGAGGTCACGCTTGACCAGCGACTCGCACAGGTCGCCGAGCGGGGCGGCCAGCATCGCCAGCAGGCCGATCTTGGCCGCGTCGCCGAGGCTGTCCCACGGGGCCAGGCCGAACATCCCGACCACCACGAAGACGGTGACGAAGGAGGCGAACATCCCGCCCACCAGGCCCTCGACGGTCTTGTTGGGGCTGACGTCGGAGATGGGGCGCGACCCCATGGTCCGGCCGATCAGCAGCCCGCCCACGTCGTAGCCGACGGCGGCCAGGACCGCCGTGACCAGCATCCCCCGGCCGTCGTCCTGGGCCAGGAGCAGGGCCGCGAACGACCCCAACCCGCCGATCCAGGCCACGCCGAAGAGGGTGACGCCGACGCTCTCGACGACGCGGGCGTCACCGTCGGCCCCGACCAGGTGCCAGGCCAGGGCGGCGCCCACGGTGAGCACCGCCAGCAGCGGGTAGGCCTCGACGCCCTTCCAGTAGACGGCCACCGGGTAGAGGGCGGCGGCGGCCAGGCCGAGCAGGCCGGCGGGGCGGTACCCGGCGCGGTGGGCGGCGGCCTGGAACTCGCCCATGCCGACCACCAGCACGGCGACCACCAGGATCATGGCGAAGGCCGAGCCGAGGTACAGCAGGGCGATGGCCAGGGCGGCGGCGCCCACGCCGACGGCGGTGGCGACCCCGATGTTGCGCCCGGCGCCCCCGGGGTGGGGGTCCGGCTCGGGCACGGGGCGGGCGGGGGCGACCCGGCGCCCGGCGGGCTCGTCGACCGGCGGCGGGGCCGCGGCCTCGGCACCGACCTCGTCGAGCTCGTCGAAGGCGTAGAGGTCCTCCTCGTGGGGCCGGTCGATGTCGAGGGCCCCGAGCCGGGCGTCGTCGTCGGCCAGGTCGGCGAAGTCCTCGTCGCCGGCCCAGGCCCCGTCGTGACCCCGCCAGTGGACCGTGGGGGTCGACCCGCTCGTGCCGGCGACGGCGTCGTCCTCGTCCCCGGCCAGGATGCGGGGCAGCTCGCCGGTGCCGGGCTCGGTCCAGTGCGGCAGCGCCACCTGGCCCGAGGGCTCGTCGGCGAAGTCGAAGACCTTCTCCTCGTCGTCGCCCGCGGCCCAGCCGCCGTCGGCGTCGAACAGCGGGGTGGAGGGGGCGTCGGCCGAGGGCTCGGCGACGACGGCGTCGGCGCCCCAGCTCGGCTCGCCCCACGGCGAGGCGGCCTCGTCGGCCTCGTCCCCCTCGTCGCCGGGCGCGACCCCCTCGGCGGCCTCGACCTCGGTGGCGTCGTCCTCGTCGGCGTCGATGGCAGCGACCTCGTCGTCAGGGGCCTCACCGGCCGTGGTCTCGTCCCCCGGGGTCCCGGCGGCCGGAGGGGCCCAGGCCGAGACGTCCTCGTCGGCGGCCCCCGACGGGGCGCCGACCACGGTGAGGTCGTCGGCGTCGGCGTCGGGATCGGGGGTGGTGGCGGCCGGCTCGGGCGGGTCGACCAGGTCGCCGCCCCGCCGGCGCGGGAACAGGCTCCGGCGGCGGGGCTCCTCCTCGGCGGCGCCGAAGGCGGCCCACTCGTCCGCGGTGGCGTCCTCGGCCGACCCGGTCAGGTCGAGCGGGGCGGGGGCGCCGAGGTCGACCGCAGGAGCGTCGGCCGGCCGGGGCTCGGCGTCGTCCTCCGCCGGGGGCGGGCCGGGCTCGCCGGCGGCGGGCACCTCGGCAGAGGCGCTCACCGGGCTGACCTCGTCGTCGGCCCAGCGGACGGCGCCGGTGGGCTCGTCCCAGCTGCCGTCCCACGTGTCGTCGTCGTCGACGAAGTCCTCGGCCCAGGTCAGCCCGGGCTCGGCCGGGGCGTCGGCGGCGGGGACGACCGGCTGGGCACCGGTCTCGCCCCGGGTCCAGGCGACCACGTCGGCCTGGGGATCGTCGTCCCAGGTGGCGGCATCGCCCCAGGTCGACTCGGCCGGCCACGGGTCGCCCTCGTCCTCGGGCACGTCGGGCTCGTCCCAGGCGGGCGGGGGCCGGGGGTCGAAGCGCTGGCCCTTGGCCGGGCGCAGCGACGGCGTCTCGGCGTCGGCGCCGGCGTCGAGCGGGAACCGCAGGGCGGGCTTGGGACCCGCCGGCGGGCGGGCCGGGCGGTCGCCGTAGCGGGGCAGGTGGGTGCCCCGGCGCTCGGCCACGTCACCCCGCTCGATGGCCTCGGCCGCCTCCTCCGCCCCGATGATCCGGACACCCTCGGCCGGGTCCCCGGGCCGGGCGTCGTCTCGACTGCGGTCGTCGGCCATCGCTCTCCTTGGGTCGTGCGTCGGGGGCCGGCGCAGGCCATGGCCCCGGAGGGCCCGGCGCGCTCAGTCCTCGAGCAGCTCGGTCTCTTTCTGGGCGAGGGATTCGTCGATCTGCGCCTCGGTCCGGTGCGTGAGGGCGTCGATCTCCTTCTCCGCCCGGGCCAGGTCGTCCTCCGAGAGGTCGCCGTCCTTGGCCATGCCCTCGAGGGTGCTGCGGGCGGTGCGGCGGGCGTTGCGCACCGACACCCGGTTGTCCTCGGCCATCTGCTTCACCAGCCGGACCAGGTCCTTGCGCCGCTCACCGGTGAGCGGCGGGAAGGTGAGGCGGATGATCACGCCGTCGTTGCTGGGGTTGAGGCCCAGGTCGGAGTTCCGGATCGCCTTCTCGATGGCGGGGATGCTGCTCTTGTCGTAGGGCGAGATGACCAGCATGCGGGCCTCGGGCACCGAGATGTTGGCGACCTGCTGGAGCGGGACGTCGGCGCCGTAGTACTCGACCATCAGCTTCTCGACCAGGCCGGGGGCGGCCCGACCGGTGCGCACGCCGGCCATCTCGTGGCGGGCGTGGCTGATCGCCTTGTCCATCTTCTCCCGGGCCTCGTCGATGACGAGGGCCACGAGCTCGGGATCGCTCATCGGTCTCGCAGGCGCTCGGTCACCGGACCAGGGTACCGACTGCGCCGTCGCCGTCGAGGACCCTCCGCAGGTTGCCCGGCGCGGTGACGTCGAAGACCACGATCGGCAGGTCGTTGTCCATGCAGAACGTGATGGACGTGGGGTCCATCACGTTGAGGCCCTTGTTGAGGACGTCCATGTAGGACACCTCGGTGAGCTTGGTGGCCGTCGGGTCGAGCTTCGGGTCGGCCGTGTAGACGCCGTCGACGCCCGAGTGGGTGCCCTTGAGCACGGCCTGGGCGTCGATCTCGGCGGCACGGAGGGCGGCGGGGGTGTCGGTGGTGAAGAACGGGCTGCCCATCCCGGCGGCCAGGATGACCACCCGGTCCTTCTCCAGGTGGCGGATGGCCCGCCGGCGGATGTACGGCTCGGCGATCTGCTCCATGTGGACCGCCGACATGACGCGCGTCGGCTGGCCCATCTGCTCGAGCATCTCCTGGAGGCCGAGGGCGTTGATCACCGTGGCCAGCATGCCCATCTGGTCGGCCTGGGCCCGGTCCATGCCCGAGCCGGCGCCGATCTGGCCCCGCCAGATGTTGCCCCCGCCGACCACGACGGCGATGTCGGTGCGCAGGTCGTTGCGGACGGCGCAGATCTCGCCGGCCAGCATGCGGAGCGTCTCACCGTCGATGCCGTAGCCCTGCCCCCCGGCGAAGGCCTCGCCCGAGAGCTTGAGGACGACGCGGTTCCAGCGGGGCTCGGGCTGCGACTCGGTCACGACGGCGTGCTCAGGACCCGACGACGACCTGGGCCACCCGGACGATGTCGGCATCGCCGAGCAGCGCCTTGATGGTGGTCTTCTCGTCCTTCACGAAGCCCTGCTCGAGCAGGACGCGCTCCTTGAACCAGCCCGACAGGCGGCCCTCGACGATCTTCTCCAGGGCGGCCTCGGGCTTGCCCTCGGCGCGGGTGATGCTCTCCAGCGTCGAGCGCTCCTCGGCCACCTCGGCCTCGGGGATGTCCTCGCGGCGGATGGCCGACGGCTTGGCGAAGGCCACGTGGACGGCGACGTCGTGGGCGATCTCGGGGGTGCCCCCGGTGAGCTCGACGATCACGCCGTTGACGCCCCGGCCGTCCTGGCGGTGGACGTAGGAGTCGATGACGTGGCCGTCGCCGGCCTCGACCCGGACGACCTGGCCCAGCTCGATGTTCTCCTTGAGCGTGACCTTGAGGTCGTCGATGGCGTCGGCCTTCTGGCCCGCGGCGCCCTCGCCCTGGGTGGCCACGAGGGTGGCGATCTCCTGGACGAGGCTCGTGAACTGGTCGGACTTGGCGACGAAGTCGGTCTCGCACTTGAGCTCGACGATGGCGGCGGCGCTGCCCTCCTGGGCCACGGCGACGGTGCCCTGGCTGTTGTCGCGGTCGGTGCGCCCGGCCGCCTTGGCCAGGCCCTTCTCCCGCAGCCACTTGGCCGCGGCCTCGGGGTCGCCCCCGTTCTCGACGAGCGCCTTCTTGGCGTCCATCATCCCGGCGCCGGTGGACTGGCGCAGGGCCTGGACGTCCTTGGCGGTGAAGTCGGCCATGTCTAGCTCTGCTCCTCAGCGTCGGCGCTCTCGGCGGCCTCGGTGGCGGCCGGCGCGGGCGAGCCCGAGGGGATCTCGCCGTCGGTGTCGGGGGCCGAGGCCGGGGTGACCTCGGGGGTGGCGGCAGCCTCGGCCGCCGCCTCGGTGGCGGTGGTGTCGGGCGGGGTGCCGGGGCCGTCGGTGGCCTCGGGGGCGGTCTCGGCGGCGGTCCCGGCGGCCGCACCGCTCTGGGCGGCGGCGAGGCGGGCCTCGCGGGCGGCGGCCTGGGCCGCGGCCTGGTTGCGGGCCTCGGCCTGCTCGGCGGCGATGCGGGCCTCGTCCTCGGCGCTGCGGACGACCCGGGCAGGACCGCCCCCCCGGCGGGAGGCGATCAGACGGCCCTCCTCGACGGCGTCGCTGATGATCCGGCACATGAGGGTGCCGGAGCGGATGGCGTCGTCGTTGCCGGGGATGACGTACTCGATGACGTCGGGGTCGCAGTTGGTGTCGACCACGGCCACCAGCGGGATGCCCAGCTTGTTGGCCTCGGTGACGGCGATGTGCTCCTTCTTGGTGTCGAGCACGAA
>DASTYI010000028.1:0-25906 GCA_035765045.1 Iamia sp. | reverse complement strand
GCCTCGACGCGGCGGCGGACCGCGGCGAGGGCGCCCGCCAGCGCGTCGGGGAGCGGAGCGGTGATGCGCTGGTCGCGATGCGCGGCCAGCGCCCCGGACAGCACGCCTGCCGAGTCGAGAACGCCGGTGATCGTGTCGCCGGCCTCGGCCAGGATGCCCCGCAGCACACGTCCGAGGTGCAGGAACCGGCCGGGGCCGATCTCGACGCCGGTGGTGGCCGAGATGATGTCGTCGAGGACGTGCGCCTCGTCGACGATCGTCACGTCGTGCTCGGGCAGGATGGCGCCGTCGCTGGCCAGGTCGAGCCCGTAGAGGTGGAGGTTGACGACGACGACGTCGGCCTCGCTGGCCACGTTGCGGGCCGCCTCGGCGAAGCACGACCCGCCCTGCGGGCAGCGGGCCGCCCCCGGGCACTCGCGGGAGCCGACGCTGACCGCGGCCCAGGCCTCGGGCGAGGGCTCGAAGGCCAGCTCGGCCCGGTCGCCGGTGAGCGTGGTGCCCGCCCACGTCTTGATCTCGCGCAGCTCCTCCTCCGGCGCCCGCTCGACCAGGCCGTCGAGGGCGAGCTGCTGGGCCGAGGCGTCGATCTCGCCCAGCCGCTGGCGGCAGACGTAGTTCGACCGCCCCTTGAGCACGGCGTAGGTGAGCGGGGCGTCGAGGTGGTCGGCGAGGAAGGGGAGGTCCTTGCCGACCAGCTGGTCCTGGAGGGCCTTGGTGGCGGTGGCGACGACCACCGGCTTGCCCGACAGGGCGGCGGGCACCAGGTAGGCGAGCGACTTGCCGGTGCCGGTGCCGGCCTGGACGACGACGTGGCGCCCGTCGACGATCGCCCGGGTGACGGCGTGGGCCATGGCGACCTGGCCCGGTCGGTCCTCACCGCCCCCGGGGAGGGCGGTGGTGACGCGGGCGAGGGTGGTGCTGACGGCCTGCTCGGCCGTCGAGAGGGGTCCGACCATCAGGGGGGACTGTGGTCGGCCTGGGGCTCCGTGTCGACCACGGCGCCGCCCCGGTCGGCCGCCACCGGGACCTCGCCCTCGAACCGGGGGGCCCGGATCTCCAGCGTGGTGAAGCCGTACTCCTCCTCGTAGCGCACGGCGTTGAGGGCCGAGGCGTAGACGATGAGGCGGGAGAAGATGGTGAGCCAGGCGAGGATGGCGAACACGGCCCCGAGCGGCCCGTAGAGCGACGACGACGAGGCGACCATGCGGGGCACCAGGACGGTGCCGACCAGCTTGAGGACCTCCAGCCCGAGGGCGCCGGCGACGGCGCCGGGCACGAACGAGCGCCACCCGGCCCGGCGGTCGCCGAGGATCCAGAACGTCCAGAGGAAGAAGCCGAGCTCGAGGGCCAGGCCGAGCAGGACGAGGCCGATCGACGTGGCCCAGCGGGGGACGGCCTCGGGGGTGCGGTTGAGCAGGGCGCCCGAGCCGATGGCGCCGCCGAGGGTCAGGGCCCCGACCAGCAGCCAGAGCAGGCCGAAGCCCTTGGTCTTGATGCCCTCGATCTTGCGCTGCCACGGCGCCCGCACGGCCATCGACACGGCGGTGGTGACGCCCAGCCCGCTCCACAGCAGGCCGAGGACGCCGACGACCGTGGCCGCCCGCCGGCTGTCCTGGGCGGTGGCGATGGCGTCCTCGACGATGTCGGCGGCCGAGCCGGTCAGGCCCATGGCGTCGATGATGTCGTCGGAGACGCTGGCGTCGCCCGAGGAGACGAAGCCGAGCACGGCGATGCCGACCAGGATCAGCGGGAACAGGGCCACGAAGAACTGGACGGTGGCGGCCTGGGCGACCGAGCCCCCGTTGGTCTCGCCGACCCGCTGGT
Source organism: Iamia sp. (assembly GCA_035765045.1). GTDB lineage: Bacteria > Actinomycetota > Acidimicrobiia > Acidimicrobiales > Iamiaceae > Iamia. The sequence goes on along the minus strand of DASTYI010000028.1, from coordinate 24,082 downwards.
GCACGGCGAGCGCGGTGCCGAGCCACGGCCACCTCTCGCCGAGCGCCTTCAGCCTCTCCACCGCCGCACGCTACCCAGATGGCCGCGATGCACCCCTGTAGCGTGGGCGGGTGTCGGAGCAGCAGGTCGGCCTCTACCGCGACCACGCCGTGGTGCTGCGCACGTACAAGCTGGGGGAGGCCGACCGCATCGTCGTCCTGCTGACCGAGCAGCACGGCGAGGTGCGGGCGGTGGCCAAGGGCGCCCGCCGCACCAAGAGCCGGTTCGGCGCCCGGCTGGAGCCGCCCAGCCACGTGGCCGTCCAGCTCTACCGGGGCCGGGGCGAGCTCGACACGGTCACGCAGGTCGAGACGGTCGACCACTTCCGGGCCCTGCGCGAGGACCTGCACGGGCTGGGCCAGGCGCTGACGATGGTGGAGGCGGCCCAGCAGGTCGCCCTCGAGCGCGAGCCCAACCCGGCCCAGTACCGGCTGCTGCTCGGCGCCCTCCGCACCCTGGCGGCCACGCCGTCGCCGCTGGTCGTGGCCGGCTACCTGTGGAAGCTGCTGGCGCTGGAGGGCGTGGCCCCGGTGCTCGACCAGTGCGTCGTGTGCGGGGCGGCCGAGCACCTCGTCGCCTTCGACCACATGGAGGGCGGGGTGGTGTGCCGGGACGACCGGCGGGGCCAGCCCCTGTCGCCGGCCGCCCTGGGGCTGCTGCGCGACGTGCTCGGCGGGCGGCTGCGCGCCGCCCTCGACGCCCCCGAGACCCCGGCCACCGCCGAGGTCGACCGGCTGGCCGTCCGGGCCGCCGAGCACCACCTGGAGCGCCGCCTGCGGTCGGTCGGGGTCCTCGACAGCGCGTAACCTCACCGGCGTGTCCGACACCCCTGCGCCTCCCCCGCCGCCCTCCGAGCCGCCCGGCTCCGGTGGGCCCGACCTGACCAAGCCGAGCGGCGACGGCGTCCTCGACGACGGGGGCACGGTGGTGATCCCGGCCGGCACCGCGCTGCCCCCGCCGCCCGCCTCGGGTGGGGCGCTGCCGCCCGCCGGACCGCCGCCGGGCCCGCCGCCCGCCAGCCCTGCCGGCCCGTCGCTCGACAAGCCCGCCGGCCCGCCCCCGGGCCCACCGCCCGGTCCGCCGACCGGTCCGCCCCCGGGCCCGCCGCCCGGGCCGGGCTACGGCCCGCCGCCCACCCCCGGCTACGGCCCGCCGCCCGGCTACGGCCCGCCCCCGGGCGCCGGCTTCGCCCCGGCCCTCCCGCCCGGCGTGCCCCCGGGCTACGCCCAGAAGGAGAAGATCACCGCCGGCCTGCTGGGGATCCTCCTCGGAGCCTTCGGGGTCCACAACTTCTACCTGGGCAAGACCGGCCTGGCCGTCGCCCAGCTGGTCGTCGGCATCTTCACGTGCTTCACGGTCTCGTCCATCTGGGGCCTGATCGAGGGGATCATGATCCTCACCGGGAGCATCAACACCGACGGCAACGGGGTCCCGCTCAAGGAGTGAGCGGGCCCCCGCCGGGGAGCCGTCCCCCGTTCGCACCACTCCTTCGCGCAGGTGTGCGACACTCTCGCGGTTCCCATCCCTGACGTCGAAGGAACTCGTCGCCCATGAGCAACATCCCTCCGCCCAGCGGTGCGCCGCTCGGCCCCCCTCCCTCGCAAGGTGGCTACGGCGGTGGACCCACCCCGGCGCCCGCCGGCGCTGCTGGCCTCTTCTCGAACCGTTGGGGCATCACCGAGGGCCCGCCCGCCGGTTGGCAGCCGAAGCAGAAGATGGTCGCCGGCATCCTCGGCATCCTCATCGGATCGCTCGGCGTCCACAGCTTCTACGTGGGCAACACCAAGAAGGGCATCATCCAGCTGGTGGCCAGCGTCTTCACCTGTGGCCTCCTGGGCATCTGGGGCTTCGTCGAGGGGATCATGATCCTCATCGGCAGCGAGAACTTCCGCACCGACGCCTACGGGGTCCCGCTGACCGACTGATCACCACCACCTGATCGCCCCGAGGGCACCGGCTCCGGCCGGTGCCCTCGGCGCGTCCGGGCTCAGCGGGCCTGGCAGACGGGGCACCAGGTGCTCGTGCGCCCGTCGAGCACGGTGCTGCGCAGCGTCGCCCCGCAGCGGAGGCAGGGCAGCCCCGAGCGGCCGTAGCAGGCGAGCGCGGCCTGGTTGCGCCCGGGCTCGCCGGTGACGGTGCGGTAGTCGCGCAGCGTCGTCCCGCCGTTGGCCAGGCCGAGGGCGAGGGCGTCGCGGATGCCGGCGTGGAGCAGGGCGGCGCGGGGCCGGCCGACCCGGCGGGCGGCGGGGTTGATCCCGGCCCGCCACAGCGCCTCGTCGGCGTAGATGTTGCCGACGCCGGCGACCGGGCGCTGCGAGAGCAGCTGCGTCTTGACCCGGGCGCGGCTGGCGTGGAGGGCGCGCCACAGCCCGTCGGGGGTGAAGGCGTCGTCGAAGGGCTCGGGCCCGATGGCGTGGAGGGTCGGCAGGCTGCGGTGGTCGCCGGCGGGGACGACGGCGATGCGGCCGAAGCGGCGGACGTCGCGGAACGTCAGCGTGCGGCCGTCGTCGAGGGCCCACCAGGCCCGGGCGTAGGGCCCGTCGGGGTCGAGGTCGAGCCCCAGCTGGCCGGTCATGCCGAGGTGGACGATCAGCTCCCACGGGCCGTCCTCGCCGTCGAGGTCGGCCAGCAGGTACTTGCCCCGCCGGCGGACGGCGCCGATGGTGGCGCCCACGGTGGCGGGGGCCGAGGAGAACTTGGGCGAGGGGTGGGCGGCGGCCTCGACGACCGTCCGTCCGTGGAGCAGCGGGTCGAGGGCGAGGCGGATCGTCTCGACCTCCGGCAGCTCGGGCACGCCGCGAGGGTACGATCCCGGCGTGGCCCCCTCCGTGCGCGACGGCCTGGTCGCGGCCGTCGCCCGCCGCCGCCAGGGGACTCCGCCCACCGACGCCGCCGTCGACGCCGTGCTCGACCTGGCGACGACCGCCCGCGAGGGCGGGTGGACGGTCCGGGTCCGCCCGCCCGGGATCGACCTGCTGGCCGGGCACCAGGCCCGGGGCTCCGTGGTCGAGGTGGCGGGCGATGACCGCCCCCTGATCGTCACCTCGGTCGAGGAGGAGCTGCGGGCCGCCGGGCAGCGGGCGCTCGACATCGTGCCCCTCGCCTTCGGTGCCGAGCGCGACGAGGCCGGTGCGCTCCGGGCGGTGGGCCCGGCCCGGGGGGCGGCCCACACCGAGGCGATCATCCAGATCGAGCTGGCCGCCGACGTCGACGACGCCACCGCCGCGGCCCTCGTCGCCCGGCTGGAGGTCACCCTCGCCCTGCTGCGGGCCGTCACCGACGACCATGCCGCCATCCGCGACCGGCTGGTCGCGGCGGCCGCGTCCCTCGACGAGGCCGGCGGCGACGACCGGGTGGCCGACGCCGCCCGCACCCTCCGCTGGCTGCTGGAGGGCAACGCCCTGCTGCTCGGCCTGGGGCGCCGTCCCCCGGGGGTCGGGCTCGACGCCGAGGCCCCCGGCGGGCCGCCGGACCTCGGGCTGCTGCGCGTCGACCGGCGGGCCGCCACCCGGGCCGGGACGTCGGCGCCGGTCGGTCCCGACGAGCCCATCCGGGTCGTGCGGCTCACCGCCCACAGCCCGCTCCACCGGCGGGTGCCGATGCTGCGGCTCGACCTGTGGGTGCCCGGCGCAGACGGGGACGGCGCCACCGAGCACCTGCTGTGGGTCGTGGCCCGGCGGGCCGCCGGCGCCCCCCTCGCCTCGGTGCCGCTGCTGCGCCGCAAGCTCGACCTGCTGCTCGAGCGGGAGGACGTCGTCCCCGGCAGCTACGACGAGCAGCACCTGACCCTGCTCTTCCAGTCGCTGCCCGAGGACGACCTGTTCGGCCTCGACGGCGACGCCCTCCACGCCCTGATCGGCGAGATGCTGGCCGAGGACCGCGACCACACGGTGCGCGTCGTGCTCCGCCCCGTCGCCGGCTCGCACGCCGTCGCCGTGCTGGTCACCGTGCCCGTCGACCGCTGGAACCGGGTGCTGCGCCAGCGGCTGGAGCGCTTCCTCCTGGCCCAGCTCGACGGCGAGCGGGTCGACGTGGCCCTCTCGATCGGTGGCGGGTCCTCGGCGGTGACGGCCCGGATGGTCGTCCACGTGGAGCCCGGCCAGCCGCTGCCCGACCAGCTCGACGCCGTGGCCCGCGAGGTCCGGCTGGTGTGCCGGTCGTGGGAGGAGCAGCTGGCCGGGGCGCTGGCGTCGGCCCCGGCGGCCGAAGGCGTGGGCGACCCCGCCGTCGTCGCCTCGCGCTGGGCCGACCGGCTGCCCGAGTCGTACCGCGACACGGTGACGGCCCGCGACGCCGTCGACGACGTCGTCGCCCTGGAGCGGATGGCCGACGAGTCGTCCACCGAGCGGGTGGTCGTGTGGTTCGGGTCGCGCCGCGCCACCGACGACCCCGAGCGGCTGTGCCTGGTGGTCGATCACGACCTGGAGCTGTCCCGCCTCCTCCCGGTGCTGGAGAGCCTCGGGCTTTGGGTCACCGACGAGGCCCGTTGGGCGGCGGGCGACGACCTCTTCGTCCACCACCTCGGGGTCCGGGTGCGGGCCAGCGGGGTCGGCGACCACCCCCGGCCGCTGGTCGAGGCGGCCACCGCGGCCCGGCTCGGCGCCGCCGTGGCCGCCCTCGTCACCGGGCCGGCCGAGGTCGACGGGCTCAACCGCCTGGTCCTCCACGCCGGGCTGGGGTGGGACGACGTCGCCGTGCTGCGGGCCTACCGCCGCTACCGGCACCAGGTCGCCCCCCAGGACGACGAGGCCTACGTCGACGACGTGCTGGTCGGCCACCCCGCGGTGGCGCGGGCGCTCGTCGCCCTGTGGCACGCCCGCTTCGGCCCGGTGGCCGAGGGCGAGGACCGGGTGGCCCGGGCGGCGGCCGCCTCGGCGGAGGTCCACCGGCTCTGCGACGCCCTCGTCCGGCTCGACCACGACCGCATCCTCCGGGGCCTGGCCGGGACGATCGACGCCACCCTGCGCACCAACCACGACCTGCGACCCGAGGGCCCGCTGGCCCTCAAGCTCGACCCGGCGCAGGTGCCCGGGGCCCCACACCCCCGGCCCCACCGCGAGGTCTTCGTCAGCGGGCGCGACGTCGAGGGCGTCCACCTGCGGGGCGGGCCGGTGGCCCGGGGCGGGCTGCGGGCCAGCGACCGCGACCAGGACTACCGGGCCGAGGTCCTCGACCTGATGCGGGCCCAGGTGCTCAAGAACGCGGTGATCGTGCCCACCGGGGCCAAGGGCGGCTTCGTGCTCCGGGGCGAGGGCGCCGCCGCCACCGGCGACGAACGGCGGGCCCGGGTGGCCGCCGCCTACGACGCCTTCGTCGGCGCCCTGCTCGACGTCACCGACGACCTCGACGGCGACACCGTCGTGCCCGTCCCCGGCCGCTGGGACGGCGACGACCCGTACCTCGTGGTGGCGGCGGACAAGGGCACCGCCACCTTCTCGGACCGGGCCAACGCCCTGGCCCAGGCCCGGGGGTTCTGGCTGGGCGACGCCTTCGCCTCGGGCGGGTCGCAGGGCTACGACCACAAGGCGCTCGGCATCACCGCCCGGGGGGCGTGGGTCGCCATCGCCCGCCACCTGCGGGCCCTCGGGCTCGACGCCCAGCGCGACGAGATCACCGTCGCCGGGGTGGGGGACATGTCGGGCGACGTCTTCGGCAACGGCCTGCTCCACTCCGCCACCCTCCGGCTGGTCGCCGCCTTCGACCACCGCCACGTCTTCCTCGACCCCGACCCCGACCCGGCCGCCGCCCACGCCGAGCGCCGCCGGCTCTTCGAGCTCCCGGGCTCGTCGTGGGCGGACTACGACCCGGCCCTGATCTCGGCCGGGGGCGGTGTGCACCCCCGCACGGCCAAGGCCGTCCCCCTCACCCCCGAGGTGCGACGGGCGCTGCGCATCGAGGCCGAGGAGCTGACCCCGGCCGAGCTGGTGCGGGCGGTGCTGCGGGCGCCGGTCGACCTCCTCTACTTCGGGGGGATCGGCACCTACGTCCGGGCCTCGACCGAGGACGACGCCAAGGTCGACGACCGGGCCAACGCCGAGGTCCGGGTGGCCGGGAGCGACCTGCGGGCCCGGGTGGTGGGGGAGGGGGCCAACCTGGCGATGACCCAGCGGGCCCGGGTCGAGTTCGCCCGCCGGGGCGGCCGGGTGAACATGGACGCCATCGACAACGCCGCCGGGGTCGACTGCTCCGACCACGAGGTCAACCTCAAGATCCTCCTGGCCCAGGCCGAGGAGGCGGGGCGGATCGACCGGGCCGAGCGCGACGCCCTGCTCGAGGCGCACGCCGACGACGTGGTCGAGGCCGTGCTGTCGGACTGTGCGGCCCAGAGCGAGGCGCTCGACCGGGCCGAGCGGGCGACGCCGGGCGGGCTCGACCGGACCGTCGCCGTCCTCCGCCACCTCGTCGCCGAGGGCGTGCTCGACCCCGAGGTCGAGGCCCTCCCCGACGACGCCGAGATCGCCTCGCGGGCGGCGGCCGGCGCCGGGCTCACCCGGCCCGAGCTGGCCGTCCTGCTCGCCGGGGTCAAGCGGCGCGTGGCGGCCGAGATCCTCGGCTCCGACGCCCCCGACCACCCCGTCCTCGGCGACGCCCTGACCGACTACTTCCCGTCCGCCCTCTCGGAGCGGTTCGCCGACCTCCTCGGCGAGCACCGCCTCCGCCGCGAGCTGATCGCCGCCGAGGTGGCCAACGACCTGGTCGACCACCTGGGCCTGGCCGCGGTGCCGACCCTCGCCGGCGAGGTCGGGGCGACCGTGCCCGAGGTGGCGCTGGCCTACTGGGTGGCCCGGGGCATCCTCCGCTCGCCCGAGCGCTGGCGCAGCCTGTCCCGGCACCGGGGGGCGACGCTGCCCGACCTGGCGCCCGACCCGGTCGATGGGGGCGACCTGCTGGCCGACCTCCTCCACGCCCTCACCCGCGCCGAGCTCCTGCGGGCCCGGCGCGAGCAGCGCCAGGGCCGGACGTGGGACCCGCTCCGGCGGATCGCCGAGGACCGGCCCGTCGCCGACGCCCTGACCGCCCACCTCGGCGAGCGCGACGACCCCGCCCGGGGCCGCGAGCGGCGCCGCCTGGCCACGCGCCTCGCCGCCGGTGGGCTCGCCCCCGAGGTGGCCGAGGCGGCCGCCCTGGTGCCCGAGCTGGAGGTGGTGCACGACGTGGCCGCCGTGGCCCGGGACCTCGACCGCGACCCGGTGGCCGTGGCCGACGCCTTCGGCGCCGTGGCCAAGCGGCTGGGGCTCGACGAGCTGCGCCGGCTGGCGACGGCCGTCGACCCGACCGGCCCGTGGGCCGGGCCCGCTCGCCAGGGGCTGCTCGACGACCTCGTCGGCGTGCGCCGGGAGGCGGCCCGGCGCGCCCTGGCCGCGGCCCCGGCCGACGTCGACCCGGCCACCGCCGTCGACCGCCACCTGGCCGCCAACCCGGCCGCCGTGGCCGAGGCCGAGGCCGTCCGCCGCCGGCTGGCCGCCGACGACGCCGCCGGCCTCGACGGGCTCGCCGTCGCGGTCCGTGCCGTCCGCCGGGCCGCGCTCTAGGTTCGCACCCCATGGTCACCGCCGATCGTTGGAGGGTCCGCCCGGGCGCCTCGCTCGACCTGTCCGCCGTCGACACCAGGGACGCCAGCGACGCACCGGGCGACAAGGAGGCCACGGTCGCGGCGACCGCCCTGCTGACGACCCGGCTGGGCGAGCTCCAGGAGCGGCTCTGGGCCGAGCGCCGGCGCAGCCTCCTCGTCGTGGTCCAGGCCCTCGACGCCGGGGGCAAGGACGGCACCGTCAAGCAGGTCTTCCGGGGCGTGAACCCGGCCGGCGTGCGGGTCACGTCGTTCAAGACGCCGTCGGAGGAGGAGCGGGCCCACGACTTCCTGTGGCGGGTCCACAAGGCGGTGCCGGCGCGGGGCGAGATCGGGGTCTTCAACCGCTCGCACTACGAGGACGTGCTGATCGCCCGGGTCGCCGGGCTGGTGCCCGAGGAGGTCTGGCGGCCCCGCTTCGACGCCATCTGGGCCTGGGAGCACAACCTCTCGGCCGAGGGGACGGTCATCGTCAAGCTCTTCCTCCACATCAGCAAGGACGAGCAGGCCGAGCGGTTCCGCGAGCGGCTCGACGACCCGGCCAAGCACTGGAAGCTGACCCGGGCCGACCTCGCCGTCCGCGAGCGGTGGGACGACTACCAGGTCGCCTACACCGAGGCGATCGAGCGCACCACCACCGACGAGGCGCCGTGGTACGTCATCCCCGCCGACCGCAAGTGGTTCCGCAACTGGGCGGTGACCTCGGTCCTGGTCGACACGCTGGAGGCCATGGACCCGCAGTTCCCCGAGCCGGTCGAGGACCTGACCGGCGTCGAGATCGCCTAGGAACCGCCTCAAGGTGCCAGGCACCTTGAGGCGATCGCCGGACACCCCCTAGGCGGGCGGCTCCACCGGCTTCGCGGGGGTGCGGCCGACGGCCACCACGGCGACCAGGAGGGCGATCACGCCGAGGACCATCACCGGCACCCCGGCGAAGCGGAGCCAGTCGGGCCCGAGCGGGCTGCCCAGCTCGCGGGGCGCCCGCTGGAGCCAGGACGCGCTCTGGATCGAGCGGTTCATCTCGGGGATCTCGTCGGCCTGGAGGACCAGCAGCCCGCCGACGAGGGCGACGACCAGCCAGCGCAGGCGGAAGCGGACGAGCGGCACGGTGACGATGTAGGCGGCGCCGACCACGCCGAACAACAGGTAGCGGGGGTGGATGTTGCCGCCGCCCTGCCAGTGCTGGAGCGTCAGGCCGATCACCACGACCACCAGCACGGCCAGGGCGATCCAGCCCTGGGCGGGCGTGCGGGGCGCCTCGCCCCGCCGGCGGGCCCGCACCTGGTCGGCGATCACGAGCCCGGCGGTGACGACGAGCAGGGCGAGCAGCGAGCGGTAGGTCCAGCCCCAGATGAGCTGCTCCCCCGACGGCTGGCTCAACGGCAGCCGCCGGTTGAACAGGATCTTGACCGGCATGCTCCAGACCTCGTGGCGCCACACGTCGGTGATCGGCAGGTCGCGGGCGGTGCGGTCGAACTTCTCGAAGAGCCGCTCCGAGCCGGTGACGTCGCCGTAGAGCCGCCGGTTGCGGAGGTAGTACCAGCCGTTGACCAGGAGGGTGGGGACGCCGATCACCAGGGCCGACCAGACGACCCCGGGGGCCCCGACCGGTGCGCCGCCGTCGGCGGGGGCGAGGCGGCGGCGGAGCTGGCGGAAGCCGATGATGGCCAGGGCCCCGGCGGCGGCCACCCCGGCGAACGCCGCGGTCATCGGGCGGACGCCGACCCCGAGGGTGCACCAGGCGGCCAGGGTGATCACCTGGCGCCGGGTCGGGCCGGCCTGGGTGAGGTCGACCAGGGTGTCGAGCAGCGCCACCGAGCAGAGCAGGGCGATGCCGTCGATGTAGCCGGCGCCGCCGATCCCGGCCACGTGGGGGACGGCGGCGAAGACGGCGGCGGACAGGATGCCGACGTCGGTGTCGCCCCCCGAGAGGCGCCGGCCCAACCGGCCGACGAAGACGGCGGTCAGGGCGAAGAAGGCGACGTTGGTCAGCCGGAGCCCGAGCAGCGGCCCGCCCGGCCAGCCGAGGGCCCGGGTGAGGGCGGCGGCCGGGGCGGCGACGACGTAGGCCAGCGGGGGGTTGTTGGCCACCCAGATGTCGTCGTTGCGGTCCGGGGTGAGCTTGACCCGCTGCTGGAGGATCCAGCCCCCGCTGTCGGCGTCGATCTTCGTGTCGATCGTGGGCAGGCGGCCGTGGTGGAGCTCCATCACGTAGCCGGCGTGGGCCTGCTCGTCGGCCTGGTAGTAGGGCGCGATGTCGAAGGCCTGGTACCACCCCGAGCCGAGGAGGAGCAGGACGGCGGCGGTCAGCCCGAGGTACCACGACCAGCGGCTGCGGTCGGCGAGCACGTCGCCCGCCCTCGTCCGCCACGTGGTCATCCGGGCGACTGTACAGACGCGGCACAGCCCGGCCCCCCATCCGGGGAGGCCGGGCCGTGCCGACGTGGGGAGTGGAGCTGGGGGGAATCGAACCCCCGTCCGCCAGGCGATCACCGACCGCGCTACGACCATTCCCGTGTCTGCACCTCTACGGCTGGTGCGCCCCCGGGTGGGTTGCCAAAGGCACCGGCCCGTCTTTCCGAGCGGTCAGCGGTCTTTCCCTGCGGTCAGCGGTCTCTCCCGCCGTCCACCACGACTTCTGTTGCCGGGCTGTCGTGGTCTGGCCCCGCGTGCCCCTCATGGGGTCGCGATGACTCTCTCACCTGACGGTTAGATCAGGCGGCGAGAGCGAAGTCGTCGGTATCGGCGCTTCTTTGGGTGCCCCGTTTAAGGACTCTGAGCAAGTCCGGTCGCACGATGGGGTCACTGACCCGACGTCGAAACCGGTCAGCCCCGTGTGCTGGTGGGTTGTCAAGGAACCAGCGGCCCTAGGAGGGCCCGTCCACCCTATCGGGGTGGTGGAGCTCCGGGTCGGGGGGTTCGGGCGGGGCCAGCCGGGCCACCACCGTCTTGGCCACCTTGTCGAGCCCGGCCTCCCGCCGGGTGAGCGAGCGGTTGAGCACGCCGTTCATCAGCCGGGCCTTCCTCTCGGCCCGCCTGTGGGCGGCCTCGCTCCGCTGGGTCACGAGACCCCCTCGGGGGCGGGGCAGGGGACGACCCGGCCCGGGAAGCCCTTGAAGTGGGGCGTGCCCTGCTCGCGGTCGAGGTGCTCGGGGTCGCCCGAGCAGAGGACGGCGTCGCTGCTGATGAAGGCCCCGGCCAGCGCCGTGGTCGCCCGCAGCTCGGGGTACCACCAGCCGTGCGGCACCCGGACGTGACCGGGCCGCATCGACGGCTGCACGCTGATCTGCGCCACCACCGCCCCCTGCGGCGTCTCCAGCCGGGCCCAGTCGTCGTCGGCCAGCCCGAGGGGTCCGGCGTCGTCGGGGTGGAGGAAGAGCCGCGGGGTGGGGGAGCGGCGGCGCAGCACCGGGATGTTGCGCTGCCCGGTCTGGAAGAAGGGGTCCTCGCGCACCCCGGTGAAGACGGTCAGCGGGTACGCGGGCGAGGTCGCCGGGCCCTCCCGGTGGTACGGCAGAGGGTCGAACCCGAGATCGGCCAGCACGCTCGAGGCCAGCTCGACCTTGCCCGACGGGGTGGCGAAGCCGGTCCGCCGGTACGACCGGAACCGGGGCGGGGGCGACTCCATCAGCGTCGCCGCCGCGAACTCGGCGAAGGTGCGGCCCGACGGCTCCAGCCGGTGGTCGAGCACCTCCTCGACCGTGGCCCACGGGAACTGCTCGGCGAAGCCCATCCGGTGGGCCAGGTCGCGCCAGAAGCCGTAGGTGCCCGAGGCCTCGGGTGGGGGCTCGACGACCTTCTCCGACAGCGACAGCCGGGTCGTCCAGCTCCACGTGTCGGCGATGTGGTTGCGCTCGGAGAAGACGTCGCCGGGCAGCACGTAGTCGGCCAGCAGCGCCGTCGGGGTCATGAACACCTCGTGGGCCACGACGAGGTCCTGGGCCAGCAGGGCCCGGTGGACGAGGTGCTGGTCGGGATAGGAGAGCAGGGCGTTGTTGCCGAGGGCGAAGAAGGCCTTGACGGGGTACGGGTCGCCGGTGGCCATGGCCCGGAAGACGGCCGACGGGTTGGCCATGTGGCAGCCCATCACCAGGTCGGCGTAGCGACGGCCCCACACCCGCTCGGTGGGCTCGGCCAGCATCTCGGCCACCCGGTAGGTGTAGACGGGGTGGGCGTCGGCGCCGAGCTGCTTGGCCTTCTGCCCGGGCGGGAGGACCTCGTGGAGCTGGAGGTCGGACTCGGGCCGGTAGCCGGGGTTGAACCCGCCGAGGACCTCGCCCCCGACCACGTCGAGGTTCCCGGTGACGGCCCGGAGGATCGAGTGGACCCGGATGGCCGAGGTCGAGCTGACCTGCTGGTCGGTGACCGGGGTCCAGGGGATGACGGCGCCGTCGGCGGTGGCGTACATCCGGGCCGCCCGGGCGATCAGCTCGGCGTCGACCCCGGTGATGGCGGCCACCCGGTCGAGCGGGTACTCGTCGACCCGGGCCCGCAGCTCGTCGAAGCCGACGCACCACTCGTCGACGAAGGCCTGGTCGTGGAGGCCCTCGTCGAAGATGACCTTGAGCCAGCCCAGCCCCATGGCGGCGTCGGTGCCGGCCCGGAGCTGGAGGTGGAGGTCGGCCTTCTCGGCCTGCTCGGAGACCCGGGGGTCGAGGACGATGACGGTGGCGCCCCGGCCCCGGGCCATCTCGATCAGGTTGTGGATCGGCGTCCACGAGTGGCGCCGGGGGTTGTGCCCGAACAGGACGATGCAGCTCGTGCTGGCCAGGTCGGGGAACGGGAACCAGCCGTAGGTGAGCCGGTTGACCGCCGCGGTGTTGCCGGCGCACATGGCCACGCCGCTGATCCAGTTGGGGCTGCCCAGCAGGTTCATGAACCGGCGGTCGGCGCCGTGGGTGGTCTGCGTGTTCCAGCCCGACGTCGACACGGCGAGGGCCTCGGGCCCGTGGGCGGCCACCACGGCGCCGAGCCGCTCGGCGATCTCGTCCATCGCCTGGGCGTGGGTGATCTCCTCCCACCAGTCCTCACCCCGGGCGCCGACCCGCTTGAGCGGCACCCGCAGCCGGTCGGGGTGGGCGTGGATCTGCGGGGCGGCGGTGCCCTTGAAGCAGATGTTGCGGGCCATGATCGGGTGCCCGTGGGGGAGGATCCGGTGGAGGGCGCCGTCGCGGGCCTCGGCCCGGAGCTGGCACCCGATGTCGCAGATCGAGCAGACGACGTGCTTGAGGTCGGCGGGGGCGGTGGTCATCGGGCCTCCTCGTCGAGGGCGTCGGCCAGCCGGCGGAGGTGGTCGACCACGGCGGCCTCGTGGGCCAGCGGCTGCGGGGTGACGGCCCGGCCGAGGGCCAGGCCGAGGAGGGTCTCGGTCGCCATCCGGAGGAACGTGTGCACCTCGGGCCCGCCCGCCGCCACGACGTCGCCGGGCCGGAACAGGAGGGCCAGCCGAGCGATGGCGTCGGCCAGCCGGGCGCCCAGGTCGGGGTCGTTGCGGGAGGCCAGCCACAGCTCGATCACGGCCTTGAGCTCGGGGCGGGAGGTGCGGGCGTGGGCCACGTCGACCCAGTGGCGGACGGTGAGCGGGGTCTCGTCCCGGCGGGCGAGGAGCTGGGCGTAGACCTCCTCCAGGGCGGCGACCAGCAGCTCGCCGTGATCGGCGAAGTGGTGGTTGAGGGCGCCCCGGGTCACGCCCGCCCGCCGGCAGACCTCGACCCCGGTGGTCCGCACGTAGCCGACCTCGACGAGGCCGTCGATGGCGGCCTGGACGAGGGCGGCGCGGGTGGCGGTCGGGTCCCGGGTCACGGACGTCCAACATACATGCACGCATGTATGTTGGCGAGGGCGCTACGTGAAGCGTCTCCGGAGGGCGACCTTGTCGACCTTCCCACCGGCGTTGACCGGCAGGTCCTCGACCACCTCGATCCGCTTGGGCTGCTTGAAGCGGGCCAGCCGCCGGCCCGCCTCGGCCTGGATCGCCGCCACCGTCCCGGGGCCCGCCTCGGCGTCGGGGCGGAGCACGACGACGGCGGTGACCGCCTCGCCCCAGCGCTCGTCGGGCAGGCCCACGACGGCGACCCGGGCCACCGCCGGGTGGTGGCCGAGGGCGTCCTCGACCTCGCGAGAGGCCACGTTCTCGCCCCCGGTGATGATGATGTCCTTGGCCCGGTCGACGATCGTGAGGAGGCCGTCGTCGGCCAGCGTGCCCAGGTCGCCGGTGTGCAGCCAGCCGTCGCGGAGGGCGGCGGCGGTGGCCTCGGGGTCCTCCCAGTAGCCGGCGCAGACCTGGGCGGCCCGCACGCAGACCTCGCCGACGGCGCCGGGCGCCACCGGGGCGCCGTCGTCGCCCACCACCCGGAGCTCGACCCCCGGACCCGGGCGCCCGGCCGCCCGCAGCAGGCGCTCCTCGCCGGCCAGGCCCCGGCGGTGGTCGTCGGGCCCGAGGAAGACGGCGTTGCCCGAGAGCTCGGTCATCCCGTAGCCCTGGGCGAAGCCCACGCCGAGGGCGGCGTCGGCCTCGGCCAGCAGCGCCGGCGACAGCGGGGCGGCGCCGTAGCTGATCGACCGGAGGGTGGCGAGGGCGTCGGGCCCGGCCTGGGCCACGTGGTCGAGCAGCAGGCGGATCATCGTCGGCGCCAGCGACATCACCGTGACCTGGTGGGCGGCGGCCAGGGCGGCGATGGCGGCGGCCTCGAAGCGGCGGGGGAGCACGGTCGGCCGGCCCCGGTGGAGGGCGTGGAGGATGTTGTAGGCCGACACGTGGTACAGCGGGAACGGGTAGAGGTAGACGTCGTCGTCGGCCAGCGGGCGGGCCGCCGCGGTGGTGGTGACGGCGGCGCCGAGGCTCCGGGCGGTGAGGACGACGCCCTTGGCCCGGCCGGTGGTGCCGCTGGTGAAGATGATCCACGCCGGGTCGTCGTCGCCGGGGGTCGACGGCGGGCGGGCGGTCAGGGCCGGGGCCGCGGTCAGGGCGGCGAGGCTGATGTCGCCCACCCCGTGGTCGAGCCCGATGGTGGTGCGGGGGCCGAGGGCGCGCTCGCCGGCCATGCCCAGCCGGCCCAGCTCGTCGGCCGTGCCGACCAGGACGTCGGCCCCGGCCGCGGCCACCTGGCCCAGCATGTCGTCGGGCGTGAGCCGGGTGTTCAGCGGCACCGCCACCCGCCCGGCGGCGGGGATGGCGAGCAGGAGGGCGACCACCGCCACCCGGTTGTCGGCGGCGAGGGCGACCCGGCCGCCGGGGGGAACGATGTCGGCCACCGCCCCCGCGATCGCCTCGACCTCGGCCCGCAGCTCGCCCCGGGAGACGGTGACGTCGGGCGCGATCAGCGCGGGGGCGGTGTCGGGTGCCGGGTCGGAGCCGGCGCCGAGCACCAGGTCGAGGAGCGGCACCGGGTCATCGTGCCACCCGCGAGGGGTGTCAGCGGGGATGCCGGTCGCGGCGCCGCAGCGCTCTGACCAGGGTCGATGACCCGTTGGGACCAGGGCCTACCCTGCAATCGCCACAAGGTGCCAGGCACCTTGAGGCGGTCCGGCGGTCCCTGCCGCCAGGGAACAGGCGCGGACGTCGCAGGGCAGCCCCTAGTCGCCGGTGCGACCCTGGGCGGCGCGGGCGGCCCCCCGGGCCATCGCCCGCCGGGCCTCGAGGTCGGCGTCGCGGGCGGCGATGGCCTGGCGCTTGTCCACCTGCCGGCGGCCCCGCCCGAGCCCCAGCTCGAGCTTGACGTGGCTGCCCTTGAAGTAGAGCGACAGCGGCACCAGCGAGAGCCGCTCGCGGGTCAGCCGGTCGCGGATCTGGTCGATCTGCTCGCGGTGGAGGAGGAGCTTGCGGTCGCGCAGCGGCTGCGGCACCACCTGGGTCGAGGCGTGCGAGTAGGCGGGGATGCCGACGCCGAAGACCCAGATCTCGCCCTGGATCAGCCGGGCGTAGCTGTCGGCCAGCTGGACCTTGACCTCGCGCAGCGACTTGACCTCGTCGCCCCGCAGGACGATCCCCGCCTCCCACGTGTCGAGGATCTCGAAGTCGCGCCGGGCCACCCGGTTGGTGGCGATGACGACCGTGCCGTCTGTCCTCTTCGTGGCCATGGGAGACCCGACGCTACCGGTCGATAGCCTCACCGCCGATGCTGATCCTGGACCCCGTCGCCCACGAGCTGATCGTGGCCCACGCCCTCGGCGGGTTCCCGGACGAGGCCTGCGGGCTGCTCGGCGGGTCGATCACCGGTGAGGTCGGCTCCGACGGGCTGCCCGTCGCCACCGTCTCGGCCTTCGTCCCCACCCGGAACCACGACGCCTCGTCGCGCACCTACTCGATCGGGCCCGAGGGCTTCGCCGCCGCCGAGGCCGTCTTCGACCCCGCCGGCTGGTGGACCGTCGGCGTCGCCCACTCCCACACCCACTCCGAGGCGTGGCCGTCGCCCACCGACGTCGACAAGGCCGACAACCCCCTCCTCGACGGGTGGCACTACGTCATCGTCTCGCTGCGCGACGCCACCCCGGTGCTGCGCTCCTTCCTCCTCGGCGATCGGACGATCCGCGAGGAGCGCGTGGTCCTCTCCGGTTAGGATTCCTGAGTGGTCCACTCGGGTTTCCGGGTGGACGTCCTGCGATCCACCCCGGAGCCCCCGTGGCCGTCTACTCCTCCGTCACCGAGCTCATCGGCAACACGCCGATCGTCGACGTGTCCCAGCTCAGCCCGAACCCCGACGTCCGGCTGCTGGCCAAGCTGGAGGGGGGCAACCCGGCGGGGTCGGTCAAGGACCGCATCGCCCGCCAGATGATCGACGAGGCCGAGGCCGACGGCACGCTCTCGCCCGGGGCCACCCTGATCGAGCCGTCGTCGGGCAACACCGGCATCGCCCTGGCCATGATCTGCCAGACCCGCGGCTACCACATCAAGATCGTCCTCCCCGAGAACGTCTCGATCGAGCGCCGCCAGCTGCTGGAGGTGTTCGGCGCCGAGGTCATCCTCTCGCCCGGGGCCGAGGGCTCGAACGGCGCTGTCCGCCGGGCCCAGGCCCTGGCCGAGGAGCACCCCGACTGGGTCTTCCTCTACCAGTACGGCAACGAGGCCAACCCCCGGGCCCACTTCGAGACGACCGGGCCCGAGATCCTGCGCGACGTCCCCGAGATCACCCACTTCGTCGCCGGCCTCGGCACCAGCGGCACCCTGATGGGCGTGGGCCGCTACCTCCGGGAGACCAAGCCCGACGTCAAGATCTACGCCGTCGAGCCGCCCGCCGGCGAGCTGGTCGAGGGGCTCCGCAACCTCGACGACGGCTACATCCCGCCCGTGTTCGAGAAGTGGGGCGGGCTCGACCTGCTCGACGGCAAGCGCATCGTCCGCCCCCGCGAGAGCCTGGAGTGGACCCGCCGCATGGTGGCCGAGACGGGCATCTTCGCCGGCATCTCCTCGGGCGCCGCCCTGGCCGGGGCGGTCAAGGTCGCCGAGAAGATCGAGAGCGGCACCATCGTCTTCATCGTCTGCGACGGCGGCTGGAAGTACCTCTCCACCGGCGCCTACACCGACGACCTCGACGCCGCCGAAGCCGCCGCCGAGTCCATCATCTACTTCTAGGACCCTCGACACCTCTCACGGCGCAACACCCTGACGTTGACGACCGATGCAGGGCCCCTGGACCTCCTGGTGGGGTTGGAGGATCGGGATGGGGTGGTGCACGACTACGACGCACTGCGGCCGGGGGCGGTGGAGGTGCCGGCGCCGGGGGGCGGGCGGATGTGGGCGGCATCGCTGGAGGCGATCATCGAGAGCAAGGAGGTCGCCGGGCGGGCGAAGGACCACGAGGCGCTGCCGGAGCTGAGGGCGATCCTGGAGCGGCAGGGCTGAGGCGACCGCCGCACCGGGGTGGGGCGGCGTAGGGTGCGGCGCCATGGGTGGAGGCGGGGTGCGGGTCGGGGTCGTGGCGGTCGTGCTGGCGGTGGTGGGCGTGCTGGGCCCGCCCGGGGTGACGACGCCGGCGCCGGCCGGTGCGGTCGAACCGGTGCGGTACCGGGACCCGGTGTTCGACGAGGTCACGGTGACGAAGGACCTGGTGTTCGGGTCGGGGCCCGACTTCGGGGGCAAGGGCACCCAGCAGCTCGCCCTCGACCTCTACGAGCCGGCCGGTGACAGCCTGGCCAAGCGCCCGGTGGTGGTCCTCGCCTTCGGCGGTGGCTTCTTCTACGGCGACAAGGAGCAGCTCGCCCCGCTGGCCCGGGCCTACGCCGAGCGGGGCTACGTGGCCGCCTCGATCACCTACCGGCTCGACGAGCAGGGCGGCATGCTCTCGTACCCGGTGAGCGCCTCGGGCCTGGCCCGGATCCTCGCCGCCAAGCACGACCTCCAGGCCGCCGTGCGCTGGCTCCGCTCCGAGGCCGTGACCTACCGGCTCGACCCCGGCAAGGTCTCGGTCGGGGGCATCTCGGCCGGGGCCGTCACCGCCCTCGTCGCCGGGCTGATGCCCGAGGACCCGGGCACCAGTGGCACGCCCGGGCTGTCGTCGCGGGTGTGCACGGCGGTCAGCATCGCCGGCACCGCGGGCGACGGCCTGGCCGACCCGGGCGACGCCGGCGCCCTCTTCCTCCACGGCACCGACGACGGGATCATCCCCCACTCGCTGGCCGAGATGACCGAGGCGGACATGCGCGAGGCGGGCCTGCCGACCCGGCTGGTCAGCTACCCGGGCTACGGGCACGACATCTACGAGACGCAGGTGCCCGACCTGCTGGCGCAGTCGTCGGCGTGGCTCGACGAGCAGATGGTCCAGCGCACCGACAGCTGCGCCGGTCCGGTCGACCCGCACGCCGACGCCTTCGTCACCGCCGCCCACCACGACCTCCTGGGCCGGGCGCCGACCGGCGACGAGCTGGCCCGGGGCGTCAACCTGCTCGACTCGGGCGCCAACCGGAGGATGGTGGTCACCGCCCTGACCCGGAGCGACGAGTGGCTGGGGTCGATCGTGACCGGCTTCTACACGCGCACCCTGGGGCGTCAGCCCGACGCCGCCGGGTTGGCCTTCTGGGTGGGGGCGTTGCGGTCGGGGCGGTCCACGGTGGCCGAGGTGGCGGCGTCGTTCTACGCCTCGGCGGAGTACCGGCGGGGGCGGGTCGAGGGGTGGGTCGCCGACCTGTACGGGGCGATCCTCGGGCGGGCGCCGTCGGCGGCCGACGTGGCGTGGTGGTCGGCCCGGGTACGGGCCCATGGCCCGACGTGGGTGGCGGTGCGGATCCACGGTTCGATCGAGTCGCGCCGGGACCGGGTGACGGCGCTGTACCAGCACCTGCTGGGCCGCGCCCCCGAGCGCGCCGGGCTCGACTTCTGGGCCGCCCGCATCGCCACCGCCGGCGACCTGGTCCTCGCCCGCGACCTCGCCGTCTCCGCCGAGTACCGCACCCGTGCCATCGCCCGCTTCCCCTGACTGCTAGCAACGGTCGGGTGATCCGGCGTGTGGTGGTCCTGGTGGTGCTCGTGGCGGGGCTGGTCCCGATGGGGGCGCCGCCCTCGGGGGCGGCGGGGGAGCGCTACCTGGAGCGGGTCTTCGCCGAGGTGACCGTGACCCGCGATGTGGCCTACGGGGCGGCCCGCGACGAGCACGGTGCCCGCCAGGAGCTGAACGTCGATGTCTACCGGCCGGTGGGGGACACCCTGGCCACCCGCCCGGCGATCGTGCTGGCCCACGGCGGCGGCTTCGTCGAGGGGAGCAAGGCGGCGATGGCCGGCGCCGCCACCGCCTACGCCCGCCGGGGCTTCGTGGCCCTGTCGATCGAGTACCGGATGGACGAGGGCGCCGGGTTCATCGGCTACCCGCCCGACGCCGACGACATCGGCCGCATCTTCGACGCCAAGCACGACATGCAGGCCGCCGTCCGCTGGCTCCGGGCCCACGCCGGCACCTACGGCGTCGACCCGCAGCGGGTGGCGGTGGGCGGCTACTCGGCGGGGGCGGTGATGGCCCTCCTCGTCGCCACCACGCCCGACGACCCCGGGGCCAGCGGGACGCCCGGCGTGTCGTCGAAGGTCTGCACGGCCGTGGCGATCGCCGGGGCCGGCGAGCCGGCGCTGGTCGACCCGGGTGACGCCGGGGCCATCTTCTTCCACGGCGACCAGGACCGGGTGGTGCCCTACGCCGCCGCCGTCGCCACCCGCGACGCCATGGCCGAGGCCGGGCTGCCCGTGGCCATGACCACCTTCCCGGGCACCGGCCACGCCGTGGGCCACGCCGACCAGGTCGAGCAGGAGGCGGCCGAGTGGCTGAAGGCCCACGTGGTCGACCCTGTGGCCGGCTGCGCCGGGCCCGCCGTGCCGGCCAACGCCGCCTTCGTGAAGGCCGCCCACCAGGACCTCCTCGGCCGGGCGGCCACCGCCGACGAGGTCGTCCAGCAGGCCGGCTACCTCGACGCCGGCGGCTCCCGATCGGTCCTGCTGGGCCGGTTGACCACCTCGGACGAGTGGCTCGGCTCGATCGTCACCGGCTTCTACGCCGACACCCTCGGCCGCCAGCCCGACGCCGCCGGCCTCGCCTTCTGGGTGGGGACGCTGCGGTCGGGGCGGTACACCGTGGCCCAGGTGGCGGCCTCGTTCTACGCCGCGCCCGAGTACCGGCGGGGGCGGGTCGAGGGGTGGGTCGGGGACCTGTACGACGCCATCCTCGGGCGGGCGCCGTCGGCGGCCGACGTGGCGTGGTGGTCGGCCCGGGTGCGGGCCCACGGCCCGACGTGGGTGGCGGTGCGGGTCCACGGCTCGATCGAGTCGCGCCGCGACCGGGTGACGGCGCTGTACCAGCACCTGCTGGGCCGCGCCCCCGAGCGCGCCGGTCTGGAGTTCTGGGCCGACCGGGTGGCCACCGCCGGCGATCTCGCCCTCGCCCGCGACCTGGCCGCCTCGGCCGAGTACCGCACCCGCGCCCTGTCCCGGTACCCCTGACTGCTAGCAACGGGGGGGTGATCCGGCGGACCGTCCTCGTCCTCGCGCTCGTGACCGGACTCGCCGCCTGCGGGCGCGACGAGGCCTCGGGCGGGGCCGAGATCGTGGTGATCGGCGACTCGGTGACCGAGCAGTCGACCGAGGCCATCGCCGCCGCCCTGGCCGGGCGGGACGTCACCATCGAGGGCCACTCGGGCCTCCGCACCGACGAGCTGGTGCCGGTGGCCGAGGACGCCCTGGCCGGCGACGGACCGCCGATCGCCGTCGTCCTCGCCGGCTACAACGACCTGTGGCAGGGCAAGGACGACGAGGCCCAGGTCGACGAGCTGGTCGAGGCCGTGGCCGACGCCGACTGCTCGATCTGGGTGCTGGTGCCGACCAAGGGCCCGTGGGACCGGGGCAACGCCCAGGCGCTCGAGCGCCGGGTGCGGGCGGCGGCGGCCGACGCCGGGATGGCGGTCGAGACCGGCTGGCGCGACGCCGTCGACGCCGTCGACGGGCCCGACCCCGACCCCGAGCTGGTCGTGGGCGACACCGTCCACCCGTCTGACGCCGGCAAGCAGAAGGTGGCCGAGGTCATGGCGACGGCGGTGGACCGGGAGTGCGGGTGACGCCGTAGCCTGGCCCGCCGTGTCCGGGCCCGGTGGTGATGAGCGACCGATCGCCCTGTTCGACAGCGGCTTCGGCGGGCTGACGGTGGCCCGGGCGGTCATCGACCTGCTGCCCGACGAGCACGTCGTCTACGTCGGCGACACCGGGCGCTACCCCTACGGCCCCCGGGACCAGGACGAGGTCGCCGGCTTCGCCCACCAGATCACCCGCTTCCTGGTCGACGAGCACGACGCCAAGCTGGTCATCGTGGCCTGCAACACGGCGGCGGCGGCCGCCCTGGCCTCGCTGCAGGAGACGACGCCGGTGCCGGTCGTCGGCGTGATCGAGCCCGGCACCCGGGCGCTGGTGACCGCCACCCGGTCGGGTCGGGTCGGCGTGATCGGCACCGTGGGCACGATCCGCTCGGGCGCCTACCAGAAGGCGGTGGCCGCCACCGGGGCCGACGTCGCCCTGACCTGCGCGGCCTGCCCCGGCTTCGTCGAGTTCGTCGAGCGGGACGAGACCCGCAGCGACCAGGTCCACGTCCTGGCCGAGCGGCTGCTGGCGCCGGTGGTCGAGGCCGACGTCGACGCCCTCCTGCTCGGCTGCACCCACTACCCCTTCCTGGCCCGGACGATCTCCGACGTGATTGGGCGCGACGTCGTGCTGGTCTCGTCGGCCGACGAGACCGCCTTCGAGGTGCGGGCGTGGCTGGAGGGGGCCGACGGCCCGACGGCCCGGGGGGCGGGGTCGGGGCCGGCCCGCCACACCTTCCTCTCCTCGGGCGACGTCGAGTGGTTCCGCCGGCTCGGCTCCCGGCTGCTGGGGCCCGAGGTCACCTCGGTCGAGGCCGCCCCCTGGTGCTAGGCCTGTCGCCATGTCCCGCCCCGATGGCCGCACCCCCGACGAGCTCCGCCCCGCCTCCTTCGAGCGCGACTACACCGACGCCGCCCTCGGCTCGGTGCTGGTGCGGTTCGGGCGGACCACCGTCCTCTGCACCGCCTCGGTCGAGGAGGACGTGCCGCGCTGGATGCGGGGCCGGGGCCGCGGCTGGGTGACCGCCGAGTACTCGATGCTGCCGGGGGCGTCGGCCGAGCGGATCCGCCGCGAGGTCAAGGACGGCAAGCCGTCGGGCCGGACCCAGGAGATCCAGCGGCTGATCGGCCGGTCGCTGCGGGCGGTGTGCGACATGCCGGCGCTCGGCGAGCGGATGGTGACGGTCGACTGCGACGTCCTCCAGGCCGACGGCGGCACCCGCACGGCCTCGATCTGCGGGGCGTGGGTCGCCCTCCACGACGCCTGCGCCCGGCTGGTCGCCGCCGGCTCGATCAAGGCCGTCCCGCTCACCGACACGTGCACCGCCATCTCGGTCGGCATCGTCGACGGCACCCCCGTCCTCGACCTGCCCTACGTCGAGGACTCGCGGGCCGAGGTCGACATGAACGTCGTCATGGCCGGCGACCGGCTGATCGAGGTCCAGGGCACCGCCGAGGGGGCGCCGTTCTCCCGCGCCGAGCTCGGGGAGCTCCTCGACCTGGCCGAGCTGGGCATCGGCCGCCTCGCCGACCTCCAGCGCGAGACGGTGGCCACGCCGCCCCCGCCCCGGGGCTGACGTGCGGCTCGTCCTGGCCACCGCCAACCCCCACAAGACCACCGAGATCCGGGCCATCCTGGCCGCCGCCGGGGTCGCCATCGACCTGGTGCCCCGGCCCGAGGACGTGCCCGACGTGGTCGAGGACGCCCCCGACCTGGTCGGCAACGCCCGGCTCAAGGCCGAGGCCCTGGCCGCGGCGACCGGGCTGCCGGCGCTGTCGGACGACACCGGGCTGGAGGTCGACGCCCTCGGCGGCCGGCCCGGGGTGCGCTCGGCCCGCTACGCCGGCGAGGACGGGAACGCCGCGGCCAACATCGCCAAGCTGCTCGGCGAGCTGGCCGACGTGCCCGCCGCGCGGCGGACGGCCCGGTTCCGGACGGTGGCGATGGTCCGCTGGCCCGACGGGCGCGAGCTGGCCGCCGAGGGCGTCGTCGAGGGCGTGATCGTCGATGCCCCGCGGGGCGCCGACGGCTTCGGCTACGACCCCGTCTTCGTGGCCGACGAGGGCGGGGGCCTCTCGTTCGCCGAGATGGAGGCGCCGGCCAAGGACGCCATCAGCCACCGGGGCCGGGCGCTGCGGGCCCTCGCCGCCCTCCTCGCCGAGGCCTGACGTAGCCTGCCGCCCCATGGGCGGTGATCGGGTGATGGTGGAGCGGCTCCTCGGCTTCGAGGTCGACGAGGACCCGGAGGTGCCGCTGGGCTTCCGGGACCGGCTGGCCCGGGAGAACGGGTGGTCGCCGGCCCACGCCGGGCGGGTCTACGACGAGTACCGGCGCTTCCTGGTGCTGGCCGCCACCGGCACCGAGCCGGTCACCCCGTCCGACGAGGTCGACCAGGCCTGGCACCTCCACCTGACCTACACCCGCTCCTACTGGGACCGCCTGTGCGGCGAGGTCCTCGGCCGGCCCCTCC
Source organism: Iamia sp. (assembly GCA_035765045.1). Taxonomy (GTDB): domain Bacteria; phylum Actinomycetota; class Acidimicrobiia; order Acidimicrobiales; family Iamiaceae; genus Iamia. The sequence continues at coordinate 460 of DASTYI010000028.1, read as the reverse complement.
ACCACGGGCCCACCACCGGCACCCACGACGACGGGACGCGCTACCGCCGCCAGTACCAGACGACGCTCGACCGCTACCGGGCGGTGTTCGGGGCCGAGCCGCCGGCCGACGTCTGGCCTTCGGTGGGGGAGCGGTTCCGCGACCCGGCCCGCTGGCGGCGGGTCGACACCCGGGCCCACCTCGTCGTGCGCCGGGCCCCGCTGGTGGCGGCCGGGGCGGCCGGGCTGGCCGTCGCCGGCACGACGGCGGCGACCGCCCGCACCGACGACGCCGAGGGGCTCATCCTGGTGATCGGGGTCGTCGTCGTGATCGTGATCGTGGCCGCCGTCGTCCTCGGCGCCGCCACCCGCCGGGCCTACCGGGCCGGGCGGAGCGGCGCCCCCCGCCCGCGCCGGTCCGGCGGCGGGGCCGGCGGGGCGGGGTTCTTCGGCGCCGGCGGTGGGTCGGACTCCGGCGGCTG
>DASTYI010000027.1:0-12370 GCA_035765045.1 Iamia sp. | reverse complement strand
GCCGCCCCGCAGGACACGATGACCGGCCGGGGCGCCCCGGCCGCGGCGGGGGCGGTGAACAGCGGCATGTCCCAGTCGAGCCGGAGCGAGCGGCTGACGACGGCGATCGGCGGGGTCGGCGACAGCCCGGCGGCGACCCGGCTGGCGGCCAGGGCCTCGGTGAGCACGACCGGGCCGTAGCGTTCGCGCCGGGCCGTCTCGGCCCCGACGACGACCACGTCGGCCACCGCCCGCAGCGAGCGGAACAGGGTGGCGTCGGTGTCGTCGGACAGCGCCCCCACCCGGCCCCCGACGGCGGCGCTGCCGTCGAGCCCGCCGACCATGTTGGCCAGGACCCAGGGCCGGTCGCCGTGGGGCTCGCGGTCGACCACGTAGAGGTCGAGCAGGTCGTCGATCGGTTCGGTCGGTCCCCAGATGTGCACCGGCCAGCCCTACCCCGCGAAGCGGCCGGCACCACCGTCACGGTGCGGAGGTGCGAGTAGACCGGGGGGGCGACCGAGGCTGGCCGGGACCGACCCCTCAGAGCGTCGTCTCCTGTAGTCTTCATTCCCGACAGGAAAAGAGGGTAAAGGGTGCGGGACCAGGTCGACATCGCCATCGTCGGCGCCGGGGCGGCGGGCACGCTGCTGGCCGACGCCCTGCGCCGATGTCGCTCCGGGGCGACCGTCGCCGTGATCGGCGCCGGGCATCCCCCCGGCCGGGGCGTCGCCTACAGCACGACCGACGAGCAGCACCGGATGAACGTCCCGGTCAAGCGGCTCTCGGTCGACGCCGACGGCTCCGACCACCTGGCCCGCTGGTCCGGCGCCGACCCCTCCGAGTACATCCCCCGCGCCACCTACGGCGCCTACCTGGCCGAGCAGCTGGCCGCCTCCGGCGCCGACGTCATCGACGCCCGCGTCACCACCCTCCACCCACCCCCGCGAGCAGGCGATCGGATGCGACGGGAAGCCGTCGGATCCGATCGCCAGCTCAGGGTGGGGTTGGGGGACGGGCGGGTGGTGCGGGCCGGGCAGGTGGTGCTGGCGACGGGGCCGCCGCCGGGGCCGGGGCCGGTCGCCCTCCCCGACCACCCCCGGGTGCTGGCCGACCCGTGGGCGCCGGAGCTGGCCGAGCGGGCCGGCGCCGCCGGTGACGTGCTGGTGCTCGGGACCGGGTTGACCATGGTCGACGTGGCCCTGACGGCGACGGCGGCCGGTGCCAGCGTCACCGCCCTCTCCCGCCACGGCTGGGTCCCCCGGGCCCACCCGGTGCACCGGGAGGAGCCGATCGAGCCCTTCCCGCTCCCGCCCGGGCCGCTGACCGCCGCCCGGGTGCGCCGCATGGTCGTCGTCCAGGGCCGGACCGAGCCGGCCGGGTGGCCGGCGGCCATGGACGCCGCCCGCGACCGGGCCGACGACCTCTGGGCCCGGCTGCCCGAGGCCGAGCAGGCCAAGCTCCTGCGCCGCGGCCTCAGCGCCTGGACCGTCCACCGCCACCGGATGGCGCCCGCCGTGGCCGAGCGGTTCTCGTCGCTGGCCCGGCGCGGCCTGATCCGGGTCGAGCGGGGCACGATCGCCTCGGTCACGGCCGACGACGGCGGGGTCGACGTCCGCACCCGCGACGGGCGCTGTCGGCGCGCCGGCCTGGTGGTCTCGTGCACCGGGCCCAGCGCCGACGTCGGCCGCACCACCGACCCGCTGCTGCGCCACCTGCTCGACACCGGGATCGCCGCCCTCGGCCCCCACCGCCTCGGGCTCGCCGTCGACCCCTGCGGGCGGGTCCGGGGCCCCGACGGCGAGGTCGTGCCCGGGCTGTTCACCCTCGGCCTGCTGCGCAAGGGCACCCTGTTCGAGACGACGGCCGTGCCCGAGATCCGGGCCCAGGCCCAGGCCCTCGCCCCCCTGCTCAGCCGCGAGGTCAGCCCTGGAGGGCCGTCGCCAGGGTGAGGGCCTCGGTGACGGCGGCGGCGAGGCGGGCCTCGACGGCCTCGGCGATCGTCCCGTCGTCGGCCACGTCGGCCCGGGCCGCGTAGACGCCGGTGGCGGTCGTCCAGCCGCCCAGCGAGGCGATCAGCGGGCGCAGGCCGTGGTCGACCGAGAGGCTGTGGTCGGGGCCGTAGCCCGAGGCGATCGGCACGGCGACCGTGCCCTCCAGCGCGCCCATCGGGAGCAGGTCGAAGATCGTCTTGGTCAGCGCCGTGTAGGTGGCCCGGTAGATGGGCGTGGCCACGATCAGCACGTCGCTGGCGGCCACCGCGTCCCGCACCTCCTCGACACCGGGGTCCGACGCCAGGGCGAGCAGGGCGGCGGGGTCGAGGTCGGCCAGGTCGACGAGGCGACCCCCGCCGGCCAGGGCGAGGGCCCGCTCGGCCAGCGCTCGCGAGCGCGAGGGCTGCGCCGGGCTGCCGTTAAGGGCGACGACCCGGAGGCCCGAGGACGAGAGCAGGCTCATGCGCTCAACCTCGCACCGGGGGCGGGGGTCGGGCCAGCCGCCGGGATCGGGGCCCTGGGCTCGGCGGCGATGCCGGCCGACCGCAGCCGCGGCAGCACGCCCTCGCCGAACCAGTAGGCCTCCTCGACGTGGGGCTGGCCCGAGAGGATCACGTGGTCGAAGCCGATCTCGTGGTACTCGGCCAGCCGCTCGGCGACCTCCTCGTGCGAACCGACCAGGGCGGTGCCGGCGCCACCCCGCACCAGCCCGAACCCGGCCCACAGGTTGGGGGCGATCACCAGCCCCTCGGTCGAGCCGCCGTGGAGGGCGGCCATCCGGGCCTGGCCGACCGAGTCGCTCGTCTCGGCCACCAGCTTCTGGGCCCGGGCGATGACCTCGGGCGGCATGGCCGCGACCAGCCGGTCGGCCTCGGCCCAGGCGTCGGCGGCCCGGTCCCGGGTGATCGTGTGGAGCCGGATGCCGAAGCGCACCTCTCGCCCGGCCGCCGCCGCCCGGGCCCGCACGTCGGCGATCTCGGCCCCGGCCTGGGCCGGGGGCTCGCCCCACATCAGCCAGACGTCGGCGTGGCGGGCGGCGACGGCCTTGCCGGCGTCCGAGGAGCCGCCGAAGAAGATCGCCGGCTGCGGGTCGGGGGCGGGGGTCGTCAGCGCCCCCTCGACCGTGTAGTGGTCGCCGGCGAAGTCGAAGGGCCGACCGGTCCACGCCCCCCGCAGCACGGTGAGGAACTCGTCGCAACGGTCGTAGCGCCGGTCGTGGTCGAGGTGGTCGCCGAAGCGCCTCTGCTCGACGGCGCTGCCCCCGGTGACGACGTTGAGCAGCACCCGGCCCTCGCTCAGCCGCTGGAAGGTGGCGGCCTGCTGGGCGGCGAGCGTCGGCGAGATCAGCCCGGGCCGGAAGGCGACGAGGAAGCGCAGCCGCCGGGTCTCGCGGATCAGGGCCGCGGTGGTGATCCAGGCGTCCTCGCAGAAGGTGCCGGTCGGCGTGAGGACGGCGTCGAAGCCGACCTGTTCGGCCACCCGGGCCACGGTGGCCAGGTGGTCGAGGCTGGCGTCGCGCCGCGACGCCGTCGGGCCGAAGCCGACCACGTCGCGGCTGTCGCCGGCGGTGGGCAGGAACCAGTGGGTGCTCAGGGCCATGGGTGTGTCCTCAGGTCGAGATGGCGGCGGCGATGCGCTCGCGGAAGGGGACGAAGTCGGGGTGGAGGCGGAGGTCGGCGCCCCGGGTGACCTCGGGGCCGAAGGGGCTGGGCTCGTCGAACACGATCCGGCCGGGGCGGGGGCTCATCACCAGGACCCGGGTGCCGAGCAGCACGGCCTCGTCGACGCTGTGGGTGATGAACACGACGGTGCGGTGCTCCTCGCCCCAGATCCGCAGCAGCTCCAGCTGCATCCGCTCGCGGGTGAGGGCGTCGAGGGCGCCGAAGGGCTCGTCCATCAGGATCAGGGCCGGGTCGTTGGCCAGCACCCGGGCGATCTGGCAGCGCTGCTGCATGCCGCCCGAGAGCTCGTAGGGCCGGTGGTCGCCGAAGCCGTCGAGGCCGACGACGCCCAGCCAGCGGTCGACCTCCTCGCGCCGCCGGGCCCGGGGCACCCGCCGCATGCGCAGCCCGAAGCCGACGTTCCCCCGCACGGTCAGCCACGGGTAGAGGTTGGGCTGCTGGAAGACGACGCCGCGGGCCGGCGAGGGCCCGTCGACGGGCACGCCGCCGACCTCCAGGACCCCCTCGGTGGGGGCCTGGAAGCCGGCCAGCAGGTGGAGGAGCGTGGTCTTGCCGCAGCCCGAGGGGCCGACGATGCAGACCAGCTCCCGCGGGTCGATCGCCAGGTCGACGGGCCCGAGGGCCTCGACCCGGCGGTCGCCGGCGCCGAACACGTGGCCCACGCCGCGGAGCTCGACGCCGGCGTCGGCCACGATCAGCCGACCGCCTCGGCGTAGGACGCGTCCACGGCCGCCTCGTAGTCCTCGGCCGGGCCGGCCTCGGGGATCTCGCCCTGCTCGGCGTTGAACTCGGCCGCGGCGAGCAGGTTCTCGGCCAGCCCGCCCCCGAGGCTCTCGGCCGCGGCCTGCTCGGCGGCGTCGAGGAAGATGAGGTCCTCGATCTGGGCCCGGGCCGCCTCGACCTCGATGTCGAGCTCGGCGGCGATGGCCTCGGCGGCGGCGTCGACGTCGTCCTTGATCAGGGTCACGGCCCGGTCCTGCTGCTCGACCCAGGTCTGCACGGCCTCGGGGAAGTCCTCGGCGAAGCCGGTGCGGACGACGGCCAGGTCGTAGGTGGTCGTGCCCTCCTCGGCCAGCTCGGCGCTGGTGACGAGGACCTCGCCGCCGTCCTCGATGATCGAGGCCAGGTTCGGGTTCCACACGTAGGCGCCGTCGATGTCGCCCCGGCTCCAGGCGGCGAAGATGTCGTCGGGTTCGGCGTCGATGATGTCGACCTCCGAGGCCTCGACCCCGGCGCCCTCCAGGGCGGCGAGCAGGCTGAAGTGGGCGGTCGAGGCGAACGGGGTGGCGATCGTCCTGCCGGCCAGGTCGTCGAGGCCCGAGACGGTCTCGGGGTTGACGACCAGGGCCTCGGCCTCGCCGATGACGTCGTGGATCCACGGCACCTGGTACTCGATGCCGGTCGACAGGCCGCGGGAGACGGGGCTGCTGCCGGCCAGGCCGAAGTCGATGCTGCCGGCCACGATGGCCTCGTTGACCGAGCCGCCCGAGTCGAACAGCTTCCACTCGATCTCGGTGTCGGGGAAGGCCTCCTCCAGCCAGCCCTGGTTCTTGACGACGAGGTCGCCGTTGGGGATCAGCTGGTAGCCGATCGTGATCTTCTCGGGTGCGCCGGACCCCTCGGCGCCGGGGTCGGAGCCACCGTCGCCGGAGTCGTCGTCACCGCAGGCGGCGGCGCCGAGGAGCAGCGCCAGGATGGCCAGCACGGCCAGGAGCGGCCGGCGTCGTCGGGTGTGGAGCATCAGGGTCCCCCTGTTGGTCGGGACGCCGGCGACCTGCCGGACGTCGGGTGCGCTCGTCAGGCCTGACCCCTCCAGGGGACGAGCGCGCGGTCGACCACCCGGATCAGGTGGTCGAGGACGAGGGCGGTGGCGCCGATCACGAGGACGCACAGCACCGCCACGTCGGTCTGCTGGAACTTGCGGGTCGACCAGGCCAGCCCGCCGATCCCGGGGATGCCGTCGACCGTCTCGGCGGCCACGATCGTCGTCCAGGCGAAGCCGACGGCGATGCGGAGGCCGGTCATCAGGTCGGGCAGCACCGAGGGCAGCACGGTGTGGACGACGACCTGGAACCGGCCGGCCCCGAGGCTGCGGGCGGCGTGGACCTGGTCGCGCCGCACGCTGCGGGCGCCGGTGGCGACGGCCACGGTGATCGGCGCCACGGCGGCGAGGAACAGCAGCCAGACCTTGCTGGTGTCCTCGATGCCGAACCAGATGATCAGCAGGCTGAAGTAGCCGAGCGGCGGCAGGGCCCGGATGAAGTTGACGTAGGGCTCGAGCAGGACGGCGATCGGGCGGACGGTGGCGATCAGCAGGCCCAGGGGCACGCCGACCACGACGGCCCAGCCGACGCCGGTGAGGATCCGTCGCAGGCTGGCCCCGAGGTGCTCCCACAGGTAGTGGTCGCTCAGGCCCCGGCGCCCGTCGTGGATCGTCACCGACTCGACGAAGCGGTCCCACACCGCGGCGGGCCGGGGGACGAAGAGCTCGTCCCAGATCTCCAGCGCGCTCACCAGCCACCACAGGGCGAGGAAGAGGGCGATCGGCAGGACCCCCCGCGCCACCGCCCCGGCGATCCGACGGGCGTCGAGGTCAGCCACGGGCGGGGACGGGTCGGGCGGCGGCGTCGGCGGCGTCGAGGGCGCGGACGTAGCTGGCGGCGTCGTGGACGGCGGGGACGAGGGCCACCGGGTCCTCGACGGTGCGGATGCCGGCGTCGTCGTAGCGGCCGATCGCCTCCAGCGGCGGCGAGTGGACGTGGACGCTGGTCGTCCCGGGGGCGGTGGCCACCACGTCGTGGGGCACGCCCACGCCGAGGCGGGCCACCGCGCCCCGGCCCAGGATCCGCCGCCGGCCGCTCGCCACCACCTCGGCCAGCTCGCCCTCGACGACCACCAGGGCTCCGGCGGCGTCGCCGTGGTCGTGGAGCGCCACGGTGGCGTCGTCGCCCCAGCTGATCACCCAGGCCTCGTAGGACTCGGTGCCGATCAGGCGGACGGCGCGCCGGTCGGGGCCGTGGTCGACGTGGGGCCGCCAGAGGGCGGGCACGCCGGCCAGGCCGGTGGCGATGTCGACCAGCAGCCCGTCCGGCAGCGGCGCCGGGCGGGTCAGGTCGATGAGGGCGGGGCGCACGACCTCAGCGCGGTTCGTCGCCGCGGAGGGTCACCCGCTGGATCACGCGGTGGGCGGTGCCGAAGTCGCCGACGACCGAGTGCTGGGTGGCCCGGTTGTCCCAGAAGCCGATGTCGCCCGCGCCCCAGTGGTAGCGGACGGTGAGCTCGGGCCGGACCGAGTGGGCGTACAGGAAGGCCAGGAGGGCGTCGCTCTCGGCCCGCTCCAGCTCGACGATGTGCTTGGTGAAGCCGGGGTTGACGAACAACGAGCGGCGGCCCGTCTCGGGGTGGGTGCGGATCACCGGGTGGGTCGTGGGCTCGAGCTTCCTGAGCGTCTCGCCCTCCCACCTCCCCTCGCCCACCAGGTCGAAGACGCCCTGGAACTGGGCGGTGCCGTCGTGGACGGCGGTCAGGGTCGAGAGGAAGCCCTGGAGGGCGGGGCTCAGGGCCTCGAAGGCGGCCTCCTGGTTGGAGAACTCGGTGTCGCCGCCGGACTCCGGGACCTCGACGGCCCGCAGGATCGAGCCCAGCGGGGGCCGGGCCACGAAGGTGACGTCGGTGTGCCAGGACACGCCCGAGTACCGCGTGCTGACGTCGCCGTAGGCCGCGTACAGCTCGCGGGTGGCGGTGTAGTCGATCTCGAAGACCTCGGGGTGGCCCTCGACGCCGGGGATGACCGGGTGGCCCTCGGTCGGCTGGCCGAAGCGGGAGGCGAAGGCGATGTGCTCGTCCGGGTCGAGGTGCTGGGCCGGGAAGAACACGACCTTGCGGTCGAGCCAGACCTGGCGGATGGCGGCCACGGTGGCGTCGTCGATCGTGCGCACGTCGAGGCCGTGGATCACCGAGCCGATGGCCCCCGACAGGTGCTCGACCTCCAGGGCGGGGAGGTCGGTGGCGGTGGGGGCGGGGTCGAGGATGGTCATGGGGGGTCCCTTCAGATGGAGTCGTCGATGCCGAGCTCGGCGAGGAGGCGGGTCCGCAGGGCGAGGAAGCGCTCGTCGCCGCGGGGTCGGGGGTGGTCGAGGAGGACGGGCTCGTCGAGCGAGATGACGCCGTCGGTGAGGACGAGCACCCGGTCGGCTAGGAGCACGGCCTCGTCGACGTCGTGGGTGACGAGCAGGACGGCGGGCCGGTGCCGGGCGCACAGCTCCTGCACCAGCAGGTGCATCCGGACCCGGGTCAGGGCGTCGAGGGCGCCGAAGGGCTCGTCGAGCAGCAACAGCTCGGGCTCGCGGACCAGGGCCCGGGCCAGGGCGGCGCGCTGGGCCTCGCCCCCCGAGAGGGTCTTGGGCCAGTCGCCCTCGTGGCCGGCCAGGCCGACCTCGTCGAGGGCCCGCCTCCCCTGGGCCTCGGCCGCGGGTCCGTGGAGGCCGAGGACCACGTTGTCCAGGACCGAAGCCCAGGGGAGGAGACGGGCGTCCTGGAAGACGACGGCGCGGCGCTCGGGCACCTCGATCGTGCCGGCGACGTCGCGGTCGAGCCCGGCGAGGGCCCGCAGCAGCGTGCTCTTGCCCGAGCCGCTCCGGCCCAGCAGGGCGACGAACTCCCCGGGGCGGAGGTCGAGGTCGATCCCCTTCAGCACCCTCCGCTCGCCGAAGGTGCGGGTCACCTCCCGGACGGAGACGGCGCGATCGGTGACGACGCTCATCGGCCCGGCGCCCAGCGGAGGAGGCGTCGCTCGAGGGTCCGCACCCCGGCGTCGGACAGCAGGCCGAGCACGGCGTAGGTGACGAGCCCGACGACGATCACGTCGGTCTGCATCAGCGTCTGGGCCCGCAGGATCAGGTAGCCGACGCCGCTGCTGGCGTTGATCTGCTCGGCGAACACGAGCACCAGCCAGGCGATGGCCGACGCCAGCCGCACGCCGACCAGGAAGCCGGGCAGGGCGCTGGGCAGCACGACCCGGCGGATGCGCTCCCACCGGCCCAGCCCGACGGTGGCGGCCAGCTCCAGGTGGCGGGGGTCGGTGGCTCGGATGGCGGCGCTGGTGTTGACGTAGATCGGGAAGGCCACGCCCAGCACGATCAGGGTGACCTTGACCGTCTCGCCCACGCCCAGCCACACGATCAGCAGCGGCTGGAGGGCGATGATCGGGACGAACCGGAGCATCTGGACGGTGGCGTCGAGCAGGTCGTCGCCCAGCCGGGACAGCCCGGCGACGAGGGCCAGCACGGCCCCGATGGGCACGCCGATGGCGGCGCCCCAGAGCACCCGCTGGAGCGAGGCCCACAGGGCGTCGAGCAGGGTGCCGTCGCCGATCAGGTCGCTCCCGGCGGTCAGCACCGTCGACGGACCGGCCAGGGTGTCGGTGTCGAGCCAGCCGACCCGGGCGGCGATCTCCCAGACGGCGACGAGCAGGGCCACGCCGGCCAGCCGCTCGATGCTCCGGGGGACGCCCCGGCGCCGGGTGGTGCCGGCCTCGGAAGCGGGCCGGGTCGGGAGGGCGACCAGGCGGGGCGCGGCCGGCACCGAGGGCACCACCTCGCCGGCCCGCGGGGTCACCGGGTCCACGACGGTCACGAGCCCTGCTCCTCGGCCACCAGGTCGTTGAACCGGTTGTCGAACTGGGCGGTGACGTCGACCTCCTCGGGGATCTGCCCGGCCTCGACGAAGAGGTCGGCCAGGTGCTGCTGGGCCTCGACCAGCTCGTCGTCGGGGATCGGGTAGAAGCTGGTCTCGCCGTTCTCGACCTGGAGCTCGGCGGCCCGCTCCGGGCTCAGCCCGTAGACCTCGGTGAACACCCCGTCGACCACGGCCTGCTCGTTCTCCCGCAGGTAGCCGAAGGCCCGGACGAGGCGGGACAGGTAGTCGGCCAGGGCGGCCGAGCGGCCCTCGTCGGCCAGCGTGCCCTCGGTGGCGATCAGGAACGACGAGCGGTCGGTGATGCGGTCGGCCCGGGCGACCTGCTCGGCGCCCTCGTTGGCCGTGAGGTAGGCGCTGGTGAGGGGCTCGATCGAGATGCCGAGGTCGGCGCCGCCGCCCTGGAGCGTGGCCGCCACCTGGAGCTGCGACACGTCGACCGGGGTGATCTCGCCGAGCTCGATGCCGGCCTCGTCGAGCGACTGGAGCAGCACGGCCTCGCCGGCGGTGCCCCGCTGGTAGGCGATGCGCTTGCCCCGCACGTCGTCCCAGCCGGCCACGTCGTCGACCCCGGGGGCGGTGACCAGGCCGTAGAACGAGGCCTCGGCCGAGGCCCAGCCGGCGACGGCCCGGATGTCCTGCCCGGCGGCCTGGGCGAAGATCAGCGGGGTGCTCCCGACGAAGCCGATGTCGATGGCGTCGCCCTGGAAGGCCTGGAGCATCGGCGGGCCGCCGACGAAGCTGGCGTACTCGACGTCGTAGCCGTAGCCCTGGTCCTCGCCGGCCAGCTCGAGGACGGTTTTCAAGTAGTCGAGCTGGTCGCCGACCCGGAGCGTCACGCCGTCGGGGATGGTCTCGGGGGCGCGGACCGGGGCGGCGGTCGTGGTCGGACCCTCCTCGCTGGCATCGGCCCGGGTCGAGGCCTCACCGCTGCACGCCGCGGCCAGCACGGCGAGCGCCAGGGCGAGGGGCAGGAGGAGGGGTGGGCGGGAGCGGCGCACGGTGCAGTCTTTCCGGTAATTCTGAGTGGACAGGTCGACTTTGCCGGAATCGCGCCGCCACCGCAACCCCGCCACCCGTCACACCCCTCCCCCACCCCGGCCCACCCCACCTCGCCCGCGCCGAGCTGGCGATCAGATCCGACGGCTACCCGTCGGATCTGATCGCCAGCTGCGGGGAGGGGTCAGGCCTCTTCGGCGTCGTCGAGGGTGTCGGCGGCGAGGGCGGCGGCGAGATCGCCCCGGGCCCGGGAGACCCGGGAGCGGATCGTCCCGACCGGGACCCCGACGACCTCGGCGGCCTCGGCGTAGGCCAGCCCCAGGACCTGGGTCAGCACGAAGGCGCTGCGGCGGTCGGGGTCGAGGTCGTCGAGGAGGACGGTCAGGTCGACGGCGCCGCCGGCGGGGGCCACGCCCTCGACCCGGGCCGGGTCGGGCTGGCTGGTGAGCCGCTGCCACAGCCGGCGCTGCCGGCCCCGGCGCCGGATCACGTCGGCGCAGGTCCGGCGGGCGATCGACAGCAGCCACAGCCGGGCCGGGGCCTCGGCCCGGTAGCGGGCCAGGGCGGGGATGGCCCGGAGGTAGACCTCCTGGGTCACGTCGTCGGCGGCGTCGGCGTCGACCAGGTGGGCGGCCAACCGGTGGACGTCGGCCTGCGAGGCGCGCACGAACCCGGCCAGGGCCACCTCGTCGCCGTCGCGGGCATCGAGGGCGAGCCGGGTCAACGCGTCCACGGCCGGAAGGATGGCGGCTCCGCCCGCCCCTGTCCAAGGGTCGAAGGTCCCGAGCGGGCTCGGGAACCGGGGGCGGGGGCGCGACGACCTGGACCGCATGCGCTGCGAGGACTGCCGTGATGCCGCCTCCGCCCGCCTCGACGCCGAGGCGCTGCCGGCCGGCCTGACCGATGAGGACGTCGACCACCACCTGGAGGGGTGCGCTGACTGCCGGGCCTGGGTGGCCCGGGCCACGACCCTCCACCGGGCGGTGCGGGTCCGCCCGGCGGCGTCGGTGGCCGACCGCACCGACGCCATCCTCGCCGCCGTCCCCGCCAGCGCCCGCCCCCGCCCGGTGCGCGAGGGCGTCCGCTACGCCCTGCTCGCCATCGGGCTGACCCAGCTGGTGCTGGCCATCCCGGCGCTGATCCTGGCCGAGGACGCCTCGGCGCCGGTGCACGTCGCCCGCGAGATGGGCGCCTTCGAGCTGGCCCTCGGCGTCGGCCTGCTGACCACCGCCTGGCGCCCCCGCCTCGCCGCCGGCCTGCTCCCCTTCGCCGGGGCCCTCGCCGGCGCCATGCTGCTCACCGCCGGGATCGACGTGGCCCAGGGCGAGGCCGTGGCCCTGACCGAGGCGCACCACGTGGTCGACCTGGCCGGCGTCGCCCTCCTCGCCCTCCTCCACCCCCGCCACCGGCGGGCGACGCCCGGCCGGGCCCGCCTGGTGCCGGCGTGAGGACGGCCCGCCGGGCGCTGCTCGTCGCCCTCGCCCTGGCCCTCGCCGGGCTGGCCTCGCTCGCCTGGCCGGCCGGTCCGGCCGGCGCCCACGCCGAGCTGGTGGCGACCACCCCGGCCGACGGCACCCGCCTCGACACGGCCCCCACCGCCGTCTCGGTCGCCTTCTCCGAGGAGATCTCGGCCGGGTTGGGCGCCATCCGCGTGCTCGACCGGGAGGGCAACCGGGTCGACCGGGGCGGGGTCGAGGACCTGGGCGACACGGTCACGGTCGCCCTGGAGGACCTCGACGACGGCGCCTACATCGTCGCCTGGCGGGTCATCTCGGCCGACAGCCACCCGATCCACGGCTCATTCACCTTCACCGTGGGCGAGGGCGCCGAGCGGATCGACGCCGACCTGGCCGCCTCGCTCCTCGGCGACGACGGCGACGGGCCGTGGAAGGTCGTCGGCGCCGTCGCCCGCGTCCTCGGCTACGGCGGCGCCCTCCTCGCCGTCGGCCTGGCCGTCTTCCTCGCCGCCGCCCACGACGCGGGCCCCGAGCGCCCCGCCCTCCGCCGGGCGCTGCGCGTCGCCGC
>DASTYI010000026.1:0-8337 GCA_035765045.1 Iamia sp. | reverse complement strand
GGGCACGACCGGCGGTCGTGAGGATCAAGGCAGCACAAGCAGTCCGAGCGGCGCGGACGAGGCGGAAGCCCCGGGCACGACGGACGGTCCCGGCACGCGCGGCGGTCCTGCCACGCCGGGCGGTCCCGCCACGCCCGGCGGTCCCGCCACAGCGGACGGCCCCAGCATGGCCGGCGGTCCCGGCACGGCCGACGGTCCGGGCGGTCCGGCTGGTGCGGGCGGGGCGGGCGATCCGAGCGGGCCAAACAGAGCGGGCAAGGCGGGCAGAGCGGGCGGTCCGGGCACAACGGACGGCCCCGGCACGGCGGGCGCCGCGAGCGGTCGGAGTGGGCCGAGCCGTCCCGACGGGTCGGGCGATCCCGGCGGCGCCAGCCGGCCGGCACGGCCGGTGCGGCGGACCCGGGCCCAGCAGCAGGCGGCCACCCGGGCCGCCCTGGTGCGGGCGGCGGCCGAGGTCATGGCCGAGCGGGGCGTCGCCGGCACCACCGTCGAGGAGGTCACCTCCCGGGCCGGGTTCACCCGCGGCGCCTTCTACTCCAACTTCGCCGACAAGGACGCCCTGGTCGACGCCGTCCTCGACGCCCGCACCGCCCACGAGGTCGCCGACCTCACCCCCCTGGTCGTCGAGGCCTCCTCGCCCGCCGACCTGATGGGCGCCCTGCGCCGCCGCGGCGGCGACCCGGACGCCCGGACGTGGCGCCTCCTGCTGGCCGAGCTCCGGCTCCACGCCCTGCGGGTGCCCGAGTTCCGACCCCGGCTGGCCGCATGGCACCAGCAGCAGCGCGACGGGTACCGGGCCGTCGTCGAGCACGTCCTCGCCCTGGGCGAGATCGCCCCACCGGCCGACCTCGACCTCGTCGCCCTGATCCTCCAGGTGCTCGACGACGGGATCGCCGACCACCACGACATCGAGGGTGACGGCATCGCCCCCCAGGCCTTCCTCGACGCCGTCGACCTCCTCCTCCGGGCCGCCGCTGCGCTCACCCCCGGCCCGCCCGGGGACGGATGAGCACGACCTCCCGCTTCACTGTCACACCCCCTCCGTAGGGTCACGGACGTGGCTCCACGCATGGTGGCCCTCATGGCGCTCATGGCACTCACGCTCCCGGTCTCCGGGTGCGCGCTCCTTGACAACGGTGACGATGGCGATGGGACGACGACGGCCGGGGACGGCCGGGTCGTCACCGTCACCCGCATCACGGACGGCGACACGTTCCGCGCCGGTGAGGAGAGGATCCGCCTCATCGGCGTGGACACGCCCGAGGTGTCGTTCGGGGTCGAGTGCTACGGGCGCGAGGCCACGGCCGCGCTCGAGGAGCTGATCCCGGTCGGGACCGAGGTCCGGCTGGTGGGCGATGTCGAGGCCACCGACCGCTACGACCGGACCCTGGCCTACGTCTACCGCCGCCGCGACGGGCTCTTCGTCAACCTGCGCCTGGCGGCCGACGGCTTCGCCCAGCCCCTCACCGTCCCCCCGAACGTCGCCCACGAGGACACCTTCGCCCGCGCCGCCGCCGACGCACGCGCTGCCGGCCGCGGCCTCTGGTCGGCCTGCCCCGACCCCTGACGGGGCCCAGGTCCGACCGGGTCAGGCCCCGACGAGCCGGAGGACCTCGGCCGGGGTGGCCTTGCCGTCGAAGGTGATCTCCCCGTCGCGCAGGGCGATCACCCGGTCGACCCGGTCGACGAACTCGGGGTCGTGGGTCGCCACCACCACCGAGGCGCCATCGGCGTGGACCTCGTCGAGCAGCGCCAGCAGGGCCAGCCGGCCCGGGGCGTCCAGGCCGACGAAGGGCTCGTCGACCAGCAGCAGGGAGAAGGGCCGGGCCAGGCCGAGCAGCAGCGAGGCCTTCTGGCGCAGGCCGCGGCTGAACCGGCTGGGCAGGTCGTCGAGCCGCTCGGAGAGTCCGAGCTTCTCGGCCACGTCCTCGGCGTAGTCGTCGAACCCGTCCCCCCCGAACAACCGGGAGACGTACTCGACGTGCTCGACCACCGACAGGTCGTCGTAGAGCACCGGGTCGTCGGGCAGGTAGGAGGTGGTGGCGCGGGCGTGGACGTCACCGCTGGGCCACCCGGCGATCTCGACGGTGCCGCCGTCGGCCTCGAGGAGCCCGGCGACGATGCGCAGCAGCGTCGACTTGCCCGACCCGTTGTGCCCCACCAGGGCCACGCGCTCCCCCGTCGCCACCTCGAGGTCGACGGGACCGAGCGCCGGCACCCCGCCGTAGGCCCGGTGGACCTCCTCGACCCGCAACGCGGGGAACGTCTCGGTCTCGCTCATCGGTGTCGGCCTCCTCGCATCACCACGTCCGTCCGCCGACGGCACCGACGCGCGCCGTCGACTCCCCCCGCGACGCTCGCTCCGTCGGAGAGACGACCGCCCCCCTGCATCCGCTCGCTGCGCTCGCTCATCGGCGCCTCTCCTCGTCCTCGCCGGACTCGTCGTCCTCGTCCTCGTCGTCCTCGCCGTCGTCGTCACGGCTGGTGCTGGTGGCGGCGCGCTGGGCCTCCTGGGCCTCCTGCCACCACCGGCTGATCTCCTCCCGCTGGTGGACCCACCCGAGCACCAGCCCGACGAGCACCAGCACCCCGGCCCACGCCGTGGTGGCGCCCTGGAGCAGGTCGCGCCCGGCGTTGTCGTTGGCCTCGACCACCAGCAGCGGGAGCGCCCCGGCCACGGCGATCGCCAGCGGCAGCGCCGACTTCAGGACGACGCCCATCCCCGCCACCTCGGGCGCCATCAGGGCCAGGTCGCTCTTGTGCGACGGCTGGCCCGAGACCACGTTGCAGACGGCCCCGGCCACACCGGCCAACGCCACCGCCACCCCGCTCACCAGCCCCGGCCCGACCGGGACCTGCCCGGCTCCGGGGAGCACGGCGATGCCCCCGGCCAGCAGCCCGAGCAGCGCCGCCACCACGAACGACGGCAGAAGCAGGCTCACGTAGATGGCGCCCTCGGGGTGCCGGTAGAGCTCGCGCCGGCTGGGGTGGTCGACCTCCTGGGCCAGCGGCTCGACCAGGTCGAGCCCGAGGAGCCACGCCGCCAGGCCGGCGACGACCACGAGCGGGGCGGTGCCGCTCCACGTCCCCCGCAGGGCGACGCCGGCGGCGGCGGCGAGCAGCAGCAGGCGGGCCACCCGGGTGGCCGGGAAGCGAAGGATGCCGTGCCAGGCCCGGAGCCCGATGGGCCGGAGCAGGCCGCCACCCCGGCCGATGCGCAGCCACGGCCGGTCGCGGGGCCGGTCGGCGGCGAGCTGGCGCCGCAGCACCAGGACCGTCCGCACGTCCTGGAGCGTCGCCGCGAAGCGGATCTGGCCGACGAGGGCGGTGCGCTGCTCGGCCGCCTCCACCGACAGCCCGCCCACCCCGGCCATCCCGACCGCCAGCAGCAGCACGGCGACGACCACCGGCACGATCGACACCGGGTGCAGGTCGAGCGGGGCCAGGGCGATCCAGCCGACCGCCCGCCCCGGCGAGGCCGGGATCTCGACCCCGGCCACGTCGACCGCTGACCACGCCAGCAGCACCAGGCCGACGAGCGTGGCGGCCCAGCGCGGCATCCGCCGGCCCGACGCCACCAGGGCGCTCCCCAGGCTCAAACCGACGACGACGGCCGTGACCGCGGCCCCGGCGAGGATCCATTCCAACGGGTTCTGGTCGGGGAAGCGGCGGTCGGCGAAGCGCCCGATGGTCGCCCCCAGCAGCACCGCCACGAACAGGCTCGATCGGAGCTGGCGCCACGCCGGTCCCCGCAGGGCCCGACCCCGGTCGACGGGGGCGAGCAGGACGTGACGGACGTCGCCGGGCTCGACGGCCAGCGGCCCACCCCGGCTGCCCGACCGGAGGCCGACGGCCACCGCCAGGCTGGCCAGCAGCCCGACCAGCGCGGCGCCGTGCCGGCGGACGTCGGCGACCTCGGCCGCGTCGAGCGGGGCATCGCCGACCGCCCCGGCGACGGCCACGACGGCGACCAGCCCGACGATGGCGGCCACGTAGACCCGGTACAGGGCGTCGACCCAGTGGATCTCGGCGACCCGACGGTGGCGCCGGGCCCGGCGCAGGTCGTCGAGCCGGGCGTGGTCGACGGGCAGCTCGTCGCCGTCGTCGAGGTCGCCGTCCGCAGCGGGGGCGACATCGGTGGACACGGCGGGTGACGCTACGCCCGCTGTCGCTCCCGATCCCAGGCGGAGGACCCACCGCCCCGCCGACGCCGCCCGGACCCCCGCCGTTCTGAGGCGCCCGGCGCGCACCGACGACCCACACCCGCCTCAGAACGGCGTCCCGCTGGGAACGGGCGCAGCGGCGACGGCCCCGGCGGCCGGCGGCGGCGGCCGGCGGCGACCTGACCGGGGTCACACGGGGGCGCGGCCGTAGGCTCGGCTCCCGTGCCCGCCTCCGCCCGCCGACGCCTCCTCGCCG
Organism: Iamia sp.; assembly: GCA_035765045.1. Lineage (GTDB taxonomy): Bacteria > Actinomycetota > Acidimicrobiia > Acidimicrobiales > Iamiaceae > Iamia. Next base: position 3,918 of record DASTYI010000026.1, on the reverse strand, counting down.
TCGGCACGGTCCTCGCCGGGCTGGTGCTGGCGGTGCTGGTCGGGGCCGGCCCGGCCGGGGCCCACGCCACGCTGCAGGACACCAGCCCGGCCGACGACGCCCTCGTCGACGCCGTGCCCGGCGCGGTCGTCCTCCGCTTCGACGAGCCGGTGAGCGCGTCGACCGGGGCGGTCCAGGTCATCGCCCCCGACGGCGACCGGGTCGACGGGTCGGTCGACGACATCGACGGCGGGCGCGGGCTCTCGATCGACGTCGACGGCGGGGAACGGGGCACCTACACCGTCGCCTACCGCGTCGTCAGCGACGACGGCCACACCATCACCGGCTCCTTCGTCTTCCACGTCGGCCAGCGGACCGGGGCGGCCACCATCGACCAGTCGATCCCCGTCGCCACCTCGGCGGTGGGCGGCATCGGCCGCTGGCTGGGCTACGCCGGCGCCGCCGTGGCCGTCGGCGCCGCCCTGCTCCTCGCCCTCCTCCGCCGGGGCCCGGCCGACGGCCGCCCGACCGGCGCCGCCCTCGGCCGGCTCGGCACCCTCGTCGTGGGCGGGACCGCGGCCAGCGCCCTCGGCACCACCGCCGCCGTCGTCGCCCAGACGGCCACGACGACGGGCCGGTCGCTCGTCGGCGCCCTGACGCTGGTCCCCGAGGTCGTGGCCGACAGCCGCCCGGTGGCCGTGGCCCTGCTCCGCGCCGCCATCCTCGTCGGGGCCGCCCTCGTCGGGCTGGCCGGTCGCGCCCGCCGGCTCCCCGGGGCCCTGGTCGGCACCGGGGCGGTGGTCGCCGCCGCCGGTCTTCTCGCCCCCGTGGCCGGCCACCCCTGGACCGCCGACCCCCGGACCCTCGCCGTCCCCGCCGACGCCCTCCACCTGCTCGCCGCCTCGGTCTGGCTGGGGCTCCTCGCCGCGCTCGTCGTGGCCGGCCCGGCCCTGGCCGACCCCGATCGGGCGGTGCGCCTCGTCTCCGGCGCCGCCCTGGTGGCGGCGGCGGTGGTGGCCGTCTCGGGCACGGCGTCGGGGTGGCTCCTGCTCGGGTCGGTCGACGCCCTGACCGACACCGCATCGGGTCAGCTCGTCGCCCTCAAGGCCGTCGGCTTCGGGGTGCTCGTCCTCCTCGGCTGGCTCAACCGCAGCCGCCTGGTCCCCCTGCTGGCCCGGGCGGTCCCGCCCGCCGAGCCGGCCCCGTCGGCCGAGCCGGCCGAGCGGGAGCCCCGGGCCGCGGCGGCGCGGCGACGGCTGCTCCAGCTGGTGCGGGCCGAGGTGGTCGTGGGTGCCCTCGTGCTGGCGGTGACGGCCGGGCTGGTGAACCAGCCCCCCGGGCGCGACACCCTGGCCCAGCCCTACGCGGACGTCCGCACCGACGGCGAGCTGCAGATGCGGCTCGAGGTCGACCCGGCCCGGGCCGGCGACAACACGATCCACGTCTACCTGACCGACGCCACCGGCCGGCCCGTCCGCTTCGACGCCCTCGAGGTCACCGTCGCCCGCGAGGGCGTCCCCGACCGCAAGCTCGACGGCGTGACCCCCATCTCCCCCGACCACGCCAGCGTCTACGGTGCCTCGCTCCCCACCCCGGGGACGTGGACCGTCGATGTCACCACCGTGACCCTCTCGACCACCGCCCAGTTCTCCTTCGAGGTGCCCGTCCGATGAAGTACCTGTCCCGAGCCACCACCGCCCTCCTGATGACGGCGGCCGTCCTCCTCCTCGCCGGCACCCCGGCCACCGCCCACGGCGGCGAGGGCGAGATCGAGATCACCTCGATGGTCCGCACCGGTCTCCACGTGGTGCTGGACGTCCGCCTCACCTACGTCGAGGACGGCCACGGCGTCCCCGACGCCACCGTCACCGCCGTGGTCGACGACGGCGTCCCCCGCCCCATGGAACCGGGCGAGGAGGAGGGCGACTACACGATCCGGATCGCGGCGCCGCCGGGGACGACCATCCGGGTCACCTCGGTCGAGCCCGCCACCACGGTCGAGGCACCGGCGCCCGACGGCGACGTCACCCCGACCGTGCCCACCACCGAGGCGCCGGAGACCACCGAGGCCGAGTCGACGACCACGGCGGCGGCCGACGACGAGGGCGCGGCGGCCGACGACGAGGAGAGCGCGCCGGCCGGCACCGAGGACGCGGCCGCCGATGACGACGACGGGGGGATCAGCCCGGTGCTGATCGGGGCGATCGTGGCCGTCCTCGCCGCGGCCGCGGTCGCCGCCGCCCTCCTGCTGCGCAAGCCGAAGCCGGACGAGGGGTCGGGCGAGTGAGCCCCCTCCAGGCCCGCGACCCCAACGAGGACGAGGACGAGCGGGAGGCCGCCCAGGCCGGCGAGCAGCTCTCCGTCCTGACCGAGATCGACCACATCGGCATCGCCGTGCGCGACCTGCCCGCCGCCCTCGACACCTACCGCGAGGCCTTCGACGCCGTGGTCGACCACCGCGAGGAGCTGATCGACGACGGGGTCGAGGTGGCGCTGCTCAAGGTGGCCGAGAGCTACGTCCAGCTCCTCGCCCCGACCCACGACGACTCGCCGCTGGCCGCCTTCCTCGACGAGCGGGGCGAGGGGATCCACCACGTCGGGTTCCGGGTCGACGATGTCGCCGCCACGCTCGACGTGCTCGCCGAGCAGGGCTTCGCGCTGGTGGACGAGGAGCCCCGCCCCGGCAGCCGCGGCGCCCTGATCGCCTTCGTGCACCCCCGGGCGATGCACGGCACGCTCATCTGCCTCGTCGAGGAGTAGGCCGACCCAACCCCACCCGGGTCCGGAACCGGCCGGCGCCCTCGACCCCCACGCCCGGCGGCAGCCGGGCGACCAGGCCCCGGTCCGAGGTGACGACGGTGAGGGCCGGCTCGGTGGCGTAGGCGTCCTCGACCACCTCGACGATCCGGTCGTCGGCCGCGTCGCGCCCCGGTCGGCGGGCGAAGTCGACCGTCAGGTTGCCCCCGGCCAGCTCGGCGACCCGCGCCTCGGGGCGGCCGTCGAAGACGACGGTGACGGCGTCGTCGTGGGTCCGGGCCCACTCGGCGATCGCCTGGGTCAGCCGGGCGGCGGCGGCCACCGGGTCGTTCCACCACCCGTCGGCGCCCGCTCCCATCACGTTGTTCCCGTCGACCAGCCAGCGCACGGCGCCGCTCAGTCGGCCCGGCCGCTCACCGCCAGGCGGACGCCGAGGCCGACGGTCACCAGCCCACCGGTGCCCCCGAGGGCGGCCAGCCGGCGGGGCGAGCGGGCAAGCCAGCCCCGGGCGGTGCCCGCCATCAGGCCCCACGCCCCGTCCGACACGAGGGCGATCATCACGAAGATCAGGCCGAGCACCGCCATCTGGAGCGGGACCGGCCCGCCGTCGGGGTCGACGAACTGGGTGAGGATGGCGGCGAAGAAGACGATCACCTTGGGGTTCGCCACGCCGACGACGTAGCCGTCGAGCAGCAGCCGCCGGGGCGATCGGGCGGGCCCAGCGGCGTCCGCGTCCAGGTGGAGCCGGTGGCGGTGCCGGAAGGCCTGGACGCCGAGGTAGACGAGGTAGGCGGCGCCCACCAGCTTCACCGCCGTGTAGACGGCGATCGACCGCTGCACGAGCGCACCGAGGCCGGCGGCCACCAGCAGCACCTGGGTGTAGGCGCCGGCGGCGTTGCCGAGCACGGTGAGCACGGCGGCCCGTCGCCCCAGGGTCACGCCCCGGCTCACGACGAACATGACGCTCGGCCCCGGCACGACGATCAGCAGGAGGGACGTCGCCGCGAAGGTCAGCAGGGCGTGCGTCGACACCATGGCGCCGGACAGTAACCCTCCCCGGACGCCGAACCGGGTGGGTTCCGCCGGGCGGACGCCCGAGGGAACCCACCCGGTTCGGGACGGGCCAGGGAGGCGGGGGCTCAGCCGTGGCGGCGGAAGAGGGTGATCTTGTCCTCGCCGACC
>DASTYI010000025.1:0-5027 GCA_035765045.1 Iamia sp. | reverse complement strand
CGAGGCCGGCATCCCCGAGGACGACCCCCGCAACCCGGCCACCATCGCCGACAACGTGGGCGACAACGTCGGCGACTGCGCCGGCATGGCCGCCGACCTGTTCGAGAGCTTCGGCGTCACCCTGGTGGCCTCGATCATCCTCGGCGTCGTCGCCTTCCAGGGCATCGGCCTGGAGGAGGACGTCGCCGCCCGCGGCCTGGTGTTCCCGGTCGCCGTGATGGCCATCGGCCTGATCGCCTCGATCGTCGGCCTGTTCATGGCCAAGGCCCGGCCGGGTGAGGACGACGCCCTCAAGATCATCAACCGGGGCATCACCATCGCCCAGGCCATCTCGATCGTCGGTGCCGCCATCCTGGCCTTCGGCTACGTCGGCAACCCCGACGGCTCGACCATCTCCCAGCCCGGCGCCCGCATGTTCGGCGCCATCGTGGTCGGCGTGGTCCTCGGCTTCGCCGCCTCCAAGATCACCGCCTACTACACCTCGACCACCCAGAAGCCGGTGCAGGACATCGCCAAGGCCAGCCGGACCGGCCCCGCCACCACGGTGCTCGAGGGCATGAGCCTGGGCCTGGAGTCGGCCGTGTGGGGCCTCGTCGCCGTGGCCGTCGCCATCGGTGGCGCCCTCGCCCTGGGCGGCGGCAGCTTCAAGTTCTCCACCTACCTGGTGGCCTTGGCCGGCATCGGCATGCTGTCGACCACCGGCATCATCGTCGCCGAGGACACCTTCGGCCCGGTGGCCGACAACTCGGCCGGCATCGCCGAGATGTCGGGCCACTTCGAGGGTGAGCCCGAGCGGATCATGGTGAGCCTCGACGCCGTGGGCAACACCACCAAGGCCGTCACCAAGGGCTTCGCCATCGGCTCGGCCGTGATCGCCGCGGTGGCGCTGTTCGCCTCCTACGGCGAGACGATCATCGAGGAGATCGGGCTGGGTGCCGTCGCCGGCGACACCTCGTACCCGATCAACGTGGCCGACCCGAAGGTCTTCATCGGCCTGCTGGTCGGTGGCTCGATCGCCTTCATCTTCTCGTCGCTGGCCATCCGGGCCGTCTCCCGCACCGCCGGCGTGGTGGTCCAGGAGGTCCGTCGCCAGTTCGCCGACGGCGGGATCATGGCCGGCACCAAGAAGCCCGACTACGGCCCCGCCATCGACATCTGCACCACCGCCTCGCTGCGCGAGCTGGCCACCCCGGCGATCATCGCCGTGCTGGCCCCGGTCATCATCGGCTTCGGCCTCGGCCCGATCTCGCTGGGCGCCTTCCTGGCCTCGGTGATCGTCGTCGGCCAGCTGATGGCCAACTTCCTCAGCAACGCCGGCGGCGCCTGGGACAACGCCAAGAAGTACATCGAGGACGGCGCCGAGGGCGGCAAGGGCTCCGAGCCCCACAAGGCCGCCGTCATCGGCGACACCGTCGGCGACCCCTTCAAGGACACCGCCGGCCCCGCCCTCAACCCGCTGATCAAGGTGATGAACCTGGTCTCGCTGCTCATCCTCCCGGCCATCATCGGCTTCTACGACGAGGGTGCGCTCCAGGAGGTCAAGCAGCAGGGCGAGGTCGCCGGCATCGTGATCGCCGTCGTCGCCGCCATCGCCGTGATCGCCGCCATCGCCTTCAGCAAGGGCGTCTTCACCAAGGAGATCGACGAGGCCGCCCAGGAGGCCCGGGTCTAGGGGGCCGACGCCACCCACCGGGAGCGCTCGCCGGCGACCGCGCCCGGCAGCTCCACGACGTCGACGAGACCCGCGCCCTCCAAGGAGGCGCGGGTCTCGTCGTCCGTGAACAGGCCCAGCTCGTGGCGCTCGGCGAAGGTGTCGGTGCCGGTGGGCGTGGTGACCACCCAGGTCATGTCGAGGACGCTGGTGCGGCCCATCCGCCACGACCGGTCGGTGCGGGCCACGGCCCGGCCCTCCTCGGTGGCGGCGACCGCGCTGACGTGGCCGTCGACCCAGTCGTCGGGGGTCAGCCAGGCGTCGACCACCAGCACGCCCCCGGGCTCGAGGTGGCGGGTCATGGCGACCAGCGCCCGCTGGAGGTCCTCGGGGGTGCGGGTGTAGCCGATCGAGGAGAAGAGGCAGGTCACGGCGTCGAACCGGCGACCCAGGTCGAACAGCCGCATGTCGCCCTCGTGGACGGTGACGCCCGGGAGCCGCCGACGGGCCCGATCGGCCATGTGGGCGCTGAGCTCGACCCCCTCGACGGCGAAGTCGCGCCGGAGGTGGAGGAGGTGGGCGCCGGTCCCGCAGGCCACGTCGAGCAGGCTGCGGGCGTCGGGGCGACGCTCGCGCACCAGCCCGGCGACCTCGGCCGCCTCGGCCCGATAGTCCTTGCCGATGCCGTCGTAGACGAGGTCGTAGGCGTCGGCCGACCGGCGGTAGGCGTCCCGAGAACCATCCATGGGGCCAGCCTGCCAGGGCGTAGGTTCCCACCCATGGAAGAGAAGCGTCGTCGGGTGTCCTCCGGGGGGCCGTGGGAGCTGCTGATGGGCTACTGCCGGGCCGTCCGGGTCGGCGACCAGGTGGTGGTGGCCGGCACCGCCCCGCAGCTGCCCGACGGCTCGGTCGACGACGACGTCGAGGCCCAGGCCCGGCGCTGCCTGGAGATCATCGAGGGCGCCCTGATCGAGGCGGGCAGCGACATCGCCGACGTGGTGCGGACCCGCGTCTACCTGGTCGACGCCGACGACTTCGACGCCGTGGCCCGGGCCCACCGCCACGTGTTCGGCGAGATCCGCCCGGCCAACACCACCGTCGTCGTGGCCCGCCTGCTCGACGAGCGCTGGAGGGTCGAGATCGAGGCCGAGGCGATCGTCGACCGCACCCGCCAGCCGGCCCGCTGAGCGATCGCCTCAAGGTGCCAGGCACCTTGAGGCGATCGCAGGACTGGCCCTAGCCCTGGGGCTGGTTCCACTCGGTCCAGCCGACCCCGGTGCGGCCGTCGCCGGCCCGGTAGCGGCACAGGGCCCGGGGGAACCGCGACGTCTGGCCCTCGGGCCCGGTGAGCAGCACCGGCGAGAAGGCGACCGGCTCGATCTCCAGCTCCAGGTCGTCGAGGTGGACCCACCCCCGGTCGGGGAAGCCGGCCCGGCCGAGGTCCTGGCCCCGGTCGACCTCCTCCACGGGCTGAGGCGTGCCCCCCGGGGGCTGGACGTAGCCGGTGCGGTAGAGCACGGCGTCCTCGCCCAGGGCGACGTGGGTGGCGTGGGTGCGGGTGCCGTCGTCGAGGGCCGAGGACGTCCACGACCACTGGAAGGTCCACCAGTCCCGCACGCCCCAGGAGTGGTCGCGCTGGCCCGAGCCGTCGACCTCGATCCGCTCCTGGCCGACGAGGACCTCCCCGTGGACCCGGCACGGCACCTCGTAGCGGTCGATCCCCGGGTACGGGTACACGCCGCCCTCGGTCTCCCACTCCAGGTCGATCCCGAACGGCACCCGGTCGCCCCGCAGGTCGCCGTAGGTCTCGGCGGCGTCGTCGACCCCGACGGCGAAGGCCTCGCACCCGAGCGACCAGTGCTCGAGCGGGGTCTCGACGTTGTGGGCGGCCCACAGGCCCTCGCTCCGCACCTCCAGCCCGCTCTTGGGGATGGGGACCTCGTGGTCGATCACCGTCACGAGGGGACGGCCCTCGCCCACCAGGCAGGCCCAGTACCAGGCCACGCCCAGGTTGGGGTACAGGCCGAGCCGGACGTAGCCGCCGAGGCTGCCGTCGGGCTGCGACCAGTCGAAGTACCACGACTCGTTCCAGAGCGGCTCGGGACCGGGCGCGTGGCGCCCCTCGGCGGTGGCGGGGACGGGCGTCGGCTCACTCATCGGGGCGGATCGTAGGGCCGGCTGCCGGGACGCCGCCGGCCCTGCCTAGGTTGGGGCGATGCCCGCCCTCGGCACCGACGCCTGGATCGCCGCCGCCGACGCCGCGGCGCGGGCCGACGAGGCCCTCCGCGCCGCCTCGGCGGGGCGCCGGATGGTGATCGGCCAGGAGGTGGTCGACGGCGAGCGGCGAACCCGTTGGCACCTGCTGCTCGACGATGGAGAGGTGGCGGTGCGCCCCGGCTGGCCCGACGAACCCGACGTCACCTTCAGCCAGGACGCGGCCGTCGCCGACCGGGTGGCCCGGGGCGAGGTGGCGGCCCGCACCGCCTTCGTGCTCGGCCAGATCCGGCTCGGCGGCGACGTGTCCCGCCTGCTCGAGGTGGCGCCCGCCCTCGGCGGCCTCGGCGACGTCTTCGCCGCCGTGCGCGACCCTGCGCCCGAGGGCGGCGCCTGATGCCCGAGCTGCCCGAGGTCCGGGCCCACGCCGAGCGGCTCGACGCCGCCTTCGCCGGCACCGCCCTGACCGGCTTCCGCCCGATCACCTTCACCGCCCTCAAGACCTTCGCCCCCGCCCCCGAGGTGGCGATCGACGCCCCCCTCGCCTACGTCGGCCAGCGGGGCAAGCACCTGCTCCTCGACTTCGGCGTCGCCACCTTCGTCGTCCACCTGATGCAGGGCGGGCGGCTCCGCCCCGACGAGAAGCAGGCGGCCAAGCCCCGGGGCGGCGTCGCCCGCTGGAGCTTCGCCGACGGCCGGGCCCTGCTGCTCACCGAGGCGGGCACCGAGCGCAAGGCCGGGGTGTGGGTCGTCGAGGGCGACCCCGAGGTGCAGCCCCCGCTCGACCACCTCGGCCCCGAGGCCGACGCCGTCGGGCCCGAGGCGCTGCACGAGATCCTCCACGCCACCAACAGCCGCATCCACGGCGTCCTGCGCGACCAGCGGATGATCGCCGGCATCGGGCGTCGGCTGGCCAACGAGGTCTGCCACCGGGCCCGGCTGTCGCCGTTCGCCATGAGCGCCAAGCTCACCCCCGACGACGCCGAGCGGCTGGTCGAGGCCATCCGGGCCTGCGTGGCCGAGGGGCTCGCCTTCGAGCGGGGTCGCGACGACATGTCGGCCTCGAAGGACCGGCCCGGCGCCGTCCACCACCGCAAGGGCGAGGAGTGCCCCGACTGCGGCGACGTCGTCCGCACCGTCGAGTACCGCGCCTACGAGGTCG
>DASTYI010000024.1:0-21997 GCA_035765045.1 Iamia sp. | reverse complement strand
CCCGGTGCCATCATCGGGCCGATGGAGTCGGTGGGGCGCGGGAGGTGGCCGTTCGTCGGCCGTGACGAGGAGGTCGCGACGCTCGCCGCCGAGGTGGCCGACCCCGATGTGATCGGCATCGTCGTCTCCGGCCCCGCCGGCGTGGGGAAGACCCGTCTCGTCCAGGAGCTGACGTCCACGGCCGCCGTCCCGCCGCTCTGGTGGCGGGCCGCGGCGGCGGTCGCCGAGGTGCCCTTCGGCGCCCTGGCGTCGGTCCTGGCCGGCCGCGAGGAGGTCACGCCGGCGGCGGCCTACCGCCAGGTCGCGGCCCTCCTGGCCGACGGCGGCGGCGTCGTGGTGGTCGACGACGTCCCCCACCTCGACGCTCGCTCCGCCGACCTGCTCCACCGCCTCGTCGAGGCGGGCAAGGCGACGGTCCTGGCCACGGCGCGGTCCGAGACGCCCATCCCGCCCTGGCTCGAGTGGCTCTGGGTGCACGACGAGGTCAGACGGCACGACCTGGGACCGCTGACCCCCGACGACGTGGCGACGCTCGCCGCCGACGTCCTCGACGACCTCCCGACCGCCGGTCGGGCGTCGGTGACCGCCACGGTGGTGGCCCGCAGCGCTGGCAACGCCCTCTTCGTGCGCGAGCTGCTCCTCGACGCCCGCGCCCGCCACCGCACCGGGCGGCCACCGGCGGCCGCCGCCGACGTCCCCGCCCACCTGCTCAAGGTGCTCGACGCCCGCCGGCGGGTCGCAGGCGAGGCGGCCGGTGCCGCGCTCACGGCGACCGCCCTCCTGGGTTCGCTGCCGATCGACCTCCTCGCCGAGCGGGTCGGCGTCGAGGCCGTCGTCGCCGCCGAGGACGCCGGCCTGGTGACCGTCGACGGCGGCGACCGGGCGATCGTGCGGCCCACCCACCCCCTGCACGCCGAGGCGGCGCTGGCGGCGCTGTCGGTGGCGCGCCGCCGGACGAGCACCGTCGAGGTCGGTGCCGTGGTGCTGGCCCACCCCGCCAGCACCCGCTCGGACCGCCTCGCCGCCGTCGCCGCGCTGGTGCGCCAGGGGACGCCGCCCGCCCTGGAGCACCTCGTCGAGGCCGCCCGCACCGCCTTCTCCGCCCTCGACCACGAGCTGGCCGTCGAGATCGCCCGGGCCGCCGTCGATGCCGGCGACCCGTTCGAGGCCCGGGTCGTGCTGGGTGCCGCGCTCTCGGGTGCCGGGCGGGACACCGAGGCCGAGGCCGCCCTCCGGGAGGCCCTCGCCGTCGCCCGGGACGACGACGAGCGGGCCCGGGCCGCCGGGCGCATCTCCGTCCACCTCGTCGCCCACGGGGCACGCATCGCCGAGGCCGACGCCCTCCTCGCCGAGGTGGAGGCCACCATCGGCGATCCGGCGGCGCGGGCCTTCCTCCACGCCGACCGGGCCAAGCTGGCCACGATCCGCGGCGAGGTCGTCGCCCCGGGGCCGGTGCCCGGCGACGACGGCGTGGCGGTGCTCAACGCCGCCATCGCCGGCGCCTACGTCCAGGCCGTGGCGGGCGACGCCGGTGCCTGCCGGGCGACGATCGCCGGCGCCCTCCCGCTCGTCGCCGAGCACCGCCACGTCCTCCCGTGGGCCAGCGAGCTGGTCCGCTTCAGCGGCCCCTTCGCCGCCCTCGTCGCCGAGGGCCCCGTCGCCGCCGTGGAGGACGCCGACGACGGCCTCTCCCGGGCGGAGCCCACCGAGGAGGCGACGACGGGGACCTGGCGGTTCCTGCGCGGGTTCGCGGCCACCGTCGCCGGCGACCTCGAACGGGCCGACGCCGACCTCGCCCGCTCGGCCCGCGAGCTGTCGACCCACGACCTGATCGGCGCCCGCCCGCTCGCCATCGCCACCCGGGGGTGGGCCGCGGCCCAGTGCGGCGACGTCGACCGGGCCCGGGCCCTGCTGGACGAAGCCCTCCCGGCGGCGACGATCGACGGGCGCGTCCGCATCCAGGTGGCGGTGGCCGATGCGTGGTGCGACGTGGTCGAGGGCCGCGCCACGGCGGCCGTCCCGAAGCTGGTCACCGCCGCCCAGCGGGCCGCCGAGGAGGGCCAGCTGGTCGCCGCCGTCCTCGCCCTGAACGAGGGCGTCCGGGCGGGGGCGGCGGCATCGGTGGCGAGCCTCGTGGCCCGCCTCGTCGAACCGGCGCCGCCGTCGTGGCTCTTCGCCCTCGTCCGGGACCGGGCGCGCGCCGAGGCCGACGCGGATCCCGAGGCCCTCGGTCGCCTGGCTCGTCGCGCCGAGGGCCGCTGGCCCGCCGCCACCGCCGAGCTCCACGCTGCCCGGGCCCGGTTCCTCCACGGCCGGGACCCGGCCCTCGCGGCCCGGGCCACCGTCGCCGCCCTCGTCGCCGCTCGCGCCCTCCGTTCCCCGCGGCCCTGGTCGCTCCACCACCTCGAGTGGCCGCTGACCGATCGCGAGCGAGAGGTCGCCGAGAGGGTCGCCCACGGCGTCACCAACCGGGCCGTCGCCGAGGAGTCGGGCGTGTCCGTGCGCACGATCGAGAACCAGCTCCAGAGCATCTACCGCAAGCTCGGCCTCCAGGCCCGCCACGAGCTGACCGAGGTCATGGGGACACGCTGACCGTCGTCGGCGATTGCATGTACCTCTACACTCGATGCTGTGCAGCAGGAGATGGAGGACGAGCTGGTCGATGCGCTGCTCGACGTCTCGCGGGCCCTGGTGGGGGTGGCGGCCCGGTCGCTCGCCGGCGTCGACGTGACGTTGCCGCAGTACCGGGCGGTGGTGGTCGTGGGGTCCCGGCCCGGGATGTCGGTGGGGGACCTGGCCGTGGCGCTGGACATCCACCCGACGACGGCGACGCGGATGTGCGACCGGCTGGTGGCGAAGCGGCTGCTCCGCCGGGTCCAGGCCGCCGAGGATCGCCGGGCGGTCGAGCTGCACCTCACCGCCGCCGGCCGGCGGCTGCTGGCCCGGGTGCTCGACCGGCGGAGGCGCGACCTCGCCGCCATCGTCGGCCGCCTGGGACCCGACGTGACCACCGAGGGGATCGGAGCCCTCGCCGCCTTCGCCCGGGCCGCCGGCGAGGCGCCCCTGGACCTCGATCCGCTGGGTTGGTCGACCCCCGCCCCGTGACCTCGTCCGGCCTCGCTCGCCTGGCCGACCTCGGGCGGCGCTCGCGCGAGGTGCTCGTCGTCGCCGGCGCCGTCGGGGTCGTCGTCGGCCTGGTGGTCGCCGGGTTCGAGGGCGCCGCCGCCGACGTCGCCTTCCGGTGGGTCCTCGACCTGCCCCTGGCGGTGCAGGCGGCGGCCCCGGCGGTGGGGCTGGCCCTCACCGCCCTGGTCCTGCGGCTGGGCGGCCCGGAGCTGTCACCGTCGACGTCGGACGACTACATCCGGGCCTTCCACGACAGCCGGGGCGGGCGCCTCCGGTGGCGCGACCTGCCGATCAAGCTCCTCGCCGCCACCGCCACGCTGGGCAGCGGCGTCCCGCTCGGCCACGAGGGCCCGGCCATCTACGCCGGTGCGTCGATCGGCGCCGGCGTCCAGCGGCGCCTGGCCCGGCTGTTCGGCGCCGACCAGGCCAAGGTCCTCATGGTCGCCGGGGCGGCCGCCGGGGTCTCGGCGGTCTTCAAGGCGCCGGTCACCGGCCTGGTGTTCGCGCTGGAGGTCCCCTTCCAGGACGACCTGGCCCGGCGGATGGTCCTGCCGGCGTCGATCAGCTCGGCGGCCAGCTACGTCACCTTCGCCGCCCTCGCCGGCACCGAACCCCTCCTGCCGGTGGCCGGGCGGCCCCCGTTCAACCTCGTGGACCTGGGTGGCGCCGCGCTCGTCGGCCTCGCCGCCGGCGGGCTGGCCCGCCTGTTCGTCGTGCTGATCGGCCGGGCCAAGGCGCTGTCGGGGCGCGGCCACCCGGCGGTCAGGGTCGCCGTCGGCGGGGCGGTGCTGGCCGTCGTCGTCGTCGCCGGCGACGCCCTCGGCTCCGGCCCCCTCGGGCTCGGGCCGGGCTACAACGCCCTGCGCTGGGCGCTCGAACCCGAGCACGGCGTCGCCGCCATCGTCGCCCTGGGCACGCTGCGGGTCGTCGGCACCGCCGCCGCCGTCGGGGGCGGGGGCACCGGCGGCCTCTTCATCCCGCTGGTGATCCAGGGGGCGCTGGTGGGGCGGGCGGTCGGCGGGCTGTTCGACGTGGAGGGCACGACCCTGTTCCCCGTGGTGGGGATGGCCGCCTTCCTCGGGGCCGGGTACCGGGTCCCGCTCGCCGCCGTGGTGTTCGTGGCCGAGTTCACCGGCCAGCCCGGCTTCGTCGTCCCCGGCCTGATCGCCGCCGTCGTCGCCCAGCTCGTCATGGGCCGGGCCTCGATCTCGCCGTACCAGGCGTCCGGCCGGAGCGGGCACCTCGAGCAGCGGCTGGGCCTCCCCCTCGCCGCCGTGATCGACGCCGAGGCCCGGACCGTGCCCCCCGACGCCACCGTCGACGAGCTCTTCTGGCAGCACCTCGTCGGCCGGCGCCAGCACTCCGTCCCCGTCGTCGACGGCACCACCTACCTGGGGATGGCCGAGGCGCACCGGCTCGCCGGGATCGACCGTCGGGCCTGGCCCGAGACGACCGTCGCCGAGGCCATGCGCACCGGCCTGCCCGTCGCCCGCCCCGACTGGCTCCTCGCCGACGCCGTCAGCGCCATGGAGGCCGCCGACGCCGACTGCCTCGCCGTGTGCGACGGCGACCGCTTCGTCGGCGTCGTGACCGCCGACGACCTCGTCCACCTCGACGAGATCCTCACCGCCACCGACGGGCGGGGGCCGGAGCATCGCTGACCGCATGCGTTAGTGCTAACTTACGCGTCCGTGCCGACCGCTCCCACGATCGACCCCTGGCACGCCCTCGGTGACCCGACCCGGCGGAAGGTGCTCGCCGCCGTGGTCGATGCGCCGCGATCCGTCACCGCCATCGCCGACGACCTCCCGGTGAGCCGGCCGGCCGTGTCCCAGCACCTCAGGGTGCTGCTCGACGCCGGCCTGGTCGACGCCCGCCAGGAGGGCCGGCACCGCCTCTACTCGGTGCGGGTCGAGGGGCTGGAGCCGGTGCGGCGGGAGCTGGAGTCCTTCTGGGGCGGCGCCCTGGCCAACCTCAAGCGCCTCGCCGAGCAGACCTACCGACCCACCGATCCTCCCGAGGAGCGACCATGACCACCACCGACCCGACGCGCATCGACCTGGAGATCACCATCGACGTCCCCGTCGAGCACGCCTTCGCGACGTTCACCGAGCGCTTCGACGAGATCAAGCCGCGGGAGCAGAACCTGCTGGCGGTGCCCATCGCCCGGTCGGTGCTGGAACAGCACGTCGGCGGGACGATCCACGACGTCGGGACCGACGGCTCGGTCTGCGCCTGGGCGCGCGTGCTCGCCTTCGAGCCGCCGACGCGCCTGGTGTTCAGCTGGGACCTCAGCCCGACGTACCAGGTCGAGACCGACCCCGACCGGTGCAGCGAGGTCGAGGTCACGTTCTCCGCCGTCGGCCCCGAGCAGACCCGGGTCCACCTCCAGCACCGCCACCTCGACCGCCACGGCGAGGGCTGGGAGGGCCTCGCCGGGCTCGGCACCGGCGACGGCTGGCCGCGGTGGCTCGAACGCTACCGGGCCCTGGCCACCTCGTGACCGGCGGGACCGGGCCCGACGTGATGGCCCTGGCGGCGGCCGAGCGGAACGACCTGGCCGACCTCCTCGACACGCTCACCGACGAGGAGTGGGCCGTCCCGTCGCTGTGCGAGGGGTGGTCGGTGCGCGAGGTCGTCGCCCACGTCGTCAGCTACGAGCACCTCGGTTGGCGCGGCGCCATCGCCCGGATGGCCCGGGCCCGCTTCGACGGTGGGCGGGCCAACGCCATGGGCGTGGCCGCCGCCGCCGACGCCTCGACGGCCGACCTGGTGCGGACGCTCCGGGATCGCGCCCGGCCCAGCGGGCTGACGGCGGCCTTCGGCGGTCGCATCGGCCTGACCGACTGCACCATCTACCACCAGGACATCCGCCGGGCTCTCGACCGGCCCCGGGTCGTCCCCGCCGAGCGGCTGGTCGTCGTGCTCGACTTCGCCCTGCGGGCCCCGCCGCTACCGTCCCGCAAGGCGGTGCGTGGCCTCCGGCTGGTGGCCACCGACCTCGACTGGTCGCACGGTGACGGCCCGGAGGTCCGCGGCCCGGGCGAGGCCCTGCTCATGCTCGTCGCCGGCCGCCGAGGCGCCCTGGCCGACCTGGCCGGGCCCGGGCTCGACCGCCTGCCGGCGGCCTGAGCCGGCGTCGGGTCAGCCGCCGAGGGCGGCGCGCAGCTGGTCGAGGCGGCCGGGGACGACGGACCACCAGACCCAGCGGCCGCGCTTCTCGCCGGTGATGAGGCCGGCCTCGGCCAGGATCTTGGTGTGGTGGCTGACGGTGGGTTGGGACTTGCCGAGCGGCTCCTGGAGGTCGCAGGAGCAGACCTCGCCGGCCTCGGCCACCAGGCTCAGGAGCCGGAGCCGCACCGGGTCGGCCAGCGCCGAGAACGCCGCCGCCAGCTCGTCGGCGGCCTCGGCGCCGAGCGGGGCGGCGAGGACCGAGGGGCAGCACCCCTGATCTTGTATTGACATCGGTCGATCCATTCGCGATTGTCGATACATCGACAGCCGCCAATCTACCAGGAGCGTCGCCGTGTCCCGTGTCCAGCTCGCCCTCAACGTCTCGAACATCGACGAGGCCGTCGCCTTCTACTCCCGCCTCTTCGCCGCCGAGCCGGCCAAGGTCCGGCCCGGCTACGCCAACTTCGCCATCGCCGACCCGCCGCTCAAGCTGGTCCTGATCGAGGGCCAGGGCGACCCGGCGACCCTCAACCACCTCGGGGTCGAGGTCGAGACCGGCGGCGAGGTGCGCGCCACCGAGGCCCGCCTCGCCGATGAAGGCCTCGTCACCACCGGTGTCGACGACACGACGTGTTGCTACGCCGAGAAGACCGAGACCTGGGTCGAGGACCCCGACGGCGCCCCCTGGGAGGTCTACGTCAAGACCGGCGACGCCGAGCAGATGGCGAGCACCGGGCGCGCCGAGGGCTCCTGCTGCGCGCCGGCCGCCATCTCCGATGCGGTCGCCGCGGGCACCTCGCCCTGCTGCTGACGACGTGGCCGACGGCGATCTCGACGTCCTGCCCGAGACCGGCACCGGCGCCCTCGGCCTGGACCTGACCCGCCGACTCGTCGCCGAAGCGCTCGGCAGCGCCTTCCTCCTCGTCGCCGTGGTCGGCTCCGGGATCATGGCCAGCCGGCTCTCCCCCGACGACGTCGGCCTCCAGCTCCTTGAGAACGCCGTCGCCACGGCCGCCGCCCTGGTCGGGCTGATCCTCATGTTCGGCGCCGTGTCCGGAGCCCACCTCAACCCGGCGGTCACGCTCGTCGACCGGCTCCTCGGCACGATCGGCACCCGGGACGCCGCCCTCTACGTCGCCGCCCAGGCCCTCGGAGCCTCCGCCGGCACGCTCACGGCGAACGCCATGTTCGAGCGGCCCGTGTTCGAGCTGGCGACCACCACCCGCTCCTCCGGGGGGCTGTGGCTCTCGGAGGTCGTGGCCACCGTCGGCCTCCTCCTCGTCATCCACGGCTGCGTGCGCACCGGGCGAGCGGGCGCCGTCCCCTTCGCCGTCGGCGCCTGGATCGGCGGCGCCTACTGGTTCACGTCCTCCACCAGCTTCGCCAACCCCGCCGTCACCGTCGCCCGCACCCTCTCGGACTCCTTCGCCGGCATCGCCCCGGCCTCGGTCCCGATGTTCGTCGCCATGCAGGTCCTCGGCGCCCTCATCGCCTCCGGCCTCGTCCGCCTCCTCCACCCCGACCCGTCACCAGGAGCCCCATGACCGACGACCGCCCCCACGTCGTGTTCCTCTGCATCCACAACGCCGGCCGCTCCCAGATGGCCCTCGGCTGGTTCACCCACCTCGCCGGAGACCGCGCCACCGCATGGTCCGGCGGCAGCGAACCCGCCACCGAGGTCAACCCCGTCGCCGTCGCCGCCATGGCCGAGGTCGGCATCGACATCGCCCACCAGCAGCCCGAGCGCTGGAGCATCGACACCCTCCGAGCCGCCGACGTCGTCGTCCCCATGGGCTGCGGCGACACCTGCCCCTACATCCCCGGCACCCGTTACGAGGACTGGCCCCTCGACGACCCCGCCGGACAGGACCTCGCCGCCGTCCGCCCCATCCGCGACGAGATCCGCACCCGCGTCGAAGCCCTCATCGCCAGCCTCGACGCCGCCGACACCACCGGGAAGCTGCGACCCTCAGCGGGCGAGGACCCCGCTCAGGGTCGCTGATCCGGCCCGAGTTCGTCCCGGCCACCCCTTCGGGTCGTGGCCGCGCCCATCAGAGCTGCTCGCGGATCCCGGCCTCGCCCTCGAGGCGGACGAGCTGGTCGGGGAGGTTGCCGTCGAGCGAGGAGCGACCGAAGCCGCGGCGGCCGACGGGGAGGACGGTGCGGCGCGTGGCGTCCTCGATCGCCAGCGCCAGCCCGGCGTAGAGGGCGAGGCCCCCGAGGACGAGGCCGACGATCCCGGCGACGTCCTCCCAGAGGTCGCTCGCCGTCAGCTGCTGGATGCCGGTGAGGGCGAAGCGGACGGCGGACGTGGCGATCACGAGGGCGGGGACGACCTTGGCCGAGGCGGCGGTCGCCGCCGGGACCAGCAGGGTGGTGCCGGCGACCAGCAGGAGCAGGCCGAGCGCCTTGCTGGTCGAGCCCGGGGCCGCGGTCAGCTGGACCAGGCCGATGGACAGCCACGTGCCGGCGAGGAGCCCCATGCCGGTGCCCGCGACCACGTCGCGCCCGAGGAAGCCGAACACCGACGCGACCAGCTGGAGGGGCACCACGAAGGCGATGACGATCAGGGCGACGTCCGACCCCTGCGGGGGCGGGATCCAGCCGAGCTGGAGGCCGCTGACGACGGTCGTGCCGACGGCGAGGGCGAGGAACCCGAGCGGGAGCGGGTTGCCGATGGGGCGCAGGACCAGCCGGGTCGAGCGGGCGACGACGTCGGACGGCTCGGGTTCGACGGCGCTCATGCGACCACCAGCGCCTGCGGCGCCGCCTGCTTCATCCGGCTCTTCAGCCACTGCATCTGGATGGCGGTCTCGCCCTCGCAGCCGTGGACGACGTCGAGCAGCTCCTCGTCGCGGGCGCCCTGGGCGGCCTGGCCCACGAGGGTCCAGCTGATGTCGCACTCGGCGGCCATCAGGTAGAGGTCCTGGAGGTCGCGGAGCAGGGCGATCGGGCCGGTCCGGGTGCCCTGGAACAGCTCGGAGTGGAGCCGGTCGGGCTCGTCGTCGGCCTCCTCGCCGTAGCGGTCGACGAAGGGCTCGAGCCGGTCGGCGTGGTCGGCGCACTGCTCGGCCAGCCGGGTGCACTGGATCGCCACGTCGGGCTCGTCCCCGTGGGCCTCGGCGATCTCGCGGAAGGCGCGCCCCAGGTCGATCTGAGCCCGGTGGAGGAGTCCCAGGTAGTGGGCCAGCTGCACGGTTCAGCCCTCCTCGGTGCTGGTGGACTCGGCGGCGGGGCCGCCGACGGTGGCGGGCACCTCGGCGGGTCCGACGGGCGCCGGGCCGCCGACCGTCGGGGCCGGGGACGGCCCGTCGCCGTCGGCCAGCTTGGTCACGCTGACGGCGGCGACCTTGAAGATCGGCTGCTTCGACACCGGGTCCCAGCCGGTGATGGTCAGCTCGTTGGCGGCGCGGGGCGGCGCGCCGTCCGGGTCGTCGAGGTCCCAGTGCCCGTAGTGGAACGGCACGAACACGACGCCGGGCCGGATGCCGGAGATCCGCACGGCCGCCTCGACGGCGCCGCGGGCCGAGTCGACCCGTACGACGTCGCCCTCGGCGATCCCGCGCTCGGCGGCGTCGGCCTCGCTCAGCTCGACCCAGACGTCGGGGGCGGCGGCGGCGAGCTGCGGCGCCCGCCCCGTCTTGGTGCGCGTGTGGAACTGGTACACGGTCCGGCCGGTCGTCAGCAGGAGCGGGTGGTCGTCGTCGGGGACCTCGGGCGACGGCTCGTACGGCGCGGCGTGGAGGAGGGCCCGGCCGCCGGGCTGCTGGGCCCGGTACTGCTCCTCGGTCTGCGACGCCCCGGTGAGCAGGTCGTGGCCGTAGGACTCGCAGTACTCGGGGTCGGTGTTGAAGACCCCGTCGGTGTAGAGCCGCTCGGTGCCCTCGGGCCGGTCGGCCGGGCACGGCCACTGGATGCCGCTGCCGCCCCGCAGGGCGTCGTAGGTGATCCCGGTGTAGTCGCACGGCCGCCCGGCCGAGCACCGCTTCCACGCCTCGAACGCCGATTCGGGGTCGTGCCAGTCGATCAGCGGGCCGCCGCTGCGGTTGCGGAGGTCCATGCGGCGGGCGTAGTCGAGGAAGATGTCGAGATCGGACCGGGCCTCGCCCGGCGGGTCCATCGCCTGCTCGGTGATGTGCACCGTCCGGTCGACGTTGGTGAACGTGCCGGTCTTCTCGCCCCACGTCGCCGCCGGCAGCACGACGTCGGCCAGCTCGGCCGTCTCGGTCATGAAGAGGTCCTGGACGACGACCATCAGGTCCTCGCGCTGGAGGATCCGCGTGGTGCGCTCGAGGTCGGGCATCGAGACGGCCGGGTTGGTGGCGCTGATCCAGAGCAGGTCGATCGTCCCCTGCTCGGCGTACCGGAAGATCTGCATGGCGTGGGTCGGCGGGGCCCAGTGCGGGATGGTCGACACGTCGACGTCCCACAGGTCGGCCAGCTCCCGGATGTGGGCGGGGTTGTCCCAGTTCCGCAGCCCGGGCAGGTCCCCGTCGGCCCCGGTCTCGCGCGTGTTCTGCGCCGTCGGCTGGCCGTTCATCTGGTAGATCCCGGCGCCGGGCCGGCCGATCATCCCCCGCAGCAGGTGCAGGTCGTTGACCGCGACCGCCGCCGCCGTCGCCTGGTTCGACTGGTAGAAGCCCTGGAGCACGGTCGAGAGCAGGCGGTCGCAGGTGCCGACGAGCTCGGCGGCCTGCTCGACCTGGCGGGGTTCGATCCCGCAGATCTCGGCGACGGTCGCCGGGTCGTAGTCCTCGACCGTCTGCTGGACCTCGTCGAGCCCGATGGTGTGCTCCTGCACCCACCCCTCGTCCCACCAGCCGCGGTGCAGGACCTGGCGGAGGATGCCGTTGAGGAGGGCGAGGTTGGTGCCGTTGCGGATGGCGAGGTGGACGTCGGCCTCCCGGGCGACGGGCGTGGCCCGCGGGTCCACGGCGAGCATCGCCGGCGGGTCGGTGCCGGCCCGGCGGTCGAGCATCCGCATCCAGAGGACCGTCTGGGTCTCGGCCACGTTGTGGCCCCACAGGGCGATGGCGTCGCAGTGGTCGATGTCGGTGTACGACCCGGGCTGGCCGTCGGTGCCGAAGCTGGCCTTGAGGGCGGCCGCCGCCGTGGCCGTGCAGAGGCGCGTGTTGTCGTCCATGTGGGGCGTGCCCAGGCCGGCCTTCCCGATGACCCCGAGCGTGTAGTACTCCTCCAGCAGCAGCTGGCCCGACGTGTAGAAGCCGAACCGGCCCCAGCCGCCGGGTCGCGCCAGCAGCTCCTTCGAGCGGTCGACGATGCGGCCCATCGCCGTGTCCCAGTCGGTCTCGACCAGCCGGCCGCCCTCCCGCACCAGCGGCCGTGTCAGCCGGTCGGGGGACAGGTTCGCCTGCCAGCCGTACAGGTCCTTGGGGTCGAGACGGCCGCGGTTGACCCGGTCGACGGCCCGGCCCCGGACACCGACGATGCGCCCGTCCCTCACGGCGATGTCCATGGCGTCGCCGTTGGAGTGGAGGATCGACGCCGACTGCACCCACCGGTCGACATCCCCCTCCGCCACCCCGGGGGCGAGGTGCTGGTCGACCCGGACGGGCCAGGGCGTGGACGGGTCGTAGGGCGTGCGGGCGCCCCACGGTTCGGCGATCCGATCCGTCATGCGACCTCCTCGTCGTCGTGCGCGCCCGCTGCGGTGTCCCCGGGTCGTCGCCTCCCCCGGCGGGCGGGGCGAGAAACCGAGTGGACCGGGGCGGCGGGGTCGCGCGTGTAATGGGTCTCGTTCTCACTATGACGATGGTGGTGTCCCGACGAGGTGCGTGGCTGGCGTCCGCGCTGGTGGTCGTGCTCGGCGCGCTCGTCGGGTGCGCGCCCCCGCCGACCCTCAGCGCGGCGGACGACCGGGTGCAGGTGGTGACGACGACGGGGATCCTGCGGGACCTGGTCGAGAACGTGGGCGGGGATCGGGTGGTGGTGTCGTCGCTGGTGCCCGACGGGGGTGATCCGCACTCCTACGAGCCGTCGCTGCGGGCGGTGCGCAACGTGGTCTACGCCGACGTCGCCTTCAGCAACTACGCCTTCCTGGAGGAGCACGCCATCATCCGGGCCCTCGACGCCAACCTCCCGGAGGGGGTGCCGAACGTCGAGGTGGCGGAGGGGGCGATCAAGTACGCGGCGGAGATCATCCCGCTGGTCGAGGACGTCTCGCTCGACACCGTCTGGCTGGGGATGCGGGTCCGCGGCACCGGTGAGGCCCTGGGCGCCGACCGGTCCTCGGAGGTGCGGCTGGCGGCGACCGGGTTCGACGGGCCGGGGGACATGACGGCCTTCCTGACCGAGTCGTTCGGGAACCCGGAGGTCTACGTGCGCTCGGCTGACGGCTTCGACGCCTCCGACGGCTACGCCGAGGACACCGCCGTGCTCCCGCCCGACGCCCACACCCACATGAGCTGGGTGTTCACCGAGCCCGGGATCCACACCCTCGACCTCGACGCCCGGCTGGCCGTGGCCCGGGGCGAGCGGCCGGTCCCGATCGCCACCGGGACGGTGACCTTCGCCGTCGGGGTGAACCCGCGGACCGTGCCGGGGATGGACGTCGCGCACGTGCTGGCCGAGGGCCACGCCGACATCGCCGTCGACCTCGACCGCGGTGCGATCCAGCTGTACGCCGATCCCGAGGGCGGGGGGGAGGCCACGCAGCGGACCTACGACCCGGCCACGACGGTGATCGAGGTGCCGACCCGGGCCCTGGCCGAGGTGCCCGGCGACCCCACCTTCCGCTTCCTCGGCGATGCCGGCGACCCGGTGTACCAGCTGCCGCAGGCGGTGCTGGGCAAGCACGTCCACGGCGAGATCGACCCCCACCTGTGGCAGGACGTGGGCAACGCCATCAGCTACGTCGAGCTGATCCGCGACACCCTCGTCGGGGTCGACCCGGCCGGGGCGCGGGACTACCACCGCAACGCGGCCGCCTACATCGACGAGCTCGAGGCCCTCGACCACGAGGTCCGGGACACGATCGCCGCCATCCCCGAGGCGTCCCGGCACCTGGTCACCACGCACGACGCCTTCGCCTACCTCGGCCACGCCTACGACGTCGCCATCTCCGGCTTCGTCACGCCCAACCCGTCGGCCGAGCCGTCGCTGGCCGATCGCCGGCGCCTCCAGCGGACGATCCGCGACCTCGACGTCCCCGCCGTCTTCCTCGAGCCCAACCTCGCCGCCCGGGCCTCGACCCTGCGTGAGGTGGCGGCCGACGAGGGGATCGAGGTCTGCCCGATCTACGGCGACACCTTCGACCGCCACGTCACCACCTACGTCGAGATGATGCGGGCCAACGCCCGGTCGCTCCACGACTGCCTCACCCCCTGACCCCGGAGCCCCGATGCGCGCCCGCCCCCTCGTCCTCGCCGCCCTCGTGGCCCTCGCCCTCGCCGCCCCCGCCGGGGCCCAGGCGACGACCGAGCCCGACCTCGACCAGACCATCGACGCCGACCAGGGGACCGCCACCGGCCCCGCCGACCTCGCCCTCGGCCACGTCGACATGGGACCCCGCTTCGTCGACGGCGACTGGACGCTGATGATCCACGACGACGCCGTCGAGCCCTCGGTGTGGCGGAGCCTCGACGACGCCGTCCTCCAGGTCGGCGACACCGCCCTGCTCCCCGTGCCCGACGACCCGAACTACGACTTCCTCGGCCTGGAGGCGGGGACCGAGGTCCACGTCGTGCCCCAGACCCAGGCGCCCGACGTGGTCTGGCTCGGGTGGAACACCCAGGACCCGGAGGTGCTCGACGCGGTCGACCGGGGCGTGACGATGAGCCTCCTCGGCGTCGACGGCCCAGGGACCGTCACGATGTACCTCCAGGCCGGGAACCTCGAACCACCCGACGTGCTGTGGACCTCCGAGACCGACGAGGCCCAACCGGTCTGGGTCGAGCTCGACACCCACACCCACGCCAACTGGGTCTTCAGCGAACCGGGCGTCTACCTCCTGCGGGTCGAGGTCGCCGCCGACCTCATCTCCGGCGCGACCGTCACCGACACCCGCACCGTCCGCTTCGCCGTCGGCGACGCCACCGACCCCGACGACGCCCGCGCCGCCGCCTTCGACGGGCCGGTGGCCGAGGCGCCGGCCGGCGGGGCGGGGGAGGGCGCCGCCGGTGGACCGGGCCCGGCGGGCGCCCCGGCCGGGGGCGGGGACGAGGGGGGCGTGCCGCTCGGGCTCGTCGCCGCCGGGCTGGGGGCGGCCCTCGTCCTGGTCGCCGTCGCCACCGTGCTCGGCGTGCGCGGGTCGCGGGCGAAGCGGCGGGCCGAGGCCGACCGCTACGACGGCCACCGTGCCGACGGCCCCGGCTCGGGCGAGGGGCCATGAGCGCCATCGCCGTGGAGGGCCTGGCCGTCAGCCTGGGCGGACGCCCCGTGCTCCACGACGTCGACCTCACCGTCGCCGGCCGCGAGCTGGTCGGCCTGGTGGGACCGAACGGCGCCGGCAAGACGACGCTGCTGCGGGCCCTCCTGGGCCTGGTCCGACCGGCGGCGGGGACGATCACCGTCGCCGGGGCCCGGACCGGCCGGCGCCGACGGCGAGGGATCGGGTACGTCCCCCAGCGCCACGAGGTGGCCTGGGACTTCCCGATCTCGGTCGAGCAGATGGTCCTGACCGGGCGCACCGGCCTGCTCGGCCTGGGTCGTCGGGCCGGGGTGGAGGACTGGACGGCGGTCGCCGACGCCCTCGCCCGGGTCCACCTGGCGGACCTCCGCCGGCGCCCGGTCGGCGAGCTCTCGGGCGGCCAGCGCCAGCGCGTCCTGGTGGCCCGGGCCCTCGCCGTCCGGCCCGCCGCCCTCCTGCTCGACGAGCCCTACACGGCCCTCGACATGCCGACCCAGGAGCTCCTGGCCGGCCTCTTCGCCGGCCTGGCGGCCGACGGCACCGCCGTCCTGATGACGACCCACGACCTGCTCGGGGCCCTGGGCTCGTGCACGCGCCTCGTCCTGCTCAACCGCACGGTGGTGGCCGAGGGGCCGCCGGCGCGGCTGCGCGACCCCGAGCCGTGGATGCGGACCTTCGGGGTGGGCGAGGCCAGCCCGCTGGTCACGATCCTCCGGGTGGCCTGAGTGCCGATCCAGGACTTCCTCGCCGACCTGCTCAACCCCGACCTGGCCTTCCTCCCCAAGGCCCTCGCCGTCGCCGTCATGTCCTCGATCGTGTGCGGGGTGATCGGCTGCCACGTCGTGCTCCGGGGCATGGCCTTCATCGGCGACGCCGTCGCCCACGCCGTCTTCCCCGGCCTGGCCATCGCCTTCGTCGTCCAGGGCAGCCTCGTGCTCGGCGGCGCCGTCGCCGGGGTCGCCACCGCCCTGCTCGTGGCCGTCTTCTCCCAGGACCGCCGGATCAAGGAGGACTCGGTCATCGGCGTCTTCTTCGTCGGGTCCTTCGCCCTCGGGATCGTCGTCATCTCGCAGGCGCCCGGGTACTCCGGGTCGCTCCAGCAGTTCCTCTTCGGCTCGATCACCGGCATCCCCGACGAGGACCTCCTCGTCGTCGGCTTCACCGGCCTCGGCATCCTCGCCGTGCTCCTCGGCCTCCAGAAGGAGCTCGTCGCCGTCTCCATCGACCGCGAGATGGCCCGGGCCATGGGGCTGCGGGTCTTCGCCCTCGACATCGTCCTCTACGTCGGCGTCACCCTGGCCGTGGTCATCTCGCTCCAGACCATCGGCAACGTCCTCGTCCTGGCCCTGCTGATCACCCCGGCGGCCACGGCCCGGCTGCTCACCGACCGGCTCGGCTGGATGATGGTGATCTCGCCGGCGATCGGGGCGCTGGGGGCGACGGTGGGGCTGTACCTGTCGTGGAGCTACGACCTCCCCGTCGGCGGGACGATCGTGCTCGTCCTGACCGGTGCCTTCCTGGTCGCCTGGCTCCTCGCGCCCCGCCACGGCCGCCTCACCCGCCTGGTCCGGGGTCGTGCGGGTATCGAGTTTGAGAATCATTCCTAAAAGCGCGATGCTGGGCGGGTGACGCCGCCCCGCCTCGCCCGCCGCCCCGCCGCCGCCCTCGTCGTCCTGCTCGTCGGGTGGGCGGTCGTGACCGGATCGGCGAGCGGGGCCGAGGCCCGCCGGGTGCTGGCCGTCGAGCACAGCGACGCCCTCCACATCACCTACACGGGCGGGGCCCTGGGGCTGGAGGCGCGGATCGGCAACGCCCCCGACCACACCTACGCCGACCCCGCCGACCTGATCTACCAGGTCGTCGACTCGGCCGACACCCGGCTGACGGTGCCGGCCGACCCCCGCTACGCCTTCCTCGGGGCCCCGGGCGCCCGGACGTGGGTGGCGCCCCAGGTCCAGCACCCCGGGGTGGTCTGGCCCGGCTGGGACACCGAGGACATCCCGGCCGGCGTCCTCGCCGGCGACGCCGTCACCATCGCCCTCACCGACGTCACCGGCCCCGGCCCGGTCGAGGTGTTCCAGACCGAGACCGCCGGGCCGCGCCGGATCTTCAGCTCCGGCGACCCGGCGATGACCTTGCGCCAGCCGGTCGGCGCCCACGTCCACGCCAGCTGGGCCTTCGGCGCCCTCGGCACCTACACCCTCACCTTCGCGGTCACCGCCCGCCCGGCCGGGTCCGGCGTCACGATCACCACCGGACCGGTCGCCTACACCTTCGTCGTCGGCCCGCTGCCCCCGGCGACCACGACCACCACGACGACCGGGCCGGCGCCGACCCCCTCCTCCTCCTCCACCACCACGTCGCCCCCGGGCTCGTCCAGCACGGCGCCGGCGCCGACCACCACCTCGACCACCACGACGACCGCCCCGCCCACCGGCACCTGCACCGGGCTCGAAGCCGTCCTCGACTCGGGGCACGTCGACATCGCCGCCCGCCTCGTCGACGGCCGGCTGCGCACCCAGCTGAAGGACACCACCCGCGGGCCCACCCCGGTGTACTGGCGCGACCTCGAGGCGGTCGGCCTCCACGTCACCGACGAGGCCCTCGCCCAGGTCCCCGCCGGCGGCGCCTACGGCTTCCTCGGCGCTCCCGGGGACCGGATCTGGCTGCTGCCGCAGACCCAGCAGGCCGGCGTCCTGTGGCCGGGCTGGAACACCGAGGCCATCGACGACGGCCAGGTCTCCGGCCCGGTCACGTGGTCGCTGGAGGCGGTCGAGGGCCCCGGCAGCCTCGCCGTGTACGAGCTCGGCCCCCTCGGCGACGTCCGGGTCGTGTTCGACTCCGACGACCCGCTGCCGCAGAGCCGGGACCTCGCCGTCGCGACCCACGCCCACGGCAGCTGGGTCTTCGACGAGCCCGGCATCTACCACCTCACCTTCAACCACCGGGCCACCGCCCGCGACGGGCGCACCCTCGCCAGCGCGGGGACCATCCCGGTCGCCGTCGGCCCGGTCGACCTCGCCGGCCTCTGCCCCGGCGGCGAGGTGCCACCCCCGGGCGGCGGCGGTGGCGGAGGGGTCGTCGACGCCTCGGGCTCCGGCCCCGGGACCGTGACCGGGGGCGGGGGCACAGCGGTGCCCGCCGGCGACACCGCGGGACCGGCGGCCCGGGCCTGTGCCCCGGTCTCGCTCCCGGCCCCCACGGCGGCCCCCACGGCGCCGGCGGCCGCGGCGCCGGTGGTGCTCGACGACGGGCACGTCGACTACGCCGTCCGCCTCGAGGACGGTGCCCTGCGCTCCCGCATCAAGGACGGCACCGTCGCCGGCACCACCGAGTGGCGCGACCCCGCCGGCACCGTCCTGCACCTCACCAGCGCCGGGGCCACCGAGGTGCCCGACGCCGGCTTCGCCTTCCTCGGCGCCCCCGGCACCCCCATCTGGCAGATCCCCCAGACCCAGCAGGCCGGGCTCCTCTGGCTGGGCTGGAACACCGAGGAGCTCTCCGCCGCCGAGGTCCGCGGCGACGTCACCTGGACCCTGGACGCCGTCGACGGGCCCGGCGAGATGGCCGTGTTCGAGTACGACGCCTTCGGCGCCCCGCAGGTCATCTTCACCAGCCGCGACGGCGTCGGCGACAGCCACCGGATCGCCCTCGGCACCCACGCCCACGGCAACTGGGCCTTCACCGCCCCGGGCGCCTACCGGGTCACCTTCACCCACACCGCCACCCTGGCCAGCGGTGCGACCGTCAGCGACACGCGCACCGTGCGCATCGCCGTGGGCGACACCGACCCCGCCGCCCTCGTCCCCGCCGGCGGTCCCCCGGCGGCCGGGCCGCCGTCGGCGCCCGTGGTCGTGACCGGCGCCGACGGCTGCCCCCGCATCGCCCGCACCGGCACCGAGCTGGCCGTCCCGACCCGCATCGCCGCCCTCCTCCTCGCCGCCGGCGCCCTCGCCGTGGCCGCGACCCGACGGCGCCGGCAGGCCGCGGCCTGAGCACCCACCCACCCGAACCCATCACCCCAGGAGACCCCCATGCCCCACCACCCGACCCGGCGCCTCGCCGGGCTGCTCGCCGCCCTCGTCGTGGCCGTCACGGCCACGCTCGCGCTGGCGTCGCCCGGCGTCGCCTCGGCGGCCGAGCGCGTCGTGCTCGACGACGGCCACGTCGACGCCCTGTCCCCCCGGCTCGACGACGGATCGCTCGTGCTCGAGGTCAAGGACGACACCGGCGGGTCGCCGGTCCGTCGCGCCCCGTCCGAGGTGCTGTTCCACGTCGTCCCCGGGGCCGAGGCGGCCGTCCCGGACGATCCCCGCTACACCAGCCTCCTCGGCCCCGCCGGGACGCCGATCTGGCTGATCCCCGAGGTCCAGCAGGCCGGCATCGTCTGGGCGGGCTGGAGCACCGAGGAGCTGGCGGCCGGCGCCCTGGCCGGTGACCAGGTGAGCTTCGTGCTGCGGGAGGTCGACGGCCCCGGCGACGTCGTGGTCTTCGCCAGCAGCGCCTTCGGCGACCCCCTGGTGCGGTTCAACACCCGGGACGGCCTGCCCGACACCCGGGTCGAGGCCGTCGGCAGCCACGTCCACGCCAACTGGGCGTTCCTCGCCGAGGGCACCTACACCCTGACCTTCGAGGTGACCGGCCAGATGGCCGGCGGCGCCGCCGTCACGACCGGCCTGGTCGACTACACCTTCACCGTCGGCGAGCTCCCCGCCGATCCCGTGACGTCGCTGTCGATCTCGGGGATGGCGGGGTCCTACGACGCCGGTGACGAGGTGACGTTGACGGCGGTGCAGGATCCGGTGACGGACCTGGACCACTACCACTGGTTCACGCGGTGTGCGGGGGCCACGGAGTGGACGATCGTCCCCGGGGTCGGCGGGGGGACGTACGCGTTCACCGCCGCGGAGGATCTGGACGGGTGCGAGTACCAGGTCCGTCTGTACGGCGACGGTCACGCCGTGGTCGCCGAGTCCGCCCCCGTCACCCTCTCGATCGCGCCGGCGCCGGTGACGTCGCTGTCGATCTCGGGGATGGCGGGGTCCTACGACGCGGGTGACGAGGTGAGGTTGACGGCGGTGCAGGATCCGGTGACGGACCTGGACCACTACCACTGGTTCACGCGGTGTGCGGGGGCCACGGACTGGACGATCGTGCCGGGGGTCGGCGTGGGGACGTACGCGTTCACCGCCGCGGAGGATCTGGACGGCTGCGAGTACCAGGTCCGTCTGTACGGCGACGGTCACGCCGTGGTCGCCGAGTCCGCCCCCGTCACCCTGGCCGTCGTCGCGCCGACGGCGACCGAGCACCTCGTGCGCGAGCTGTACCGCGTCGTCCTCGACCGCTCGCCCGGCGCCGGGGAGGTCGCCTACTGGGTCGGTCGCCTCGACGCCGGCGCCAACCCGCGCCACCTGGCCGAGAGCCTGGCCCGCACCCGGGAGGGCTACGCCCAGGTCGTCCGGTGGGCCTACGAGACGGCCCTCGACCGCTCGCCCGAGCCCGGTGGCCTGACCTACTGGACCGACCGGCTCCAGGCCTCCCGCCGCCCCGACACCCTCGTCACCCAGCTCTTCGCGTCGCCCGAGGCGTGGACCAAGGGCGGCCGGAGCGCACGGGGCTGGGTGGCCTACGCCTACGAGCGCCTCCTCGACCGTGCCCCCGACCGGGCCGGTCACGACTTCTGGACCGCCGAGCTCCAGGCCGGCGGCTCCTCGGCCGGCGCCCGGGGCCGGGTCAGCGGCGTCTTCCTGCGCACCATGGAGGTCTCGCGCAAGGAGGTGGGGCGGGCCGCCAGCGATGCCTGCGGCAGCGCCTCGCTCCCCGTGGCCCAGCGGGACGCCCTCGTCGGCGTCTACCGCACCAGCGCCCTGAACCCGTCGGTCCTGCGCGCCGCTGTGGTCATCGCCGGCTGCCCCGGGCGCTGATGGCCCGGAGCGGGTCAGCCGGGGAGGGTCTCGCCGCCGATGGGGGCGAGGACCTCGCCGGTGTAGTAGCTCGACAGCCGGTCGGCGGCGAAGAAGACGTAGGAGGGGGCGATCTCGTCGGGTTGGGCGGCGCGCTCCATCGGGGTCTGCTGGCCGAAGCCCTCGACCTTCTCCTCGGGCATCGTCGCCGGGATCAGCGGCGTCCACACCGGGCCGGGGGCGACGCAGTTGACCCGGATGCGCCGGTCGACCAGCACCTGGGCCATCGAGTAGGTGAAGGCGTTGATGGCGCCATTGGTGGCGGCGTAGTCGATGAGCGAGCTGTTGCCGCGGAGGCCGTTGATCGAGCTGGTGTTGATCACGGCACCGCCGTCGGGCATGTCCTTGAGCGCCTCCCGGGTGCACCAGAAGTAGCTGTAGATGTTGGTGCGGAAGGTGCGGTCCCACTGCTCGGTGGTGAGCTC
The DNA here is from genome assembly GCA_035765045.1 of Iamia sp. GTDB lineage: Bacteria > Actinomycetota > Acidimicrobiia > Acidimicrobiales > Iamiaceae > Iamia. The sequence continues at coordinate 941 of DASTYI010000024.1, read as the reverse complement.
CTCGAGCGACTCGACCGGGTTCTGGTAGGCGATGTTGTTGACGAGGACGTCGATCGCCCCGAGCTCGGCGACGGTGCGCTGCACGGCGGTGACGCACTGCTCCTCCTCGGCCAGGTCGCCGGCGATCAGGAGGCCGCGCCGGCCCTCGGCCTCGACGCGGGACCTCGTGTGCTCGGCGTCGTCGTGCTCGCTGAGGTAGGCGATGGCGACGTCGGCGCCCTCCTTGGCGAAGGCGATCGCCACCGCCCGGCCGATGCCGGAGTCCCCACCGGTGACGAGGGCGACCTTGCCCGCCAGCAGCCCGCGGCCCTCGTAGCCGCGCATCTCGTCGCGGACGTCGGGGTCCATCTCGTCGGTGTGGCCGGGGTGCTCCTGGCTCTGCGGCGGTGGGGTGTCGGGCATGGGTCCTCCTGGGTGGGGCGGCGCCGAACTCCCTCGGCGGCGGGCTCCGAAACCGGCCGTGGCGGTGTCACCGACGTCACCGGGGAGACCGGCGCCGCGGTCCGTACGCTCGGGGGAGCAGTTCAGAAGCGAGCTCGCCGCACCGATCGGAAGGAGCTGGCATGGCTGGAGGCACAGTGGTGCCGGGGCTGCTCGCACGTCTGTGGTCCACGGCGCGCGTCTTCGACGACGCCCAGGCCGCGGCGTGGGAGCCGTTCCTCGACGACGAGGGCTAGGACGTCAGGACGAGGGGGTCGAGGGGGAGGTGGCCCGGAAGGGGGCGACCCACTCCTCGGAGCGGGCCCACAGCTCGGCGGCCAGCTCGGGGGTGGCCACCGGGCTGGGCTCCTCGCGTTCCATCACCGACCAGTAGGCCCCGTTGTCCGCCAGCACCTCGGCCGAGGTGGCCAGGTGGACCGAGGTTCGGGCACCGACCTCGGGGGAGGGCCGCACCCGCTTGAAGAGGGCGTTGAGCGGGCCGGGCAGCCGCCGGACCAACA
>DASTYI010000023.1:0-2764 GCA_035765045.1 Iamia sp. | reverse complement strand
ACCCAGCGTTCCCTTGCTCATCACGGTCTCCGGCCCCCCGGGGTCGGGTACCACGACAGCCTCCGAACACGTCGCCGCCCGGCTCGAGGTCGAACTCGTCCCGGGCGGCGCGGTGTTCCGGGCCATGGCCGCCGAGCGGGGCATGAGCCTCGCCGAGTTCGGGCTGTACGCCACCGATCATCCCGACGTCGACACCGAGCTGGACGCCCGGCTGGCCGCACGGGCGCGGGCGGGCGGCGTCCTCATCGAGTCGCGCCTCGCCGGGTGGATCGCCCGCAACGAGGGCCTGGCGGCCGTCCTCGCCTACGTCGACTGCTCGCCGGACGAGCGCGCCCGCCGGGTTGCCGCCCGCGAGGGCATATCGATCGCCCGGGCGCGCCGCGAGAACCGCGAGCGCCAGCAGGTCGAGCGCACCCGCTACCTGGCCCTCTACAGCATCGACATCGAAGACCTGTCGATCTACGACCTGGTGCTCGACTCCGAGGCCCTCGGGCCCGACGAGCTCGCCGACCGCATCGTCGCCGCCGCGGAGGGCGGCTTCCTCTGAACGGGGCGCGACCGGGGGGATTCACCGTCACGGCCGCCCACACGGTAGCCTTGTCGGTCGATTCCCCACCGGCTGCACGAGGTGCGCGCCCCCATGGCATCACGCCAAGACACGATGATGAACCCGTCGATCGAAGAGCTGTTCGACCGCGCCGGTTCCAAGTTCTCGCTGGTCACGCTCAGCGCCATGCGCGCCCGCCAGATCAACGCCTACTTCAACCAGCTCGGTGAGGGCCTGGGCGCCATCGTGCCTCCGCAGGTCACGTCGGTGGCGCGCAAGCCGCTGTCGATCGCCTTCGAGGAGATCGCGGCCGACAAGATCCTGCCGGTCGACCCGCCCACCGCCGAGGAGCTGGCCGAGATGGAGGCCGCCGAGGCCGCCGCCGCGGCCGACGCCGCCGCCCTCGAGGCCGACGAGAGCTGATCACCCGGTCCCGGTCGACCACCGAAGCCCCCCGCCCATGCCTCTCGCCGGTCGGCGCATCGTCCTCGGCGTCACCGGTGGCATCGCCGCCTACAAGGCGATCGAGCTGTGCCGGAGGCTGGTCGACGCCGGCGCCTTCGTCTCCCCGGTCCTGACCGACGGCGCCCTCCGCTTCGTGGGGCGGACCACATTCGACGCCCTCGGCAGCGAGCCGGCCAAGACCTCGCTGTTCGACGACCGCGACCCGATCCCGCACACCCGGCTGGGCCAGGGGGCCGACCTGATCGTCGTCGCCCCGGCCACCGCCCGGCTGCTGTCCGACTACGCCTCGGGCCGCTCCGACGACCTGCTGACGGCCACCCTGATCGCCACCCGGGCGCCGGTGGTCGTCGCCCCGGCGATGCACACCGAGATGTGGGAGCACCCGGCGGTGCAGGAGAACGTGGCCACCCTGGCCCGCCGCGGCGTCGTGGTCGTGCCCCCCGAGGAGGGCCGGCTGGCCGGCGGTGACGTCGGCGCCGGGCGCCTGGCCGACCCGGCGACGATCCTCCAGGTCGTCGAGACGGTCCTGGCCGGCGCCGCCCCCGCCCCCGACCTGGCCGGGCTGAAGGTGCTGGTCACCGCCGGTGGCACCCGCGAGCGGATCGACGCCGTCCGGGTGATCAGCAACCGCTCGTCGGGCAAGCAGGGCTACGCCCTGGCCGCCGAGGCCGCCGCCCGCGGGGCGCACGTCACCCTGGTCACCACCGTCGACCGACCGGTCCCCGAGGGCGTGGCCGAGGTCGTCCGGGTCGAGAGCGCGGCCGACATGGAGGCCGCCGTCGTCCCCCGGGCCCCCGAGCAGGACGTGGTCGTGATGGCCGCCGCCGTGGCCGACTTCCGGCCGGCCGAGCCGGCCGACCGCAAGCTCAAGAAGCACGAGGGCCCGCCGGTCATCGAGCTCGAGCCGACCCACGACTTCCTCGTCGACCTGGGGCGCGCCAAGCCGGCCGGCCAGGTGCTGGTGGGCTTCGCCGCCGAGACCGACGACGTCCTGGCCAACGCCCGGGGCAAGCTGGCCCGGAAGGGACTCGACCTGATCGTGGCGAACGATGTCGGCGCCCCCGGGGTCGGCTTCGAGCACGACACCAACGCCGCCGTTCTCGTGTTCGCCGATGGGACGGACCAAGATGTGCCCCTCAGCGACAAGCGCGCCGTGGCGCGAGCCGTCCTCGACGCCGTGGCGGCGCACCGGGCCCGTGCCACCGGCTCGCCCCCGCACCTCGATCTCACCTCACCAGAGCAAGCCAAGGAGACCCGCCCGTGAGCCGTTTCACCTTCACCTCGGAGTCGGTGACCGAGGGCCATCCGGACAAGATGGCCGACCAGATCTCGGACTCGATCCTCGACGCCATCCTGGCCGAGGACCCCACCGCCCGGGTGGCCTGCGAGACGCTCGTGACCACGGGCCTGGCCCTCGTCGCCGGTGAGATCACCACCAGCGCCTACGTCGAGATCCCCAAGATCGTGCGCGACACGATCCTCCGCATCGGCTACGACAACGCCGACTTCGGCATCGACGGCAAGACCTGCGGCGTCATCACCACGATCGACCCGCAGTCGCCCGACATCGCCCAGGGCGTCGACACCGCCCAGGAGATCCGCACCGGGGCCTCGGGCGAGGACGTCCTCGACAGCCAGGGCGCCGGCGACCAGGGGATGATGTTCGGCTACGCCACCAACGAGACGCCGGACTACATGCCGCTGCCGATCTGGGTGGCCCACCGCCTGGCCGAGCGGCTGGCCGAGGTGCGC
>DASTYI010000022.1:0-41149 GCA_035765045.1 Iamia sp. | reverse complement strand
CGCCGCCACCACCTGGCGGACGGCGTGGCGGACCTCGTCGTCGGCGTCGGAGGCGCTGGCCACCCGGGTGCGGTCGGGGCCGATGGTGGGGGCGACGACGCCGACCCCGGGGTCCGGCGCGTCCGGGGTGGGCGGGACCGGGACCTCCAGCCGAGCGAGGGTGGTCGCGACCTCGGCGTCGGCCCGGGGGTCACCGGTGGCGCCGGCGAGGACCCGGACGACCTGGTGCGCGGCCACGGCGCGGAGCAGGGCGGCGGCGTGGAGGCTGAGGAGCTGCGGGAGGTGGACCACGACCGGCCCGAGGGCGGTGGCCACCGACGGGTCGGCGTCGACCCGGTCGGCCGCCGCAGCCATGAGGTCCTCCTCGTCGGACCAGCGTTCGGCCAGGACGGCCCGGGTGGCCCGGTGGACGCGCACCACGTCGGCGGCCCGGGGGCCGGTGCGGGCGATGGCGGTGAGGGCGGCGTCGGGCAGGTCGCGCAGCTCGCGGTAGCTGGCGACGAGGGCGGCCTCGGTGGCCGGGTGGTCGGCCACCGGGGCGAACAGGCCGGGGGCGGCGCCGAGGACCTGGCGGACGGCGGCGGCCAGGGCCGGGATCGAGACCGGGCGGCGGCCGGTGCCGGCGAGGGTGGCGGACCCGAGCAGCTCGGCCAGCCGGTAGACGGTGAGGAAGTCGACGGCGGCCACGCCCCGACCGGCGGGGGTGACGGGCCCGAGGGCGTCGGAGGCGAGCAGCCGCCGGGCGGTGACGCCGACGTGGTTCGACGGCACCACCACGGTGACCGGCGCGAGCGGGTCGCCGGCCTTGGCCTCGGCCACCGCGTCGCGGAGGGCCACCAGGGCCCCGCGCCCGTAGGGCACGGAGGTGACGGCGATCGGTGGCATCCTCCCGATGGTACGAGGGGGGTGTGACAGCGGGACGCAGGCGCGACGCCTGGCCCACAGGAATGCGTTCCTGTGGGCCAGCGGTCGCGTCGACGTCAGGTGATCCGGGCGAGGGTGTCGTGGTCGCGGAGGGCGGCGCAGGCGCGGGCGGCCATGACGGCGAACATGGCGTCGCCCCGCTCGGTCGGGGCCGCCACGGCGCAGCCCAGGACGATGATCAGCGGCGCCTGGAGCAGGGCGTAGCGGTAGTCGTCCCGGCACTCCTCCAGCGAGTGGCCGGCGACGCCGTGGCCGCGCAGCGCCTCGTGGTAGGCCGCGACCACGGCATCCTCGTGGGTCCGTCGGTCGGCCACGGTGAGGCTGGTGGCACAGAGGAAGGCCAGGTCCCGCGCCGGGAGGCCGAGGCTCACCGTCTGCCAGTCCACCGCCGTCACCGTGCCGTCGGCGCCGAACATCAGGTTGTCGAGCCGGTAGTCGCCGTGCACCGGGGCGAAGCGCTCGGGCCGTCCGAGCAGCCACGACCCGGCGACTCCCGGGACCTGCTGCAGCACGTCCCGGTCCTCCGGCGCCAGACGCTCGCCCATGCGGTCGACGAAGACATCGGTCATCGGGCCGAGCACGGCGGCCAGCAGCCCGGCCTGGTCGGCGTCGACGACGGCCAGCCCGGCGCCGTCGGGGTCGCTGAGGGTCGGGTCGCACCAGCGGGGGCCGTGGAGCCCGGCCAGGTTGCGGGCCGCCGCCTCCGCCTCGGCCCGACCGCACCCGGCCAGCTGGTCGCCCTGCATGGCGGGGGCGAGGTCCTCCAGCAGGAGCAGGAAGTCGGTGCCGTCGTCGGTGCACGAGGCGTGGAGGCAGCCGGGCGTCCGCACGGCCACGGTCGTCGCCAGCCGCTGGTAGAAGCGGACCTCGGTGCGGTAGGCGCCGGTCGCCGTCGCCCGCGAGGCGGGATCGCCGCCGGGGACCTTGGCCACCAGCGTGGCCGGGAGGCCGGCGGCGTCGCCGGTGTAGGTGGGGGTGAGCCGGTAGCTGGTGCCCATCTGGCCGGTGCCGACGGGGGCGACGTCGAGGGCGGTGACCGTGACGTCGTGGCCCTCCTCGCGCAGCACGGCGGTGAGGCGCTCCGGCGTGATCACCAGCGCTCGACCAGGTGGGCCCGCCCGGCCGGCGGCTCGTAGGGCTCGGGCCACCAGTCGGTCATGTGGGCGATGCGACCCTCGGCGTCGAGGCGGAAGAAGGCGATGCCGGTCTGGTCGGGCTCGCCCGGCTCGAGGAAGCGGATCGTGGTGGCGGCCTGGTCGGCGTCGGCCACCAGCGTGGTGACCACCAGGTTCCAGTCGCCCGGGTACTCGGCGTTGAAGCGGACGACCGCCTCCCGGCCCCGCACCCGCTCCCGGGTCTGGGGGACCTCGTAGACGACGTCGGCGGCCAGGGTCGCCCCCACCGCCTCCCAGTCCCGCCCGTCGACCCCCTCCCAGAAGGCCCGCACCACGTCCCCTGCGCTCATCGCCGGGACCCTACGGCCCCCGGTGCGTGTGGTGGTCCCCGATGGCCCGCTTGCATGCGATTCGATCAGTGGGCTGTGCCGCTCACGAACCCGCTGAGCTCGTCTTGAGAGGTGCGCGACCACGACGCAACTCATGACATGTTCATCTTCCTTGGCCGGTTGGCGTCCGCCTACCGGCACCTCATGGAAAGAAGGTCATCATGCCCATCCGCTCGATCCGACGCACCAGCGCCATGGCCGCCTTGGCTCTCGGTCTCCTGATGGTCACTGCGCTCCCGGCGTCCGCCTCTGCGACAGGCTTCGTGCTCGAGGCGTCTAGCGCCATCGACATCACTCCTTCCGGCGGGAGCTTCCTCGACGAACACCTCACGGGGCATGCCACGAGCAACGTGTGCGCGCCGAACTCTACGAGTCCGACGGCGATCCCCGTCTCCTTCGACTCTTCGGGTGGGGGTGCCGTCGGTCCCGCGACCACCGATTGGACCGACCTCATCATCGGCACTAACTCTCTGAAGAGGCGGTTGGTCATCGACAGTGGTTCGATGACCCTCTCTGCGACTGGCGTCAGCGTCGCACTGCAAGTCCGGTTCGAGTACCGGACTTGCAGCTCTCTCACAGCCCTGTGCACGACCAACAGCGTGTCGATCACGCTGACGGGCCCGTCGATCGGGCATCATCCCACTGCATCTACCCGCGTGGCCGTCTCCGGGGTGTCGAGCCACATCAGCACGCCGTTCACCTGCAACGCCGTGATCCGGGCCGCCATCAACTCTCAGACCGCAGCGTTCAACCTCAACCTGCACTTCACCTGATGGCCTCGTCCGGCTGCACTCGTGCAACCGGGTCGCAACCCATGCGGTGGCCTTCTTCATGTTCTGGTGGGCGCTCCTGCCCGCCGGCTTCGTGAAGGAAGGTCAGCCATGTTCAATCGTGTCTTCGGGCGCGTCGTCGTCACGACATTCTTCGCCGTCGGTCTCCTGATGGCAACGGCCGTGCCGGCGTCCGCCTCTGCGACAGGCTTCGTCATCGAGGGTTCTAGCACTGTGTCGATCGCTCCTGGTTGGGTCGATCTCAGTCAACACTTCGAGAGCCATCCCACTTCAAATGTCTGCGCACCGAACTCTACGAATCCGACGGTGTTCCCTGTGGCCTTCGACTCTTCAGGTGGAGGCTCCATCACATCGACGACCACTGGGTGGACCGACTTCTCGGCTGGGACTAATGCCTTCAAGCGTCGTCTGACGATCGTTAGCGGAGATTTTTCCATGTCTGCGACTGGTACCAGCCTCACTCTGGTGTTCCGGTATGAGTACCGGACTTGCAACTCTCTCACGTCCCTGTGTACGACCCACAACGTGTCGATCACCCTGACTGGTCCTCCGGTCGGGCATCACCCCACGGCATCTGTGCAGGTGACGCTGACCGGGACCACCGCCAACCACATCACAGTGGCCATCGGATGCAACACCATCCTTCGGGATGTCCTCGTCTCTGAGACTGCGACCGCCAGCCTCAACCTGCACTTCACCTGAATCGGTGGCGGGTGGGGGCGGGGCGGGGGTAGACGGGGGGATGGGTCGTGCGAGGGCGTTTCGGCAGGTCGATGTGTTCACGGCGGTGCCGTTGCGGGGGAACCCGGTGGCGGTGGTGCTCGACGCCGACGACCTGGGGGCCGAGGAGATGGCCGCCACGGCCCGCTGGACGAACCTGTCGGAGACGACGTTCGTCCTGACCCCGACCGAGCCCGGCGCCGACTACTGCGTCCGCATCTTCACCCCCGGCGGCGAGCTCCCGTTCGCCGGCCACCCCACCCTCGGCACGGCGCACGCCTGGCTGGAGACCGGTGGGGTGCCGGCGACGGAGGGCACGGTCGTCCAGGAGTGCGGGGTCGGGCTGGTGACGCTGCGGCATGACGGGGGCCGGCTCGCCTTCGCCGCCCCGCCGGTGCAGCGGTCCGCGCTCGACCCGGCGACCCGCGAGCGGATCGTCGCCGCCCTCGGCCTCTCCGGGGACACCGTGGTCGACGCCCAGGTGCTGGAGAACGGCCCCCGCTGGCACGTGCTCCGGCTCGACGCGGCGGCGACGGTGCTGGCGGTCGCGCCCGACCTGGCCGCCCTGGCCGCCGCCCGCCTCGACGTCGGGCTGGTCGGGCCGCACCCGGCCGGGGCCCCGGCGCAGGTGGAGGTGCGGGCCTTCGCCCCGGCCCTCGGGATCCCCGAGGACGCCGTGACCGGCAGCCTGAACGCGGCGGTGGCGCAGTGGCTCCAGGGCGCCGGCGTGCTGCCCGAGGCCTACGTGGCCGCCCAGGGCACGGCGCTGGGCCGGGCCGGCCGGGTCCACCTGACCCGGGAGGGGGCCACCACCTGGGTCGGCGGCGACACGGTCAGCGTCGTGCGCGGAACCGTCGTGCTGTGACCCGGCCACATCAGGTGACGCGACGGACCCCGACGAGCGGGAAGCCGCGGGGCCTCCCGCTGGTTGCACACCGCTTGTGACCCTCGACGTGCCCGCCACCGGACCGGCGACCCGTGAGCGGCTGGTCACGCCGACGTTCGTGCTGATCACGGTGGCGGCGCTCGGCTACTTCACCGCCCTCGGGATGCACCTTCCCGTCCTGCCCCGCTACGTCGAGGACGTCCTGGGCGGTTCGGGGACGGCGGTCGGGGTGGCGGTCGGTGCCTTCGCGGTGTCGGCCGCCCTGGTCCGCCCGGCCGTGGGCCGCTGGGGCGACACGCTCGGCCGTCGCCCGCTCGCCGTGGCCGGTGGCGCCGTCGCCGCCGTGTCGATCCTCGGCTACGGCCTGGTCGAGTCGCTGCCGGTGTTGGTCGGCTTCCGCCTGCTGACCGGGCTGGGGGAGGCCGCCTTCTTCGTCGGGGTGGCCACCGCCGTGCAGGACCTCAGCCCCGACGACCGCCGGGGCGAGGCGGCCTCGTTCTTCTCGACGTCGATCTACGGCGGGCTGGCGATCGGGCCGTTCCTCGGCGAGGTGCTGTACCGGGGGGGCGGGGCCGGGCGGGTGTGGCTGGTGTCGGCGGTGCTGGCCGGGCTCGGCGCCGTGGTGTCGCTGCTCATCCCCGGCCACCTCGGCAAGAAGGTGCAGACCTTGGTCGACGACGCCGTGGTCGAGGTCGACGAGGGCGGGGGCCACGGATTCCTCCACCCGGCGGCGATCCTGCCCGGGTCCATCTTGTTGCTCGGGTTGATGGGCTTCGCCGCCTTCAGCTCGTTCCTCGCCATCCACCTCGACGACCTGGGCATCGACGACGCCGGCCCGTACTTCCTCCTCTACGGCGTCTCGGTGTTGGTCGTGCGGGTGCTCGGGGCCCGAGTGCCGGACCGATTCGGCGCCGTGCGCACCACCACGCTCTCGCTGATCAGCATCGCCGTCGGGACGGCGATGATCGCCACCGTCGATGCCGGCCCGGCGATCGCCGCCGGCACCCTCGTCTTCTCGATCGGCATGTCGCTGCTGTTCCCGGCGCTGTTCGGGCTGACGGTCAACACCGCCCCGGCCGCCGAGCGGAGCCACGCCGTCGGCACCTTCTCGCTGTTCTTCGACCTGTCGCAGGGGATCGGGGCCCCGATCCTCGGCGTCGTCGTCACCCAGGCCGGGACGGACCGGGCCGCCTTCGTCACCGCCGCGGTGATCGCGCTCGTCGGCCTGGCCCTGGCCCGGGTCCGGCTCCCGGGGCGCCTCTGACCCGGCTGTGGCACCATGTGCCGGCTCCGTCGGGTGGATCGTCCGCCGACCGGGGCCTGGAGGGGACGATGGACCAGGAGCCGACGGCGACCGCCCACGACTTCGCCGTGGCGCGCGACGGTGACGCCGCCTACCGCCTGACGGGGACGGTGACGGCGACCTCGACGGGCTGGATGGTCGACGTGCACCCGGTGAGCGACGGCGTCGTGGCCGAGGCGAGGCTCGCCCGGTTCCTCGTGCACGCCATCGCCCCGGGCCCCGACGACGTGGTCCAGCCGACCGAGACCGACCTCCCCGTCGACCACGCCTTCGAGGACGACGCCGCCCTGGAGACGGTCGTCGTCCACCTCCAGGGCGCCACGACCGCCGACGGCGGGGCGGTCCTCGAGCTGTCGATCGGCTAGTCCTCGTCGTCCATCCGCTCGAGGGCGGCGACGAGGACGGCGGCCTCGGCGTCGGTGAGCCGCGCGCCCCGGTGGATCGCCGTGTACTGCGACGGCGGCATGGTGCGGTCCTCGACCTCGTCGGCGGCGTCGCCGGGGTCGGACCGCTCGCCCCACTCGGAGAAGTTGAGGGCGGCGCGCCCCCGGTCGACGTCGCGCCGGACCAGCCAGGACATGGGGGCGACGTAGGAGTACGCCGGCCAGTCGGTCTCGTTGCTGTGGCAGGAGTAGCAGGACTCCCGGGCGATGGCCTCGGCCTGGGGGTCGGGCCAGGGGGCCTCGGCGGTGACCGCCGGGTTGGTCTTGGTCCACCCGTAGGGCACCAGCTGGGCCACCCCGCCGACGAACAGCAACCCCACCCCGCCGACGACGGCGACCTTGCGGATCCGGGCACCCCTGCTCATGCCGGCAACCTACGACTGCCCTCCTGAACGCCTCCTGAGGGAGGTAGACACGGGCCATGTCCTCCCCGACGCACGAGGTCCTCAACCAGCCGCCGCCCCTGGAGGGCCACGATGCCGCCGGCCTCGACACCGCCCTGCTCGACGGTGTCCGTCGGGAGGGTGCCGGGGGCCGGGTCGGGGAGATCAGCGTGGTCGGCGAGGCCGTCGGCCACTACCGCTGGATCCGGGCCGGTGAGCTGGCCAACGAGAACCCGCCGGTGCTGCGGACCCACGACCGCTACGGGCACCGCATCGACAAGGTCGAGTACCACCCCGCCTACCACGACCTGGTCCGCCAGGCGGTGGCCGACGGGCTGGCCGGCGCCCCGTGGGCCGACGAGGGCGACGCCCCGCACGTGACCCGGGCGGCCAAGTTCGCCCTCTGGACCCAGGTCGAGGCGGGCCACGGCTGCCCGATCTCGATGACCTACTCGATCGTGCCCGCCCTCCGGGCCCAGCCCGAGGTGGCGGCGGTGTGGGAGCCGAAGCTGACGTCGCGCACCTACGACCTCTCGCCCATGCCGGTCGTCGGCAAGCAGGGCGCCATCGCCGGGATGGCCATGACCGAGAAGCAGGGCGGCTCCGACGTGCGGGCCAACACGACCCGGGCCGTGCCGACGAACGGGGGCGGGCCCGGCGCCGAGTACGTCCTCACCGGCCACAAGTGGTTCTGCTCGGCGCCGATGAGCGACCTGTTCCTGATGCTGGCCCAGACCGACGCCGGGCTGTCGTGCTTCGCCGTGCCCCGCTGGCTCCCCGACGGCACCCGCAACGCCATCGAGATCCAGCGGCTCAAGGACAAGCTCGGCAACCGCTCGAACGCGTCGAGCGAGATCGAGCTCGAGGGCGCCCTCGGCACCCTGGTGGGGGAGGAGGGGGCGGGCATCCGCACGATCCTCACCATGGTCAACCACACCCGGCTCGACTGCGTGATCGGTGTGGTCGGGCAGATGCGGGCCGGCTTCAGCCAGGCCGCCCACCACGTCAGCCACCGGGCCGCCTTCGGCCGGCGCCTGGCCGACCAGCCGCTGATGGCCAACGTGATCGCCGACCTGGCCGTCGAGTCCGAGGCGGCCACCACCACCATGTCGCGGCTGGCCGGCGCCTACGACCGGGGCGAGACGGCCTTCGCCCGGATCGCCACCGCGGTGAGCAAGTACTGGATCTGCAAGCGGGCGCCGCTGTTCGCGGCCGAGGCCCTGGAGTGCCTGGGCGGCGGGGGCTACGTCGAGGAGTCGCCGATGCCGCGGCTGTTCCGCGAGTCGCCGCTCAACGGGATCTGGGAGGGGTCGGGCAACGTGATGTGCCTCGACGTCCTCCGGGCCGCGGCCCGCGAGCCCGAGTCCGTGGCCGCCCTGCTGGCCGAGCTCGACCTGGCCAAGGGGGCTGACAAGCGCCTCGACCGGGCGGTGGCCGACCTCCACGCCGAGCTGGCCGACCTCGACCACCTCGAGGTCCGGGCCCGCCGGATCGTCGAGCGCGCCGCCCTCGCCCTCCAGGGGTCGCTGCTGGTGCGCCACGCCCCGGCGCCGGTGGCCGACGCCTTCTGCGCCAGCCGGCTGGGGCGCGACGGCGGCCTCGCCCTCGGCACCCTGCCCCCGTCGGCCGACATCCGGTCGATCGTGGCCCGGGCCTGGCCCCCGGCGGCCTGACCCGATGGGCGAGACCATGGCGGCCTACCGGGTCGTGGCGTGGCAGCACGCCCCCGAGATGGTCGAGGTCCCGGTGCCGACGGTGGGGCCGGGCCAGGTGCTGGTCGAGGTGGCCGGGTGCGGGCTGTGCCACTCGGACCTGACGATGACCGAGATGCCGGGGGAGATCGGCGAGGCGCTGGGCTGGCAGGTGCCGTTCACCCTCGGCCACGAGAGCGCCGGCCGGGTCGCCGAGGTGGGCGCCGGGGTGACGGCGGTGGCGGTGGGCGATGCCGTCGCCCTCACCAGCCCGTCGTCGTGCGGGGCGTGCGCCCACTGCCGGGCCGGCCGGGACAGCGCCTGCCCCCACGGCGACAGCGGGCGGGGCTACGGCCGCGACGGGGGGCTGGCCCGCTACGTCCGGGCCGACTCGGTGCGCGACGTCCTGCCCCTCGGCGGGCTCGACCCCCGCCACGCCGGGCCGCTCACCGACGCCGGGGCCACGTCGCACCACGCCGTCCGCCGGGCCCGGGCCGCGCTCGAGGGGCCCGACGCCACCGTCGTCGTGATCGGCGTCGGCGGGCTCGGCTCGCTCGCCGTCCAGATCCTCCGGGCCACGACCGACGCCCGGATCGTGGCCGTCGACACCGACCCGGCCCGCCGGGCCGCGGCGCCCGCCCTCGGGGCCGACGAGGTGCTCGAGGAGGTGCGGGTGGCCGACGCCGACGCCGTGATCGACATCGTCGGCACCGACGCCACGATCCGCCGGGGGCTGCGCGCCCTGCGCCGGGGCGGGGCCTTCGTGCTGGTCGGGGCGGGGGGTGGCGGCTTCGCCCGGCCGTGGATGGGCGGCCTACCCCGGGAGGCGACGATCACGAGCATCCAGGGCTCGGCCATCGCCGACGCCCGGGCCGTGATCGACCTGGCCGCCGCCGGCGCCGTCCGGGTCGACGCCGAGGAGTTCGCCCTGGCCGACGTGGCCGCCGCCTACCAGGCGCTCGACCAGGGCACCCTCACCGGCCGGGCCGTGGTCATCCCCTGACGTACGAACGGTGCCTGGCACCGTTCGTACGTCCGGCGGGCACACTGGAGGCCATGACCGTCACCGACCCGGCGCTGCCCGTCGGGCTCGCCGTCGAGGACTGGACCGGCGACGCCCGCTTCCACGAGTACACCCGGGCGGCCAACCCGGTGGGGCGGACGACGCCGCTGGTGCCGGTCGAGGCCTTCCCGGCCGCCCTCCACCGCGACGCCCCGACGGGGGTCACCCCGCTCGACCTGTCGGGCCCGCTCGGCATCGACGGCTACCCGGCCACCAGCCCGGCCCTGCTGGCCTCGTTCGTCACCGTCCGGGCCGGCGAGCACCTCGTCACCGAGCCCCGGGCCACCAGCGAGCTGTACGTCGTCATGGCCGGCGCCGGCACCACCGAGCTGGACGGGGGCGGGGCCGTGACCTGGGCCGAGGGTGACGTCTTCGCCCTCCCGGGCGGTCACCGCTCGACCCACCGGGCCGGCGCCGACGCCACGCTCTACTGGGTCACCGACGAGCCGCTGCTCCGCTACCTCGGCGTGGCGCCCACCGAGCGTCGCCTCCGCCCCACCCTCTGGCCCGCGGCCCGCAACGCCGAGGAGCTGGCCAAGGTGGCGGCCGACCCCGCCGCCGCCCGCCGCAACCGGGTCAGCATCCTGCTCAACAACGTCGACCAGCCCCAGACGCTCACGGCGACCCACGTCCTGTGGGCCATGGTCGGGCTGCTCCCGGTCGGCGCCGTCCAGAAGCCGCACCGGCACCAGTCGGTCGCCCTCGACCTGATCCTCGACTGCGCGCCCGGGTGCTACACGCTGGTCGGCCCCCGCCTGGCCGACGACGGCTCGATCGTCGACGCCCAGCGGGTCGACTGGGAGCCCGGCGGCGCCTTCGTCACCCCGCCCGGGTGGTGGCACGCCCACCACAACGAGTCGGGGGTCGAGGCCCACCTGCTCCCGGTCCAGGACGCCGGCCTCCACACCCACCTGCGCACCCTCGACATCCGCTTCTCCTGAGGGCCGGCCGGCGTCCCGGCGGGCGGCGGATCGTGCGACTGCCTACCGACGGCAAGGGTCGAGGGCCTAAGGTCCCGGCCCGATGTACGCGCAACCGTGCCCCCGTGCTCCCCGCCGCCTGATCGCCTGCGGTGCCCTCGCCCTGACGTTGGTGCTCGGCGCCAGCGCCTGCGGGTCCGACGACGACGGCAACGTCGTGGCCGACGTCTACGAGGACGACGCCCTGCCGACCCAGCCCTCCGCCCCGGAGAGCACCACCACGCTGCCCCAGACCTGCGAGCCGACCGAGCCCACCGAGGTGACCGCCGAGGACAAGCCCGTGATCGAGGTGCCCGAGGGCGACGCCCCGGACGACCTCGTGATCGAGACCCTCCGCGAGGGCGAGGGCCGCGAGGCCGCCGACGGCGACTCGGTCCAGGTCCAGTACACCGGTGCGCTGCTCTCCGACGGCACCGAGTTCGACACGTCGTGGGACGACCTCACGCCGCTGCCGGTCACGGTCGGCGCCGGGGGTGTCATCGACGGCTTCGACGAGGGCCTCGTCGGGATGAAGCTCGGCGAGCGCCGGATGCTCACCATCCCGTCGGACCAGGCCTACGGCGAGGCGGGCAGCGGCGAGGCCATCCCGCCGGACTCGGACCTCATCTTCGTGATCGACCTCGTCCAGGTCTGCTTCCCCGACCCCGATGCGGCCCCCGCCGAGGGCGAGGGTGAGGGCGACGGCTCGACCACGACGGTGGCCGAGGGCGAGGAGGGCTCGACGACCACGGCCGCCGAGGGCGAGGAGACGACCACCACGGTGGCCGAGGGTGGCGAGGAGACCACCACGACGGTGGCCGAGGGTGACGCCGAGGGCGAGACCACGACGACCGCGGCCGAGGGCTGACGCGCCACGAGACCGGGGGCGAGCCCCGGTCTCGTGCCAACAGCGCTGCGGGTCCTAGGAGTCGACGAGCGCCGGGTCCGTGCGCGCCTGGCGCAGGGTCTCGGCGGCCAGCGTCGGGAGGTCCTCCTCGGCCCCGCCGGTGAGCCACAGCAGGGTGGCGGTGGTCCACACCCGGATCACCTGGTTGCCGAACAGGCGGGGCCGGGGGTCGGCGTCCTCGGTGACGCCCAGGACCTTGGCCGCGTGCTCGGCGATCAGGATGGCGAGTCGGTCGTGGTGGCCGGCGAAGCGGTCGGCCAGAGTCGGGACCGTGTACGACACCCGGGTCTGGACCTTGACCAGCTCGACCCGCTCCACGATGTCGCGGGCGAGGTGGTCGAGGATCGCCGCCGCCGTCTCGCCGAGGGGTTCCTCGGGTCGCGAGGAGAGCAGCTCGGCGAGCTCGCGCTCGCGCCGGGTGTGCTCGGTGAGGAGCACCGCATCCTTGGTGGGGTAGTACCGGAAGAAGGTCCGCTGGGACACGCCCGCAGCGTCGGTGATGTCCTGCACCGTCGTCTCGTCGTATCCACGTTCGAGGAACAGGTCGATCGCCGAACGCTGGAGCGCGGTCGACGTCGCCTGCTTCTTCCGGGCTCGAAGTCCCATCTGTGTCGCAGCCATGGCGACACGGTATACCGTCGTGCCCCGGAGATTGACCGTCCGGTCGGGCGGGCCGGCGGGCTCCGGCGTCGTCGCCACCAGGGGCGACGGCCCAGGACTACCGTCGTCGGGGTGGACAGGGCCGAGGCGGCGCGCGAGCTGGGGGTGCCCAGCGGGGCTGCCCCGCCACTGGTCGAGAAGGCCTTCCGCCGGGCGGCCCGGAGCCGTCACCCCGACGTCGGTGGTGACCCGGTCGCCTTCCGGCGCGCCACCGAGGCCCGGGCCGTCCTGCTCCGCCCCCGCCCGACCGAGCCGATGGACCGGGTGGTGCAGCTCCTCGTCCGCTACCACCCTGCGGTCAGGCTGATCGAGGCCCTGGCCCGGGCGATCGAGCGGCGCACCTCCGTGCGCTGAGGGGCGACGGGCCGTGACGGGTGGCGCGCCCGGTGTCGTTGGCCGGCCCCGGCTCGGGCCCTAGGGTCGATCAGCGTCATGTGGTCGACCGCCCCCGTCCAGCTCGCCCTCCTGCGTGCCGCCACCGACGGCGCCGACGCCGAGGAGGAGGGCGCGGCCTACCGCTGGGTGCGCGACCGGACGGGCAGCGAGGACTGGGCGTCGGTCGCCAGCTGGGTGGTCGACAAGCCCTTCCGCATCCTCCTGATCTGGGTGGTGGCGTGGGTCCTCTCCCGGCTGGTCCGGCGGATGATCCGGCGGTTCTCCGACAAGCTCGTCGGCTCGGTCGGCTCCGGCCGCCTCAAGAAGGCCCGCGACCGCGCCCCCTCCATCCTGGTCAGCGCCCAGATGCCGAGCGTCCGCTCGGCGGCCCGGGCCGAGACGATCAGCGGCGTCCTCAAGAGCGTGTCGTCGGGCGTCATCTACATCTTCGCCTTCGTGTACACGCTCGAGGTCCTGGGCCTGAACCTGGGCCCGCTGATCGCCGGTGCCGGGGTCGTCGGCGTCGCCCTCGGCTTCGGGGCCCAGAGCCTGGTGCGCGACTTCCTGGCCGGCTGCTTCATCCTGCTGGAGGACCAGTACGGCGTGGGTGACGCCGTCGACCTGGGCGATGCCGTGGGCACCGTCGAGGCGCTCAACCTGCGCACGACCCGGCTGCGTGACGTCAACGGCACCGTCTGGCACGTCCCCAACGGCGAGATCCTGCGGGTCGGCAACCAGTCGCAGCAGTGGGCCCGGGCCGTGCTCGACATCGTGGTGGCCCACGGGACCGACGTCGAGGCCGCCCTGAAGGTGATGAAGGAGGTGGCCGACGAGGTCGCCGCCCGCCCCGCCATGGCCGCCGACGTCCTGGAGGAGGCCGAGGTGTGGGGCGTCGAGGCCCTGACCCCGATGGGGATCACGCTCCGGCTCGTCATCAAGACGCTGCCGGGCCGGCAGTGGACGGTGATGCGGGCCCTGCGCCAGGAGATCCGCGCCGCCCTCAAGCGCAACGGGGTCGAGCTGTCGGCGCCCCCGGGCGTCATCCCCCCGGCGGCGCCGCCGGCCTGACCTGGCCCCGTCGCCGTCCACGCCGCTACCGTCCGGGGCGATGGCCGACGACACCCGCCCCGACCTGGAGAAGGTCCACCCCCGCCCCGACCAGGCGGAGGAGCCGGCCGACGACGTCGGGGCCAGCAACGTCGACCTCGACGAGGCCCGCCACGGCGCCGACCACGTCTCGCCGGCCGTGCCCGAGCCCGGGCACCAGCCCCACGGCCACGACGACCACGGTCACGACGACCACGGCGACCACCCGGTCGAGGACCCGAAGTGGGTGCTGGCGCCCGTCCTGGTCGGGCTGATCGTCGGCATCGTGCTGGTGATCGTGCTCACCACCCTCGGCGGCGGGTCCGACTCCGCCCCGTTCCACACCCTCTGACCAGGGCTGCTTCAGGTCCCCGAGCGGCTGCCGATGGCAGCCCGTGCCCCCGCGCCCGGACGGGGGTCCCGCACGCGGGATGATGGGGAGGTTGGCGGACGGGTGGAGGTCGTGATGCCGCGGGGGATGATCGAGATGGACGTGACGCTGGACGACGGTGGGCGGTTGGCCCGCGGCACCCTCGCCGAGCGGGCCGGGCGGGAGCCGATCGTGGTCCCCGACGGCGGGCGGGCGGCCGGCCCCGAGCCGGAGCCGGGCCCCAGCCCTCTGCGCGGCGCCGGCCGGGCCCTGGCCGGCACCCCCGCCCGCCGGGGCCGGCTGGCCGTGTCGGTGGTGGCGTTGGCCGTGGTCGTGGCCGGGCCGCTGCTGGCCCGGGCCTCGGTGTCCGACGCCCGGGTCGCGGTCCGGGCCCAGGCCGCCGAGCGGGCGGCCGCGGCCGAGGCCCGCGCCGGGGTCGAGGCCGACGAGCGGGCGACCGGCGGCGAGCAGGTGGCGGCGGCGGCCCGGGCGGCCGAGGCCCGGGCCCTGCGCAACGAGCAGCGGCGCCGGCTCGCCGCCCTCGGGCTCAACGAGGCGACCATCGACGCCTACCTGGTCGAGATCGACGCCAACGCCGACTGGGTCGAGTTCGACCGGGACCGCACCAGCGGCCGGGTCGACCGCCAGGCGGCCGAGATCCCGCAGATGCAGGAGTGCGTCCGGGTGGCGTCCCGGGCCCTCAACGCGGCGTGGAACAGCGCCACCTTCGGGGCCGGCCCGCCGCCGGCGCCGAGCGAGCTCTGCCGGGCGCTGCTGGACGCCGGGTCGTGACCCCCCGCCCGCCCGGGCCCCGGTGGCGCCGCGCCCTGGCCCGGCTGGTCGCCCTGGCCGTCGTCGGTGCCGCCGTGGCCGTCACCGTCGTCGCCCTCCAGGACCGGGCCGACCTGCGCGACGAGGCCCACGCCACCGCCCACGGGGCCGTCGAGGACCTGGTCGCCGTCGACGAGGGGGAGGCCCGGATCGCCGACCTGGAGGCCGCCATCCGGGCCGCCGACGCCGCCGCCGCCACGGACGACGGGGGCACGGTGGCGATCATCACCGCCCTCGACACCCTCCAGACCCTGCGCGACCGCATCGCCCTGGCCGAGCTCGAGCTGAGCCGGGTCACCGCCGTCAGCGACGAGCAGGTCCGCCAGCTGGGCATCCTCCGCACCTGCGCCGCCGCCCTCGAGCAGGTGCGGATGCGGGTGCGCGACGGCGACACCGCCGGGGCCTCGGCGGCGCTGGCCGCGGGGGCCGACGGCTGCAAGGACGCCGAGACCCTCATCGAGGGCAGCATCGCCGCCGCCCACCCCTTCGACTTCGCCGACCCGCAGGTGATGCTGGCCGGCGGCACCTACTACGCCTTCGGCACCAACGGCCCCGGCGGCACCGTCCAGGTGCTGTCGTCGGCCGACCTCTCGGACTGGGACGTGCGGGGCTCGGCGCTGGCCAGCCTGCCGGGCTGGGCCCGCAACGGCTTCACCTGGGCGCCGGCCGCCATCCGCACCGGGACCACCTTCACGCTCTTCTACACCGTCCGCCAGCTCGGCACGGAGAAGCAGTGCATCACCCGGGCCACCGCCACCGACCCGGCCGGCCCCTACGTCGACACCTCGACCGGGCCGCTGATCTGCCAGCTCGGCGAGGCCGGGTCGATCGACCCCAGCCCGTACACCGACGAGGCCGGCAACCTCTACCTCACGTGGAAGAGCGAGGGGGAGACGGTCGGGGGCGGGGCCGCCATCTGGATGGCGCCCCTGGCCCCGGACGGCTCGAAGATCACCTGGTTCCCGACCCGGCTGCTGACGGTCGACCGGGAGTGGGAGGGGCGCACGATCGAGGGCCCGTCGATGGCCCGGGCCGGCGGGACGTGGATCCTCCTCTACTCGGCCAACAGCTGGAGCTCGGCGGCCTACGCCACCGGCTACGCCACGTGCGAGGGCCCGTCGGGGCCGTGCACCAAGCCGGCCGACAACCGGGTCCTCCAGTCGAACGGCGACCGCGAGGGGCCGGGCGGGGCCGAGATGTTCCGCACCGCCGGCGGCCGGCTCAAGGTGGCCTACGCGGCCTGGGACGCCGGCGAGGTGGGCGTCCCCAACCCCCGCCGGCTCCACCTGGGCACGGCGAGCATGACGCCGCTGGGGCTGCGGATCAGCTAGCGGGCGGGTCGGCCAGGCGGACCTCGACCGCGACCTCGTCGGCCTCCTCCCAGGCGATGCCCCGGAGGCGGCCGGCGTCGACGATGTCCTGCTCGGCCTGGGCGGCGGCGGCGATGAAGGCGGCGGGGCCGCGGACGACGACCGCCTCGACGTCGGCCCGCATCGAGACCTTGGCGTCGGACTTGGCCTTGCGGATCTCGCCCAGGATGGTGGCGGCGGCGTCGAGGACGGCCCGGTCGCCGGTCTCGGCGGCGGCCCGCAGCTCGTCGGCCCGGGGCCACGGCGCCCGGTGGACCGAGCCCTCCTGCCACCACGACCAGACCTCCTCGGTGGCGTAGGGGAGGATCGGGGCGAAGAGGCGGAGCAGCGTCGAGAGGGCGAGGGCCAGGGTGGCCCGGGCCGAGGCGGCGGCGGCGTCGTCGGGGTCCTCGCCGTAGGCCCGGGTCTTGACCAGCTCGAGGTAGTCGTCGCAGAAGCCCCAGAAGAGCTCCTCGGTGCGCTGGAGGGCGCGGGCGTAGTCGTAGCCGTCGAAGGCCCGGGTGGCCTCGTCGACCAGGTCGGCCAGGGCGACCAGGACGCTGCGGTCGAGGGCCTCGGCGGGCGTCGCCCCCTCGGGCGCGGGGCCCAGGTTGAGGGCGAAGCGGCTGGCGTTGAGGATCTTGATGGCCAGCCGGCGGCCGATCTTCATCTGCCCGGTGTCGAAGGCGGTGTCGGTGCCGGGGCGGCCGTTGGCGGCCCAGTAGCGGACGGCGTCGGAGCCGTGCTGCTGGAGCAGGTCGAGGGGGACGACGACGTTGCCCTTCGACTTCGACATCTTCTTGCGGTCGGGGTCGAGGATCCACCCCGACAGGGCGGCGTTGCGCCACGGCGGGCTGTCGGTCTCGAAGTGCGACCGGACCATGGTCGAGAACAGCCAGGTCCGGATGATGTCGTGGCCCTGGGGGCGCAGGTCCATCGGGTAGGTCCGGGCGAAGAGGTCCTCGTCCTCCTCCCAGCCGCAGGCGAGCAGAGGGGTCAGCGACGAGGTGGCCCACGTGTCGAAGACGTCGGGGTCGCCGGTGAAGCCGCCGGGCTGGTCGCGCTGGGCCTCGTCGTAGCCCGGCGGGACGTGCGACTGCGGGTCGATCGGCAGGCTGGCGTCGTCGGGGACGAGCGGGTCGTCGTGGTCGGGGACGCCGTTCTCGTCGAGCCGGTACCAGAGCGGGACGGGGACGCCGAAGAAGCGCTGGCGCGAGATCAGCCAGTCGCCGTTGAGGCCCTCGACCCAGTTCTCGTAGCGGTGGCGCATGTACTCCGGGTGCCAGACGACCTCCTGGCCCCGGGCGACCAGGGCGTCGCGCAGCGCGGCCGAGCGCCCGCCGTTGCGGATGTACCACTGCCGGGTGGTGACGATCTCGAGCGGCTTCTCGCCCCGCTCGTAGAACTTGACCGGGTGGGTGATCTTCTCGGGCTCGCCCTGGAGGGCGCCGGTCTCGCGCAGCAGCTCGACCATGACCTGCTGGGCGCCGCCGCTGGCCTTGCCGGCGAAGCGGGCGTAGGCCTCGCGAGCGGTGTCGGTCTCGAGCCAGGCCGGCGGCTCGAAGGCGAAGCGGCCGTCCTTGCCGATGACGGCCCGGGTCGGGAGGTCGAGCTCGCGCCACCAGGTGACGTCGGTCGTGTCACCGAAGGTGCAGATCATGGCGATGCCGGTGCCCTTGTCGGGCTGGGCCAGGCCGTGGGCCTTGATCGGGACCTCGACGCCGAAGACCGGGGTGCGGACCGTGGTGTCGAACAGGGCCTGGTAGCGCTCGTCGTCGGGGTGGGCGACGAGGGCGACGCAGCTGACGAGCAGCTCGGGCCGGGTGGTCGAGATGACGACGGCGCCTTCCCCGTCGCTGCGGGGGAAGGCGATGTCGTGGTAGGCGGCCGGACGCTCGCGGTCCTCCAGCTCGGCCTGGGCGACGGCGGTCTGGAAGGTGGTGTCCCAGAGGCTGGGGGCCTCCTGGCTGTAGGCCTCGCCCCGGGCCAGGTTGCGGAGGAAGGCCCGCTGGCTCACCCGCTGCGTGCGCTCGCCGACGGTCGTGTACTGGTGGGTCCAGTCGACGCTCAGCCCGACCAGGCGGAACAGCTGCTCGAAGACCCGCTCGTCCTCGGCGGTCAGCCCGTGGCACAGCTCGATGAAGTTGCGCCGGCTGATGGCGACGAAGTCCTGGCGCTTCTTGGCCGGCTCGGCCGGCGGGGTGAAGGCGGGGTCGTAGGGGACGGTCGGGTCGCAGGTGACGCCGTAGTAGTTCTCGACCCGCCGCTCGGTCGGCAGCCCGTTGTCGTCCCACCCCATCGGGTAGAAGACGTCCTTGCCGATCATCCGCTGGTAGCGGGCGATCGTGTCGGTGTGGGTGTAGCTGAAGATGTGGCCGACGTGGAGCGAGCCCGACGCCGTCGGCGGCGGCGTGTCGATCGAGTACACCTCGGCGCGGGGCCGGTCACCGGAGAAGCGGTAGGTGCCCTCGGCCTCCCACCGCTCGATCCAACGCTGCTCCAGACCCTCCAGGGCCGGCTTCTCCGGGACCGTCCACGTCATCCGGTGAGGGTACCGAGGCCGGAATGGGCCCTCCGAACCGGTTGCCGATGTCACGCCCGTCTCGGGACCTTCGGCCCTAGGGCCGGGCCCGCCGGCGGGAGACGCTGACCCGGAGCCACCCGCAACGGGGTGGGTGGCCGGAGATGCGAGGAGACGACGTGAGCGAGACCGACACCGCCGGCGAGAGGACGGTCGATCGCCGGCTCTTCATGGGGCTCGTGGCCGGGGGCGTCGGTGGCGCGACGCTCGTCGGCACGGCCGCCCTCGCATCCTGGCCGACCGACGCCGCCACCGGGACCGGCGGCGCCGGCGAGCACGCCGGCCACGACATGGGCGACCAGGCCGCCACCACCGACGGCGAGGCCATGAGCGTCGACGAGATGGACGCCATGCACTCCGACGGGATCGACCAGTTCCTCGCCAACGTCGAGGCACCGATCACCGAGGGCAAGGGCGCCGTCGACGCCGAGTGGACGATGGACGGCGACACCCGGGTCTTCGAGCTCACCTGCTCGGAGGTCGACTGGGAGGTCACGCCGGGCCAGGTCGAGAAGGCGATGGCCTACAACGGCATCGTCCCGGGCCCGACCATCCGCTGCGTCGAGGGCCAGCCGGTGCGCATCGTCGTCACCAACGAGCTGGCCGAGAGCACGGCGGTCCACTGGCACGGCCAGCGGGTCCCCAACGACCAGGACGGCGTCCCCTTCATCACCCAGCCGCCGATCAAGCCGGGCGAGACCTACACCTACGAGTTCACGCCCGGGCCCTTCGGCTCGCACATGTACCACTCGCACCACAACGCCGCCGAGCAGGTGTCGCGGGGCCTCCTCGGCGCCCTGATCGTCGAGCCCGACGACCCGTCCAAGGAGCCCGAGCACGACCGGGACTACCTCTACATCCTCAACGACGCCCTCGGTGGCTTCACCATCAACGGCAAGGGCTTCCCGGCCACCGACGCCTACGTCGCCGACTACGGCGAGCGGGTCCGGTTCCGGTTCATGAACGAGGGGACGATGGTCCACCCCATCCACCTCCACGGGCTGACCTTCGAGGTCTTCGCCCGGGACGGCTACCCGCTGCCGCAACCCTTCCTCTGCGACACGATCACGGTGGCCCCCGGTGAGCGGTGGGACGTGACCGTCCTCGCCGACAACCCAGGGACCTGGGCCTTCCACTGCCACATCCTCACCCACGCCGAGAGCCCCCACGGGATGTTCGGCATGGTCTCCGCCTTCGTCGTCTCCGAGGAGGACGCATGAGCACCATCACCGACGAGCGCCCGGTGGCCACCCCCGCCCCCGAGGCGGCCAAGGGGCCCGGGCTCACCTTCGAGGCCATCGCCATCATCGCCCTGGTGATGGCCTTCGCCTCGGCGATCATCGCCGTCTTCGCCATGGGGCTGGCGGCCCGCTCGATCGACGAGCACCGGGCCATCCCGGCGGGCGGGGCGGGCGGGGGCCCGGTGGCGGTCTCGCTCACCGAGTTCGCCATCGCCCCGGCGCCGCTCACGGTCACCGCCGGCGGCTCGCTGGCCGTCACCAACGACGGCACCACCACCCACGACCTGACGGTCGACGGCCAGGACCTGGCCACGCCCACGCTCGACGCCGGCGGCACCGCCGACCTCGACGTGAGCGCCCTGGCCCCGGGCACCTACACGGTGTTCTGCTCGATCCCGGGGCACCGTGAGTCGGGGATGGAGACCGACATCACGGTCGGGTGACGGCACCGGTCCGGGGTGCCAACGTGGGCCGGTGCCCCGGATCGCCATCGCCCTCCTGGCCCTCCTCCTCGTCGCCTGCACCGGTGACGAGGAGGAGGGCATCTGGCGTCCCTCGCCCGAGGACCGCTGGCACATCCAGTACGCCGGCGCGCTGGAGGTCCCCGACGGCGTCGACGTGGTCGACCTCGACATGGAGGAGACCCCCGCGTCGGTGATCGCCTCGCTCCACGACGACGGCATCCGGGTCGTCTGCTACCTCTCGGCCGGGTCGTGGGAGCCGTACCGGTCCGATGCGTCCGCGTTCCCGGAGGAGCTGCGGGGCGAGCCCTACGAGGGCTTCGAGGACGAGCGCTGGTTCGACATCCGGGCCCCGGAGCTCCGGCCGTCGCTGACGGCGCGGATCGAGCGGGCGGCCGACAAGGGCTGCGACGCCATCGACCCCGACAACGTCAACGGCTTCGAGAACGACACCGGCTTCCCCCTCACCGCCGCCGACCAGCTGGCGTTCAACCGCTGGCTGTTCGCCGAGGTCCACGACCACGGCATGGCCGTCGGCCTCAAGAACGACCGGACCCAGGCGGCCGCCCTGGTCGACGACGTCGAGTTCCAGGTCGACGAGGAGTGCATCCAGTACGACGACTGCGACGCGCTGGAGGCCTTCACCGAGGCGGGCAAGCCGGTGTGGTCGATCGAGTACGAGGGCGACCCGGCGACCGTCTGCGCTCGGGCCGCCGAGCTCGGCTTCGCCACCTGGATCAAGGACGTCGACCTCACCGCCGGCGGCCACGAGTGCCCCGTGGGCTGACCGTCGGCCATGATCGGGGGATGAGCGCAGGAGGGCCGCCGCCAGGGCTGGAGGAGATCCGGCTCCACGACACCCGCACCCGGCAGGTCCGGCCGTTCGTCCCGCTGGAGCCGGGTCGGGTCGGCATCTACACCTGCGGGCCCACCGTCTACGCCCCGCAGACGCTCGGCAACATGCGCCCCCAGCTCTACCCGGACCTCCTCCGCCGCGTGCTCGGCGCCGCCGGCTACGAGGTCACCTACGTCACCAACATCACCGACGTCGGCCACCTGGTGTCCGACGCCGACGAGGGCGACGACAAGATGGAGAAGGCGGCCGCCACCACCGGCGAGACGGCGGCCCAGATCGCGGCCCGCTACACCGAGCAGTGGGCGGACGACCGGCGCCGGCTGGGCTGCCTGGAACCCGACGTGCTCCCCCGGGCCGCCGACCACATCCCCCAGCAGATCGCCATGATCGAGACGCTGGAGGCCAAGGGCCACACCTACGTGATCGACGACGGCGTCTACTTCGACACGTCGACCTTCCCGGCCTACGCCGACTTCGCCGACCTCCGCCTCGACGACCTGGAGGCCACCGGGCGCATCGAGGCCATCGCGGCCAAGCGCCACCCCGCCGACTTCGCCCTGTGGAAGCTGACCCCGCCCGGCGTGAAGCGCCAGCAGGAGTGGGACTCGCCGTGGGGCCGGGGCTTCCCGGGCTGGCACATCGAGTGCTCGGCCATGGCCACCGAGTACCTCGGCGAGCAGTTCGACATCCACACCGGTGGCATCGACCACGTCCGGGTCCACCACACCAACGAGGTGGCCCAGAGCGAGTCCGCCCTCGGCGTCCACCCCTGGGTCGGCACCTGGCTCCACAACGCCTTCCTCGACCTCGGCGGCGAGAAGATCTCGAAGTCCAAGGGCCACGTCCTCACCGTCGACACGCTGGTCGAGGAGGGGATCGAGCCGCTCGCCTACCGCTACTTCTTCCTCCAGGCCCACTACCGGCAGCCCCAGACCTTCACCATCGAGGCGGTGCGGGCCGCCGGGACGGCCCTGCGCCGGCTCCGGCTGGCCGCCCACGAGGCCCGGTCGGCCGGGGGCACGCCCGACCCCGAGCGGCTGGAGCCCGAGCGCCGCGCCTTCTGGTCGGCGCTGGCCGACGACCTCAACGCCCCGGCCGCCCTCGCCGTGTTGTGGGAGGCGCTGCGCAAGCCCGCCCTCACCCCGGCCGACCGGTGGGCGCTGCTGGAGGAGGCCGACACCGTCCTCGCCCTCGACCTGGGGGCGGCGCCCGACGCCGACGACACCGGGTCCGACGCGCGGATCGACGCCCTGGTGGCCGAGCGGGCGGCGGCCCGGGCGGCCAAGGACTTCGCCACCTCGGACCGCATCCGCGACGAGCTGGCGGCCGAGGGCATCGAGGTCGTCGACACCGCCACCGGCGCCACCTGGCGTCGCCGCTGACCGGACGCGACGAGCGCCTGGCCCGAGGGCCAGGCGCTCCGTCGTGGCTCGGTGGGGGATCCGAGGTCTAGGGGATCAGGCCGCCGCCAGGGCAGAGGATCGGCAGGACGGTGCACACCGGACCCGGGGGCTGGGTCGTGGGGGGCGGCGTCGTCGTGGGCGGGGGCGGCGTGGTCGTCGTGGGGGGCGGGCTCGTGGTCTCCGGCGGCGGGGGCGTGGTGGTGGCGGGCGGGGCCGGGCTGGTGGTCGGCGCCGTGCCGCCCCCGGCCGTACCCCCTCCGCTGCCGGTCGAACCACCCGAGGGCGTCACCCCGGCGGAGGGGGCGTTGGCGGTGGGGGCGCCGGAGGTCCGGGCGCCGCCGGTCGAGCCCGAGGCGCGGGGCGTGTCCCGGCTCGTGCTCGACGTCGGGGTGGCGCCGCCCGCCGGGGCCGAGGTCGGGCGGGCGCCGGGCCCGTCGCCGGTGGGCGCCGCCGGCCCCTCGTCGGTGTCGGCGTCGCTGACGGCGGCCGCCGGGACGGCGCCGTCCTCGAGGAGGTCGCCCTGGCCCCGGGCGTCGCCCCCCGGGGCGGCGGCGGCGATCTCGTCGCTCCGGGGGCCGGGGGCGTCGGTCGGCGGCGTCGTCAGCAGGCTGCCCATCGCCGAGGCGGTGAGGATGCCGGCGGCCAGGGCGGCGAGCACACGGGTGCGGGTCGGGGTCGCCCCGGCGGTGGCCACGTGGCGGGCCGCCGGGCGCCGGCCGGTGCCGGCCCGGCGCCGCTCGGGGAGGTCGAGGCCCTCGGTGCGGGGGCCGAGGAAGGCACCCGAGGCGGCGGCCAGCTCGGCGTCCCGGTCCGGGGCCGGCGGGACCGGCTCGGGGGTCTCGTCGGCGGCGGCCGGCTCGGGGGCGACCGGGGTCGGGGCCGCCGGGGTGGCCGTGGTGGTCGCCCGGCTCGTGGTGGCGGCGGCCTCGTCGGCCTCGGCCCCGACCGGGAGCAGGACGGCGGGCGGCGGGGCGGGGGCCTCGACGGCCCGGGCCCGGCGCCGGCGGGTGGTGCGCGACCCGGCCCGGCCCAGGGCGTCACCCATCCGGCCCAGCGGGGCGTCGAGGCGGGAGAGCACGGCGGTGAGCGGGTGGCGCTCGGGGATGGTCAGACCGATGCCCTGCCACTCGTGCCAGGCGTCGGCGGTGGCGGCGGCCAGGCCGGCCGGGGGCTCGAGGGCGACGGCGGCGACAGCGTCCCGGGCGGTGGCGGGGACGGTGTCGAGGGCGGGCGGGGGGGCGTCGACGTCGTCGACCACGGCGGCGAGGGCGTCGGTCTCGTCCCAGCCCCGGGCGGTGGTCAGCCACAGGGCGACCCGGGTGGCGGGGTCGACGGCGCGCAGGGCGGGCGGGAGCTGCTCGACCAGGTCGGCCTCGTCGACCCGGGCGGTGACGGCGAGCTCGAAGGCGGCGGTCACGAGGGCCCGCTCGATGCAGGCGTCGGGGTCGCCGATGCCGGCCGCCACCCCGGCGAGGGTGCGGGTGAAGGCCCGGGCCGTGGCCCGGGTGGCGGTGCCCTCGTCCGCCGCGGCCAGCGCCGCGACCGTCCAGACCGGGTCGTGGAAGCGATCGGCGAGGGCGACGAACGCCCCGCTGTCGCCGTAGGCGGCCTTGTCGGCGAGGTGTCCGTCGGACAGCTGGTCGAACCGGTGTGCGTCCCGGTCTGACATGGTGGACCTCCGTCGGGGCGGCGACCGCCCCCTGCTCCGTGTGGCCGGCCCCTGGTGCCCGGCGTCACGGGGGGTTCGACGGTGCGCCACGGGCTCCTGCCGGCCGGCCCCGGGATGTCGGGGTCGACCCGGCGCGGGCGTGGGCTGGCGTCGGGCCGGCCCCCGGCGTAGCCTGGTTACTCCGCGGTAACTTCTGGGCCGACGCCGAGCCCGAGACACCCCTTGGAGGGGCACCATGGCCGAATTCTCCCTCTCGCTCAACGAGGACCAGCTCCAGATCCAGAAGTGGGTCCACGACTTCGCCGAGTCGGTCGTGCGCCCGGCCGCCGAGGAGTGGGACGAGCGGGAGGAGTTCCCGTGGCCCATCGTCGAGGAGGCCGCCAAGATCGGCCTCTACGGCTTCGACTTCATGGCCCAGGCCATGCTCGGCGACCCCACCGGCCTCACCATGCCGGTCGCCATCGAGGAGCTGTTCTGGGGCGACGCCGGCATCGGCCTGTCGATCTTCGGCTCGGGCCTGGCCGCCGCCGGCATCGCCGGCAACGGCACCCCCGAGCAGGTCATGGAGTGGGTGCCGCAGTGCTACGGCACCCCCGACAAGGTCCAGCTCGGCGCCTTCTGCGTCTCGGAGCCCGACGCCGGCTCGGACGTCAGCTCGCTCCGCACCCGGGCCGTCTACGACGAGGCCAAGGACGAGTGGGTGCTCAACGGCACCAAGGCGTGGATCACCAACGGCGGCATCGCCGACGTCCACGTCGTCGTGGCCGCCGTCGACCCCGAGCTCAAGGGCCGGGGCCAGGCCAGCTTCATCGTCCCGCCCGGCACCGAGGGCCTGTCGATGGGCCAGAAGTACAAGAAGCACGGCATCAGGGCGTCGCACACCTCCGAGGTCGTGCTCGACGACGTGCGCATCCCCGGCTCGTGCCTGCTCGGCGGCAAGGACAAGCTCGACGAGAAGCTGGCCAAGGCCCGCGAGGCGCTGACCAAGCCCAAGACCGAGAGCTCGGGCAAGCAGCCGGCCATGGCCACCTTCGAGGCCACCCGCCCCGCCGTCGGCGCCCAGGCCATCGGCATCGCCCGGGCGGCGTGGGAGTACGCCCGTGACTACGCCCTCGAGCGCAAGGCCTTCGGCAAGCCGATCATCCAGAACCAGGCGATCGCCTTCATGCTCGCCGACATGATCACCGAGATCGACGCCGCCCGCCTGCTGGTCCACCGGGCCGCCTGGCTCTCGCGCAACGGCAGCTACGTCAACGCCGAGGGCAGCCAGTCGAAGCTCAAGGCCGGCCGCACCGCCGTCTGGGTCACCGAGCGCGCCATCCAGATCCTCGGCGGCTACGGCTACACCCGCGAGTACCCCGTGGAGCGCTGGCACCGCGACGCCAAGATCATGGACATCTTCGAGGGCACCGAGCAGATCCAGCAGCTCGTCATCGGTCGAGCCATCTCCGGCCTCCGCATCGAGTAGCGGTTTCGGCGCCTCGGGGTGGGGCTTGGGTCACGGTTCGTCGTAGGTCCAGTCCGGGCGCTTGCGCTCGTACGCGAGGTCATAGGTCGCGCTCCCGTCGGCGAGGTCGATGAGCCGGGGGAACGGCCGAGCCCCCGGGCGGGGGCAGCGGTGGTTCTCGACGTGGTCGGCGAACTCTTCGGGGAACGCACGCAGCACGCTGCTGATGACGAGCTGCTCCTGCACGGGCAGGTAGCAGCGGTTGCCGTCGGTGACGCGTTGCAACCACCCACCGATGGATGCGAGGTCGTCGTCGTCGCCATCGCCGGCTTCGATCCGTTCGAGGTGCGCGGTGATCTCGCCGGAGCCGATCTTGCACGGCGGGCACTGACCGCAGGACTCGATCGAGAGGAACCGGGAGATCTGATGGGCGACAGCCACCATGCAGGCGGTGTCGTCGTGGACGATGAACCCCGCCGCTCCCATGCCGCTCCCGATCGCGGCCAGACCTTCGTAGCTGACCGGCGTGTCGAGCTGGTCGCCGGTCACCACCGGGTTGGCGACACCTGAGAAGACGGCCTTCACCCGCCGCCCGGCCCGGGTCCCGCTGCCGATGACGTCGATCACGGCGTCCAGTGGGGTACCGAGCTCGACCTCGCCGACGTCGGGGGCGATGACGTCACCGACGACGGTGACCACCACGGTGCCGGGCGACTCGTCGGTGCCCATCGTCCGGAACCAGTCGGCCCCTCGGGCGAGGATGTGGGGCACGTTGGCGATGGTCTCGACGTTGTTCACGAGCGTCGGGTTCGGCTCGTCGGTCCGACGGTGCGGACCGTGGGGGCCGGCTTCCCATCCCGCCTGCGGGGACGAGGCGAACAGCCCCTGCTCGTAGGGCGGGAACCAGCGGGGGAGCGGCGGCTTGCCCTCGATCACCTCGAGCATCGCCTTCTCCTCACCGAAGAGGTACTCGTCGGGCCCGGTGACGACGGTCACGGTGCAGTCGGCGCAGATGCCGGCCTCCTGGAACTCCTGGACGGCTCGGGTGATCGCCTCCACCTCACGCTCGAACGAGGCCTTGAGGCAGATGAAGACCTCGTGGGCGTCGATGGCGAACCCGGCGATGATCATGCCCTCGACGACCTGGTAGGGGTTGGACCTCACGAGGGCCCGGTCCTTGAACGTCCCCGGCTCGCCTTCGGCACCGTTGACGACGAGGTAGCGCCGCCCGGCGGTCTGGGCCGCGATGCCAGCCCACTTCCGCCCGGTGGGGAAGCCGCCCCCGCCCCGGCCGCGGAGCCCCGATGCCGCGATCGTCTCGATCGTCGCGTCGGGGCCGATCCGTTGGGCCGTGGCCACCCCCATGCCGCCGTGGTCGGTCGCGAGGTACGCGTCGAGGGACTCGATGGGTTCGGCCGGCAGCAGGAACGTGCGCATCTGGGCTCCTAGGGTTCACGACGGCGACCGCATCCCGGCCGTCGTGGTGGTGTCTACGACGGTGGCGCCATGTTCGCTCAGGATGCGCCGCACCTCACGGGGGTCGTGGTCGCCTTCGATGACGAGGACGCCAGCCGCGCCGCCGCTGCGGCGGTGCGCGCGGACGGTGGCGTGGGCATCCTCCCAGCGCAGCACGGCGGCGAAGAACCCCATCAAGCTGCCGAAGAACGATCCGCCGGTGAGGGCGACGGCTGCGCCGAGCCCAGCGCCGATGCCCGTCGACTGCGCGGCGACGGAGACGGCGATCAGGAAGGTCATCGCCCCCAGGAGGATCCCGCCGATCAGGGCGCCCCGCAGGGCGAACCTCACGAGGTCTCGGTGAGCGATCTCCTCGACGACGCCCGCCGCGGCCGGGGCCGACCACGTGCTCACCGACGACCCCGGGAGCTCGGCGACGACCTCGCCGTGGAGATCGCGAGCACGATGGTCGGCGACGACGGCGACGACTGCGCCCACGGCATGTGGCGACTTCCGGCGGGTGGGATCCGTCGACATGCGCGAGTCGGACAACGAGGGGGTCATGGACAACGACATGAAGATCTCCAAGGACGGGCGCGACAAGGCATGGTTCAAGCCGACAGCCGAGGCGCCTTCGGCGTTGATGGCCGACGCGGTGAGCGTCGCGGGGTCAGCCCTGGAGAGGCGGGGCGCCGAGGAGCAACGAGCGCCAGGAGGACGGACGCTCGGCGGCGGGGATCGGAAGTCCCCGTTGTCCAGCGCCGGATGCCGTGTCCATGCGATCGACCATAGCCTCCTGGCAACGAAGGGCAACTCGGCGTCGGTGGACCGAGCGCCGGTCTCTCCACCGCCCCTCTCGGCTCGTGCACTTCGGTCTTTTCGACGTCGCCGACACCGGAGGTCTGACGGGTCGGGTTGCCGGTCACAGCGTGCGTGATGGCCGATAGTCCGGAGCTCGCGGAAGGGGTCTTTCCGGTATCTCCCCCCGCTGCATCGCATCGACTTCGGGAAGACGCCGCCGCCCGACGTCCGACACACGTGCATCGGCGGACGACGGCGGGGCCATGGTCGAAGCCCTGGAGGCGACGGCTGCCCCTCTGTCGTCCCGTCGAGGACGAGTTTCTCTGCTCGATGATGGATAATCAAAGGTGGAGGTCGCCGGTGACGAGCGAGACGAGGAGGACCGAGGGACGCCCCGACCTGACGAGCCGGGCCGCCATCGACCAGCTGGTCACGACCTTCTACCGGGAGATCGTCTTCGACGACCTCCTCGAGCCGGTCTTCGGCGAGATCGCCGAGGTGGACTGGGTCGCCCACATCCCGATCCTCATCGACTACTGGACCTCGATCCTCCTCGGCGCTGAGGGCCACCGCGGCTCGATCATGGGGGTTCACCGGGACCTCCACGCCATGGCGCCCATCGAGCGGGCTCACTGTGATCGGTGGTACTCGCTGTGGGCTGGTTGCGTCGACGAGCGCTGGGCGGGCCCGATCGCCGATCGCGCCAAGGGCCACGCCGCGGCGCTGATGGCCGGGATGGCCAAGCACCTGTTCTCGTTCGCCTGGTCGGCGGCCGAGGTCGAGGTACGAGCCCTGCCCGGTCGCCCCGCTCGGCGACCGGGGCGTCCTCCTGTCGACCGAGGCAGTTGTTCTGTCATACGGTAGAACTATGAACGAGATGCGTGAACGGGATCGCGACGACCTTGCGGCATCGTGGGTCTCGCCGCCCGGGCTCGGGCGGTGCCTGGGCATCGGCAGCGGCATCGGCATCGCCGTGGCCTTCGTCGGGATCGCAGTGCCGTCCCTCCTGGCGGGCATGGAGGTCGGCTCGGCGCTGGGCTTCGGTGCCTTCGTCGCCCTCTGGGGAGGGTTGGGCTTCGGCAGCATGATGGGGGGCGTCGCCTACGTGGTCGGCGTGGAGAGGGCGGCGGCGGATGCGTCGGACGAGGAGCCGGCCGATGCCGGGTCACCGCGCCGCGGCGACGACCCGTCGCCCACCGACGTCAGGGTCGAGCACCTGACGCGCTCGTCGGCGCCCTGATCGGCCTGGGGCCGGCTGGTCAGCCTGGGGTCGGCTGGCTGCCCCCGCCTACGGGGTGAGCCGGCAGCGCAGCCGGCACTGGGCGTGTCGCGGGTCCTTGGCGACGAGCTCCTCGACGACCATGCCCCCGACCGCTTCCGCGAGGCCCTGGGCGAGGCCGAGGTGGAGGTCGCAGATCGTGTCCCGGTCGGTGAGCACCGCCGAGACGAAGGGGCAGGTCTGCAAGGTGATCGCGACCCGATCGCCTCGATGCCGCACGGTCGGATCGAACCCCTGGCGGGCCATCTGGTCGACGAACGCTGCTGTCGGGTCATCCGCGGGCGGGGCCCCGCGGCGGAGGCGAAGCCCGGCCCGGCGGCCGACCTCGACGGGTGTCTCGCCGCTTCGAGCCAGCTCGGTCAGCAGGATCGCGAGGCGCTCGTACGGACCCGCGGGCCCCCAGCGACTGTCGGTCGCCGGATCGACGGTGTAGCGCAGCCGCGGTCGGCCCCGCCCCGTCGGGGCCGAGGTGCTCTCGATGACGAGACCGGCATCGACGAGCTTGGCGAGGTGCTGGCGGATGGCGTTGTGGTTCAGGCCGAGGTGGGCGGTGAGCTCGGCGACGTCGGCGCCATCATCGGCATCGACCAGGTACTCGAAGATCTGGTGCCGGGTCGGGTCGCCCAGCGCCCGGGCCTGCTGCTGGAGGGTGGGCATCCGAGGTCTCGATCTGGTGGTGGTCGACGGGACGGTCCGAACCCGGTTCAATCTAGCGGTAGGTAGGAAAACCCATCAGGGCTCGACCGGCAACGGGGCCGTGACACCGACGTCGTAGGTGACCTGGTCGCCGTCGAGCCGCACGCCCTCGGTCGGCGTGTGGCGGGTGAGCCGACCGTCGTGCATGAGGTGCAGGACGGGGAGGCCACGCACGAGCACCAGGTGGTCCGCCAGGAGCCGGCGGTGGCACCTCCACCAGACCGACTCGCTGCACATCACCGCCGTGCGACCGGCCTGAGCGCGCTCGATCAGATCGTCGACCGCCTCGAGGAACGCGGGGGTCTCCATGTGGTCGGCGTAGGCCCGGAAGGATGCGTGCCTCAGCGCCACGTGCTTCGACCCCGCGACCTGACGACGCCGGCCGCCGAGATCCCGCGCCCAGCGGTATCGGACGCCCGCCCTGGGCGTCCACCGCTCCATCTCCTCACGTCCGAAGTGGGGGTTGCGGCGACTGCCGGGGAACGAGCGGACATCGACCAGGTCGGTGACCCCGGCGTCGCGGAGCAGGGCGCTCAGCTCGGCGGCCGGCAGCGTCCCGTGCCCCACGGTCACGATCGGCGGGCCGGGCGCGCCACCCGGGCTGGACGGGTCGGTCACCATGAGATACTTCTAGCAGAAGTCAGAACAAACCATGAGGAGCCCACATGACCGTCCAGCTGGGGGACATCGCCCCCGACTTCACCGCCGACACCACCCAGGGCCAGGTCCGGTTCCACGACTACCTCGGCGATGGGTGGGGCGTGCTCTTCTCGCACCCCGCCGACTTCACCCCGGTGTGCACGACCGAGCTCGGTCAGTTCGCGATCCGGAAGCCCGACTTCGACGCGCGCAACACGAAGCTGATCGGCATCAGCGTGGACTCCGTCGCATCGCATCACAGGTGGTCGGCCGACATCGAAGAGACCCAGGGGGCCGCCCTCGACTACCCGCTCGTCGGTGACGAGGACAGGAAGGTCGCGTCGTTGTACGGGATGATCCACCCGAACGCCCTGGAGACAGCGACGGTGCGGACGGTCTTCATCATCGGCCCCGACAAGAAGGTGAAGCTGACGCTGACCTACCCGGCGTCGGTCGGCCGCAACGTGGACGAGATCATCCGTGCGCTGGACGCGCTGCAGCTCACCGCCGCCCACGAGGTGTCGACGCCGGTGAACTGGACCGACGGTGACGAGGTGATCATCTCGCCGGCTGTCGACGACGAGACGGCCGCCCGTCTCTTCCCCGCCGGCTTCCGCGCCCTCAAGCCGTACCTCCGCCTAGCTCCGCAGCCCGCTCGTCGGTGACGAGAGGGCGTTCGGCGACAGTGGCGACGCTGATCCGCGCTTCAGCACAAGCCAGATAGCGGACGCCAGCGAGCTGCAATCCAGCATGTGGCCTACTTCGTGTTCGAGCCGGCGGGCACCCCGCCCGCGGGCGCATCACAGAAGAAGGTCACCCATGTACACCCGAACGATCGGACGTTTCGGCGCCGCTGTCGTCCTCGCCGTCGGCCTGCTCCTGGCGACGTCGCTGCCTGCTTCGGCATCCGCCAACGGTGTCGTCATCGAGGCATCTAGCACTATCGTCTTCCAGACTTCTACTGGAGGTACTCCAGTGGAGAACATCCACCTCGCCGGTCACGAGACCACAAGCCCCTGCCCAGGGATCAACTCTCAACCGGCCAGCGTGATCCCTCTGGGACTCGACTCTACGGGGAGTGCCACCGTGGCCCCTGCAGCAACGAACTGGTTCCCCTTGATCATCGGTACTAATTCCTTCAAGAGGCGACTGAACATCGTCGGTGGCTCGATGTCGTTCTCTGCGACTGGTACCACAGTCACGCTCACCATGAACTCTCAGTTCAGGACTTGCGACTCTACGGTCAACCTGTGCACCACCAACAACTTCACCGTGACCTTGACCGGCCCTTCAGTTGGGCACCATCCAACTGATTCTACCCAGGTGACAGTTGCGGGGATCTCGACTCACATCAGTGGACCGTTCACTTGTAACAACGTCCTTCGCGCCATCTACAACTCTACGCATTCTGTGGCGATCTTGAACCTCCACTTCGTCACGGTCTGATCGTCCCGTCGACCATGAGTGGGCCCCGGGTGGATGCCCGGGGCCCGCTCTCGGGTGGGGGCGGTGGGCTAGACCGGGTGGTCAGGTTCGGGACGAGGAGGACGGGGCATGGGCGTGGGGAACGGGCATCTGGCGGGGCGGGTCGTGGTGGTGACGGGTGGGGGAGGGGGGTTCGGGCGGCTGATCGGGGAGATGAGCGCGGCCCGGGGGGCGCGGGTCGTGCTGGGGGACGTGGACGGGGCGGCGGCGGAGGCCGCGGCCCGGGGGATCGTCGAGGGCGGGGGAGAGGCGATCGGCGTGGCGGTCGACGTGCGGGACCTGGCGCAGGTCGAGGCGCTGGTGGCTCGGGCGGTCGAGCGGTTCGGGGCCGTCGACGTGATGGTGAACAACGCCGGGGTCATGCCGCTGGCGTTCTTCCGCGACCACGCCCAGGCCCGGGAGGCGTGGGACCGCTGCATCGACATCAACCTCAAGGGCGTCCTCCACGGCATCACCGCCGTCCACGACCGCATGGTCGAGCAGGGCCGGGGCCACGTGGTGAACATCGCCTCGATCTACGCCAACGCCGGCACGGCCGGGTCGGGGGTGTACAGCGCCACCAAGGCGGCGGTCGTCGCCCTGTCCGACTCGCTGCGGGTCGAGTCCCAGGGGACGATCAAGGTCACGGTGGTCCGGCCCACCGGCGTGCTCGGCACCGGGCTGGCCGCCGGCGTGGTCAACCCGGGGGCGGCGGTCGGCATCGTCGGCGCCAACGAGGCCGCCTACGTCGAGAACGTGATGGCCTTCCTCGGCGGCCAGCTCGACGGGCCCAAGGCCGACGTCGACGACCCCGCCTACTGGGCGATCGCCCCCGAGGTGATCGCCGCCGAGGTCGTGCACGCCATCGACCAGCCGTGGGGCGTCACCATCGGCGACGTCACGATCCGGGCGACGGGCGAGCAGTTCGTGATCTGAGCGCGGCCCAGACGGCCCACGCCCCCGCCGCCACGGAGAGGGCGACGGTGAGCCAGGCGGGGAGGCCGGCGGGCTCGCCGATGTAGGGGTTGGTGACGGGGGAGTGCACCGGGGTGGCGTGGTAGGCGACGAAGCCGAGGGCGACGACCAGGCCGGTGACACCGACGAGTCGAGCGGCCCACGGCGCGCCGAGGCGGAGGGCGAAGATGCCGACGGCGGTGGCGATCAGGAGCAGGCCGCCGGCCACGGTGCCGACGGAGCCCTCCGCCGAGGTGTCGGCCGGGGTGAGGCCGTGGACGATCTGGGTGACGAGGAGCGCCCACGCCGCGGCGTCGACACGGCCGAGGGGCGGCCGCGACACCGGGTCAGGCGTAGGCATCGGACTGCTGGCGGTACATGCGGGCGTAGTGGCCGTCGACCGCCATCAGCTCGGCGTGGGTGCCGTGCTCGGCGACCCGGCCCCGGTCGAGGACGACGATCCGGTCCGCCATCCGCACCGACGAGAACCGGTGCGAGACGAGGACGGTGACCGCCCCGGTGGCCCCGAGGTCGCGGGCCGCGGCCCGGTAGGCGTCGAAGAGGAGCTGCTCGGCCTCGGGGTCGAGGGCGGCGGTGGGCTCGTCGAGGACGAGGCACAGCGGCCGCTCGGCGACCATGCCCCGGGCGATGGCGATCCGCTGCCACTGCCCGCCCGACAGCTCGGCGCCGGCGGCGTAGGTGGTGCCGAGGTGGGTGTCGAGCCCCTCGGCCAGCTTGGCGACGACCGGTCGGGCGCCGCCGCGGTCGACGGCCCGGTCGATGCGGGCGGGGTCGTCGAGCGCCCCCGGCTCGCCCACCCCGACGCTCTCGCGCACCCGGGCCTCGAGCCGCAGGTGGTCCTGGAAGGTGCCGCTGAGGGAGCGCCGCCAGGCGTCGGCGTCGATGGTGGCCAGGTCGACGCCGTCGACGGTGATGGTCCCCGTCGTGGGCCGGTACAGCCCGGCCAGCAGCTTGACGAGCGTCGTCTTGCCGGCGCCGTTGTCGCCCACGACGGCGACGGTGGTGCCGGCGGCGAGGTGGAGGTCGACGCCGTCGAGCACCGGGGTGTCGGTGCCCGGGTAGGTGAAGGTGACGCCGTCGAGGTCGATGCCGTGGGCCAGCCGGTCGGGGGGCCTGCCGTCGGCGGCGAAGGCGGCGACCTGCTCGATGTGGAGGTCCTCTAGCCACAGGAACCGGTCGGCGGTGCGGAGGGCGGCGGCCGCCTCCCGGGCCGCCTCGGCGGTCTGGGCCACGTTGCCCCGGACCAGCAGCGCCAGCTGCGAGACGAGGACGATGTCGCCCACCGACGCCCGTCCGTCGAGGGCGAGGTGGGCGGTGAACCACAGGGCGGCGACGTAGCCGGCGGTGAGGCTCAACCACCCGACCGAGGCCAGCAGCGCCGACCGCACGGCGCCCCCGAGCTCGATCCGGGCCACCTCCCGCCACAGCTGGTCCGAGCGCTCGTCGAGGTCGTCGGCGGCGTCGAACACCCGCAGCTCCATGGCCGGCCCCGGGCTCAGGAACAGCGTGTGGATCTGGGTGGCGGCCCGCTGGCGCTCGGCGGCGAGGGCCTTGGCCCGGTCGACGAAGCGCTCGGAGCGGGGGACGAGGATCGTCGTCGGCACGGCGGCCAGCGGGGTCAGCGCCAGCAGCGGGTGGACGGCGGCCAGCAGCCACAGCGCCGACAGCAGGCTGATCCCCAGCGACAGCGTCCGGGTGAGCGTGAACACGGCTCGCATCAGGCCGGGCCCGCCGCTGCGGACGAGGGCGAGCTGGTCGAGGTACTCCGGTCGTTCCAGGTGCTCGATGCCGGGCATCGACGCGGCCAGCTCGAGCGACCCCCGGTCGATCTCCAGCCCGACCTGGTTGGTGAGGACGTGCTCGGTGTCGCTCATGGCCCGGCCGGCCGAGCCGAGCAGGCCGGCGCCGACGGCCCCGACGGCGATGGCGGCCCCGACGGCCAGCCAGCTGTCGCCGGCGGTGGCGTCGACCAGCCACTTGAGGGCGAGGCCCTGCATGGCGCCGGCCAGGGCGCTGAGCACGAGGGTCACGGCGATCAGGGCGCCGAGGCGGCGGTCGGCCCGGCGCAGGACCCGGACGAACAGCCCGAGGCGCCGACGGTTGGGGGCGGGCTGCACGAGCGTCACGAGGCCCCCTCCCGGAAGCGGTCGGCCTGCATGGTGAACAGGCGGGCGTAGCGCCCGCCCTCGGCCATCAGGTCGGCGTGGGCGCCGTCCTCGACCACCCGGCCGTCGGCCAGGACCACGATGCGGTCGGCCCGGCGCACGGTCGAGAACCGGTGCGAGACGACGATCGCCGTGCAGCCGGCGGCGTGGGTCAGCAGCTGGTCGAAGAGGGCGACCTCGGCCCCGACGTCGAGGCTGGCGGTCGGCTCGTCGAGGATCAGCACCTGCCCGCCGACCCGGGCGCCGTAGAGGGCCCGGGCCAGGGCGATGCGCTGCCACTGGCCGCCCGAGAGGTCGGCGCCGCCGGTGAAGGCCCGGGAGAGGACGGTGTCCCACCCGTGGGGGAGGCCGGCGACGATCCTCTCGGCCCCGGCGGCGCGGGCGGCGGCCGCGGCGTGGGCCCGGGCGTCGGGGTGCGCCGGGGCGGCGAGGGCGACGTTCTCGAACGCCGACAGCTCGAACCGGGTGAAGTCCTGGAAGATGACGGCGAGCCGCTGGCGCCAGGCCCGGGGGTCGATGGCGCGCAGGTCCTGCCCGTCGACGGTGATCCGCCCGGCCGTGGGCTCGTAGAACCCGGCCAGCAGCTTGAGCAGCGTCGTCTTCCCGGCGCCGTTCTCGCCGACGAGGGCGACCGAGCGCCCCGGGTCGAGGACGAGGTCGAGGTCGCGCAGCACCGGGACCTCGTGGCCGGGGTAGGCGAAGGTGACCCGCTCGAAGGCGATGGTCGGCACCTCGGCCCCGGTGCGCGCCGGGGGGCGGGTGCGCCGGCGGGCGAGCTCCTCGTCGTGGAAGGCCCGGAGCCGTTCGACGGCGGCGAGCTGGGGCACGGCGGCCTCGATCGAGAAGGCCTCCCAGCCCATGGCCGAGAGCACCCGGGACACGGCGAGGACGCCCCCGAGGGCGGCGGTCAGCGCAACGGCGTCGACCTCGCCGCGCACGGCCCGCTGGGCGAGGAGGGCGAAGGGCACGGCGGCGGCCAGGGCGTTGAGGGCGAACACGGTCAGGTGGAGGCGGTGGGCGCCGAGCAGCACCCGGGACAGCTCGTCGACGGGGCGGCGGCCGTGGGTGTGGAACCGGTCGAGCGCCCACGGGCCGAAACCGAACAGCCGCACCTCCTTGGCCCCCTGCGGCGTGCTCAGGATCTCGGACCAGTAGGAGGCGGCCCGGCCGTCGGCGGTGGTGTCGACCATCCCCGAGGCGATGGCCTCGGCGTAGTGGCGGCGCAGCAGGCTCCGCTGCCAGGCGACGAAGGCGAAGGCGGCCACGGCGGCCAGGGGCGACACCCGGGCGACGACGCCGGCGGCGGCGACGGCCCCGACGAAGCGGGTGAGCAGCCAGAGCTGGCCCTCGGCGCCGGCCCCGAGGTTGAACAGGTAGGCGTTCTCGACCGGGAGGGCGGCGGCGTCCCGCACGACCTGCGACTCGAGGTGGTCGACACCGGGGCGGGCGGCCACGGCCTGGCGGACCGTCCGGCGGATCGCCCCGTTGACCCGGGCCGCCATCCAGCTCCGATAGGGCATCAGCAGCGACTGCGCGACCTGGTCGGCGGTGAGCAGGACGGCGACCAGCACCAGGGGTCCGGTGACGGCGCCGAGCGAGCCGCCCGAGCCGGTGGCGTCGACGACCCGGCCGACCAGGGCGGCGACGGCGAGGGCGGTGAGCGCCGGCAGCAGCGAGGCCACCAGCATGGCGGTCCCGAGGGCCCACCGGGCCGGGGCGGGGACGACGGCGAGCAGCCGCAGCAGCGCCCGGCGCTCGTCCACCAGCCGCCGCCAGCGCCCCGCCCGCCCGTCACCCCGCTCCATGCCCGGCACCCTATTCACAGACCGACGGTCGGTCAACGAGTTTTGCGGGGCGCGGGTCGGCGGCGCCGAGGCAGCACACTGGCCGCCATGACCAGCCGGAAGGAGCAGGCCGAGCGCTCGCGCTCCCGACTGGTCGACGCCGCCCTGCGCCTCTTCGTCGAGCATGGCTACGAGGCCACCTCGGTGAGCCAGATCCTCGAGGCCACGGGGATGGCCAAGGGGGCGCTGTACCACCACTTCCCCGGGGGCAAGCGCGAGCTGTTCGGCGAGGCCGTCGAGGTGGCCGACCACGCCTTCCACGAGGGCCTCGACCGCATCGTCGAGACCGTCGACTCGCCCGTGGGGCGGATCACGGCCGGGTGGAAGCTGGTGCTCGACCTGGCCACCGACCCCGTCTTCGCCAAGATCGTCCTGGTCGAGGCCCAGGCCGTGGCCCCCGAGGCGTGGACCGGGGCCAGCCAGTTCCAGCTCCTCCGGGCCACCCTCGAGGAGGCGATCGCCGCCGGCGAGATCCGCCCGGTCCCGCTCGACGCCGCCACCGCGACGCTGTTCGGGGCCATCCGCCGGATGGCCGACTACGTCGCCGTGGCCGACGACCCCGGCGCCGCCGCCCGCGACGGCGACGCCGTCCTCCACGCCCTCCTGGAGGGGCTCCGCCCCTGACCACACCTCGCGGTTGTTGTCGGCACTCAAGGTGACGACTGCCTGACCGATGGGGTCCGAGCCGACGGACCGGTCGGCCTGTGACGGAAGTGGAGCGGGATGGCTGCGGTCGCCCCCCGAGCTCACGAGGGCGCGGCCCCGAGGCCCGACGCGCCCCGGGGGCTGGCCCGGGCCCGCGCCCTGCTCCCCCGGGGCGACCTGGCCAGCCCCGAGAGCCTGGCCAGCCGCCAGCGGATCGTGACCTGGATCCTGTGGGCCCACGTCGTCGGGCTCTTCGTCTTCGGCGTGGCCACCGGGGCGCCGACGGCGCACCTGGTCGCCGAGATCGCCGTCCTCGTCTCGCTGATCGTCGCCTCGGCCCAGAGCACGATCCTCCCGCCGACGGTGCGGGCCTCGATCTCGGCCGCCGCCTTGATGGTCTGCTCGGCGCTGCTCGTCCACCTGTCCGGCGGCGCCATCGAGGCACACTTCCACTTCTTCGTGATGGTGACGGTCATCGCCCTGTACCAGCACTGGGCGCCGTTCCTGGTGGCCATCGCCTTCGTGGCGCTGCACCACGGGGTCGTCGGCGTGGTGGCCCCGGCGATCGTCTACGACCACGAGGCCGCGTACGCCGCCCCCGTCCTCTGGGCCCTGATCCACGCCGGCTTCGTGCTCGCCGCCAGCGGCGCCCAGATCGCCTTCTGGCGGATGGCCGAGGACGAGCACGACCGCTCGCGGGCGTCGCTGACGGCGAGCGAGCGGCGGTTCCGGGCGCTGATCGAGCAGTCGCTCGACGCCGTGTGCATCGTCGACCCCGACGGCGAGATCCGGTTCGAGAGCGCCTCGGCCGAGGCCGTCATGGGCTTCCGCCCCGGTGAGCGCGAGGGGCGATCGGGCTTCGCCTACCTCCACCCCGACGACCACGCCGAGGCCGAGCGGGTGATGGCCACGGTGCTGGCCGATCCCGGCGAGAGCGCCTCGGCCGAGGTGCGGATGCGCCACGCCGACGGCAGCTGGCGGTGGCTCGACGCCCGGGCCACCAACCTGCTCGACGACCCCGACGTCGGGGGGATCGTCGTCAACTACCGCGACGTCACCGAGCGGCGCCGGCTGGCCGAGGAGCTGGCCCGCCAGGCGACCCACGACCCGCTGACCGGTTTGGCCAACCGCACCCTCTTCCTCGACCGGCTGCGGGAGGCGCTGGCCGACGAGGCCGCCGGCGGCCCGATCGGGGTGCTCTGCGTCGCCGTCGACGACTTCAAGATGGTCAACGACGCCCTCGGCCACATGGCCGGCGACGAGCTGCTGCGCGAGGTGGCCCAGCGGCTCGGGGCCGCGGCCCGGCCCGAGGACACGTGCGCCCGGCTCGGCGGCGACGAGTTCGCCCTCCTGCTCCCGGCCCCGGTCGACGTGGCCGACGCCCTCTCGGTCGGCGAGCTGGTCCTCGCCGGGCTGCGCCGGCCGATCGCCGTCGAGCAGGACGAGGTCAGCGTCAACGCCAGCGTCGGGATCGTCGTCACCGAGGGCGGGGCCTCGGCGGCGCAGGTGATGCGCAACGCCGACCTGGCCATGTACCAGGCCAAGCGGGCCGGCAAGGGCCGCTGCGCCGTGTTCGAGGAGGGCATGCTCAGCGCCGCCATCGACCGGCTGGCCCTGCGCGAGGACCTGCACCGGGCGCTGGCCACCGGTGAGCTGGTCAACGAGTACCAGCCGATCTTCGACCTGGCCACCGGGGTGGTCGTCGGTGCCGAGGCACTCGTCCGCTGGCAGCACCCGACTCGCGGGATGCTCCAGCCCGGCGCCTTCGTCGCCCTGGCCGAGGAGCGCTCCGACCTGATCGTGCCGCTCGGTCGGGGCGTGCTGGAGCGGGCCTGCCGGGCCGCCGCCACCTGGCCGACCGACCGCGCCCTCACCATCAGCGTCAACCTCTCGGCCCGCCAGGTGCACGAGCCCGGGCTGGTGTCGACCGTCGCCGAGGTCCTGGCCGCCACCGGGCTGCCGGCGTCGATGCTCACCCTGGAGATCACCGAGTCGGTCCTCGTCGAGGACCCCCGGCGGGCGGCGGCCACCCTCGGGGCCCTCAAGGACCTCGGCGTCTCGCTGGCCCTCGACGACTTCGGCACCGGGTTCTCGTCGCTGAGCTACCTGGCCGCCTTCCCGGTCGACGGGCTCAAGATCGACAAGTCGTTCATCGACCCGCTGCTCGGGCGGGACGACGGCGACCACGGGGCCGTCGTCGCCGCCATCGTCGACATGGCCCACCGCCTCGACCTCGGCGTGACGGCCGAGGGGGTCGAGCACCGGAGCCAGGCCGAGGCGCTGCTGGCGCTCGGCTGCACCCGGGCCCAGGGCTTCCTGCTCGGCCGGCCCCGGACGGCCGAGAGCCTCCGGGCCCTGCTGGTCGAGGACGACGACCCCAGCGTCCTCGGCCGCCGCTAGGCAGTCGGCGGCGGAACCTCAGTTCCGCCGCCCGACGACCGAAGGGGGGAGGTGAGGGTGGTCCGGCCAGGAGCAACAGGGGGCCACGGGCTCGTCGCCTGGGGGCTGTCGGTCGCCGGTGCGGCCGCGCTGGCCACCTGGCGCACCCGCCGGACCCAGGCCGACCTGCGCCGCCGGCTGCGGACCAGCGAGGAGCAGGCCCGGCTCGTCTTCGA
Source organism: Iamia sp. (assembly GCA_035765045.1). GTDB lineage: Bacteria > Actinomycetota > Acidimicrobiia > Acidimicrobiales > Iamiaceae > Iamia. Next base: position 668 of record DASTYI010000022.1, on the reverse strand, counting down.
GGGCTCGCCGATCGGCATGGCGCTGCTGACCCTCGACGGCCGCTTCGTGCGGGCCAACCGGGCCATGTGCCGGAGCGTCGGGTTCACCGAGGGCGAGCTGGTCGGCCGGACCTTCGAGGCCATCCGCCACGAGGACGACCGCGCCCCCGACGACGACCAGGTGCAGCGGTGCATGGCCGGCGAGATCGAGGGCTACGCGATCGAGCGGCGCTACCGGCGGCGCGACGGCCACGAGGTCTTCGCCCGTCTCAACGTCGTGCTCGTGCGGGACGGCTACGGCGAGCCGGCGCACTTCCTCGTCCAGATGCTCGACGTCAGCGACGAGCACGCCGCGGCGGCCTCGCTCGCCGCCTCCGAGGCCCGCTTCACCGCCATGGTCGAGCATGGCTCGGACCTGATCGCCATCATCGACGGCGCCGGCGAGCTGGTCTACGCCTCGCCCGCCTACCGCACCGTCCTCGGCTACGACCCGGCGGTGCTGACCGGGCGGCCGCTCCACGACGACGTCCACCCCGACGACCGCGAGGGCGTGATGGAGCTCGGTGCGCTCCTCACCGAGACGCCCGGCGGCAGCGTGACCGCCCAGTTCCGCTTCCGTCACGCCGACGGGACGTGGCGGTGGGTCGAGGCGACGATGACCAACCGGCTCGACGACCCGGCCGTCGGCG
>DASTYI010000021.1:0-2545 GCA_035765045.1 Iamia sp. | reverse complement strand
CCGGAACATGATCGTCACCTTCACCTTGTGACCCTCGCCGAGGAACTTCTCGACCTTCTTGGTCTTGGTGTCGAAGTCGCCGGCGCCGATCTTGGGCCGGTACTTCATCTCCTTGATGACGACGTTGGTGCTCTTGCGGCGTGACTCCTTGGCCTTCTGCGCAGCCTCGTACTTGTACTTGCCGTAGTCCATGATCCGGCAGACGGGCGGGTTCGCCTTGTCGGCCACCTCGACGAGGTCGAGGTCGAGGTCCCGGGCGATCGCCAGGGCCTCGGGCAGGGGCCGGATCCCGATCTGGGAGCCGTCGGCCCCCACCAGCCGGACCTCGCGGGCCCGGATGCGATCGTTGATGCGTGGCTCGTCGTTGTGCGGCGCAGCTATGGCCGGTCTTCCTTCATGCGGTGCGGATGTCCTCCGTCGGCGGTTGTTGCGGGTCCCGTCGGGGAAAGCCGACGTCCGCGAACACGCCCGGAGGGGGCAGCGCATCGATCGACCTGGCGCACCGGTCTCGGTGAGGGTGGTGGCCAGGTGGAGGCCCGGAGGCCCCGCTTTCCGTCTTCGGTTGTGCGCCTAGGGTACGAGCGTTCCACTTCGGGAAGCAACCGCCGCGGCCACGCGGCCCCCGACGACGCGACGAAGGTGACCCCGATGAGTCTCTGGACCCCCGGCGGTGAGCACGAGGTGCCCCGCCAGCCCACCCCGCCCCCCGCCCCCTCCGGGGCCCCCGCCGGCGGTGCCGGGGCGCTCGGTCTCGACCCCGAGACGCAGGCCGCCCTCGACGCCATGTCGCCCGAGGAGCGGGCCCAGGCCGAGGCCATGATCGCCGACATGGCCCAGGCCCGGGCCGAGATCGCCAGCACCCCGGCGGCCGTGGTGGTGGCCAACCACGCCATGGGCCTCTACGAGCTGGCCGCCATCCACCTGTCGCAGCAGCCGCCGAACCTGGCCGAGGCGGGGGTGGCCGTCGACGCCCTGGCCGCTCTGACCAAGGCCCTCGAGGGCCGGCTGGGCGAGAACGAGGCGACCCTCACCCAGGCCCTCAACCAGCTCCAGATGGCCTTCGTCGAGCTGACCCGCCGGGCCGGGAGCGGCGAGGCCGAGGGCGGCGCGTGACGGTCCTCGTCACCGGCGGGGCCGGCTACATCGGGTCGCACACCGCCCGGCTGCTGCGCGAGCGGGGCCGCGACGTCGTCATCCTCGACTCGCTCGAGGGCGGTCACCCCGAGGCCGCCCTGGGCGCCCCCCTGGTCGTGGGGGACATCGCCGATGCCGACCTCGTCACCCGGACGATCACCGAGCACGGGGTCGACAGCATCGTCCACTTCGCCGCCTACAAGGCCGCCGGCGAGTCGATGACCGACCCGGGCAAGTACTTCGGCAACAACGTGGCCAAGACCAGCGCCCTGGTCGACGCCGCCCGCACCGTCGGGGTCGACAAGGTCGTCTTCTCCTCGTCGTGCTCGGTCTACGGCACGCCGACCAAGCTGCCGGTCGCCGAGGACCACCCCTTCGCCCCCGAGAGCCCCTACGCCGAGTCGAAGCGGATCGTCGAGGACATGCTGCGCTGGTACGGCGTGGCCCACGGCACCCGGTCGGTCAGCCTGCGCTACTTCAACGCCGCCGGCGCCTCCTTCGACAGCCGGATCGGCGAGGACTGGACCGACCCGCTCAACCTGATCCCGATCGTGATGAAGGCGGCTTACGGGCTGATCCCCCAGGTCACCGTGTACGGCACCGACTACCCCACCCGCGACGGCACCGCCGTGCGCGACTACGTCCACGTCGACGACCTGGCCGACGCCCACGTCAAGGCGCTCGAGTACCTGGAGGCGGGGGGCGACACCACCGCCATCAACCTGGGCACCGGGGTCGGCTCGACGGTCAAGGAGGTGCTGGAGACGGCCCGCCAGGTCACCGAGCGGGAGATCCCCTCGGTCGACGGCGACCGCCGCCCCGGCGACCCCTCCGACGTCTACGGCGACCTCCGCCGGGCCCAGGCCGTCCTCGGCTGGGTCCCCCAGCACGACCTCCGGGCCATCCTCCGCACCGCCTGGGCCTGGCACTCCAGCCACCCCGACGGCTACGCCACCCCCGCCCCCTGACGAACTCGGTGGGATCCGTGACACCCGGGGGTCACGGATCCCACCGAGTTCGGAGGGGAGGGGGAGGGGGAGGGCTGACCGGGGGCGGCGCCGGTCGGTGGGCGCCGGGCGGTCGTAGCCTGCCGGGGTGACCCGTGGCGCCCGCACGACCCTGGCCGGGCTCCTGGCCGCGGCGGCGGCCCTGGCCACGACCGAGCTGGCCAACATCCTCGACCCGACGGCGCCGACGCTGCTGGTCGGGGTCCAGGTCTGGTTCATCGACACCTTCGGGGCCTCGCTCAAGGACCTCGCCGTCGCCCTCTTCGGCACGCAGGACAAGACAGCGCTGGAGATCGGCGCCTTCCTCGTCGCCCTGGCCCTCGGGCCGCTCACCGCCCGGCTCGAGGTGCGCCGGCGCGGCGCCGGGGCCGCCGTGATCGCCGCCTTCGCCGTCCTCGGCGTGC
>DASTYI010000020.1:0-49815 GCA_035765045.1 Iamia sp. | reverse complement strand
TCTGATCGCCGGTTCGGAGGGGCCTGAGGGGTCAGGGGCCGGAGCGGGTGATGGCGCGGGCGTCGGTGCCGAGGTAGGAGGCGACGACGCGGGGGTCGGAGCGGACGGCGTCGGGGGTGCCGTCGGCGATGACCTTCCCGGCCTCCAGGCAGACCAGCCGGTCGCTGATGCCGACGATGAAGGGCATGTCGTGCTCGATGACGATCAGCCCGGCGTCGAGCTCCTCGCGCACCTGGAGCACGAGGGGGCCGAGGGCCTCGGTCTCGCGCTGGGCCACGCCGGCGGTGGGCTCGTCCATGCACAGGACCCGGGCCCGCAGGGCGAGCAGGCAGGCCAGCTCGACGATCCGCCGGGTGCCGGTCGACAGCTCGACGATCTGGCGGTCGGCGTAGCGGCCGAGGCCGCAGAAGGCGATCAGCTCGTCGGCCTCGCTCCGCCGGGCCCGCTCCCGCCGGGTGGCGCCGGGCCAGGCCACGGCGGTGGCCAGCAGGCTCGACCGCCCGGCCGACTCCAGCGCCACCAGCAGCGTCTCCCGCACGGTCAGCTCGGGGAACAGCAGGGCGGCCTGGAAGGTGCGGCCGAGGCCCCGCCGGGCCCGCGTCTCGGGGCGGGTGCCGGTGACGTCCTCGCCGAGCAGCGTCACCCGGCCCGAGGCGGGGACGAAGCCGCCGACGGCGTCCATCAGCGTCGACTTGCCGGCCCCGTTGGCGCCGATCAGACCGAGCACCTCGCCCGGCCGCAGCGCCAGCGTCACCCCGTCGACGGCCCGGATGCCGCCGAAGCTGACCGCCAGGTCCTCGACCCGCAGCAGGTCGGCGTCGGGGTCGACCTCGGCCGGGGCCGTACGAACGGTGCCAGGCACCGTTCGTACGGGCGGGGGCGGCGGTGCCGCGGGCTCGGGCCCGAGCCGGGACTCGGCCCAGGCCAGCAGGGCGGTGCGGGCCCGCTGGGCGGCATCGACGAAGCCACCGGGCAGGTAGAGCAGCAGCACCAGCAGCCCGACGTTCGAGGCGAACAGCGGGAGCACGTCGTTGTCGGGGAAGAAGGCGGGCAGGCCGACGACCCAGAGCGAGCCCAGCAGCGGCCCGACCAGCGAGCCGAGCCCGCCGATGACGACGATGCCGACGAGGGTCAGCGAGTCCTGCACGGTGAAGAAGCGCTCGGAGAACGGCACGGAGCTGACCGCCCCGGCCAGCAGCCCGCCGCCCAGCCCGGCCAGCCCGCCGGCCAGGGCGAAGGTCCGCACCGTGGCCCGGCTGGGGGAGAGGGTGGAGGCGGCCGCCGACCGGGGGTTGTCGCGCACGGCGAGGATCGTCCGCCCCACCCCGCTGCGCCGCACCCGGGCCAGCACCACCACGACCAGGGCGAGCACGGCCAGGACGACGAGGTAGTACGTCCGGGGCGAGCCCAGGTCGAGGCCGAGCAGCGTGCCCCGGGGGAAGGCGGTCGACCCGCTGGCCCCGCCGCTCAGGATCGGCCGCCGGTACAGGTACTGGCTGGCCACGATGGCGAAGGCGAAGGTCGAGACGCCGAGCAGCATCCCCCGCACCCGCAGGGCGCCCAGCCCGACGAGGGCGGCGGCGACGGCGGCGACGACGGCACCGAGCAGCACGGCGAGGGCGAACGGCACCCGGGCCAGCTCGAGGATCAGCAGGTCGTCCCCCTGGTGCACCTCGACCCGCACGCCCCGGGCCAGGGCGGCGGCCGAGAGGGCCCCGACGCCGGCGTAGGCCATCTGCCCGAGCGAGGGCTGCCCGCCCCAGCCGGTCAGCACGACGAGCGACGTCCCGCAGATCGCGAAGGCCAGGATGATCGTGTAGAGCTGGACCCGCGACGGGGTGGTGACGACCAGCGGCACGAGGGCGGCGACCAGCAGGACGGCCCCGACGACCAGCCCGCTCAGGTTGCGGGCCCACCACACGTCGGCCAGCCGGGGCGGCACCGGGGTGGCCGAGGTGGCGAACGAGAAGCGACCGCCCTCGACCTCGGGGTCCCGTCGGGTCTGGGCCCAGACGGCGCCGAGCACGACCACGAACAGCACCAGGTCGACCAGGCCGGGCTCGGTCAGGAAGTTGAACCGGATCAGCGCCTCGACCACGCCGAGGGCGACGCCCGCGCCGAGGGCCCGGGGGAACGACCGCCGCCCGGCGATCAGGAAGGCGGCCAGGGCGCGGACCATCGTCGCCGGGCCCAGGTCGGCCAGCCCGGTGATCGAGCCCGACTGGCCCGAGGCGAGCACGATCGACACCGTCGAGAGCACGCCGGCCACGGTCCAGGCGAAGGTCGAGACCCACTTGGGGTTGACGCCGTTGGTGCGGGCCAGCCGGGGGTTGTCGGCCGAGGCGAGGACGGCCTTGCCGGCGAGGGTCCGGTTGAGGAACCAGGCCAGGGCGACGGCGACCACCGGCACCACGACCAGGATCGAGACCTGGGCGCCCGAGACCCGCACGCCGAGCACGTCGTCCCACGTCCGGCCGACGGCCAGCGGGTAGCGGGCGCCGACGGCGACGTCGGGCCGGGGGAGCGAGCGGGTGATGGCGGTCGACAGCCCGGCCACGCCGATGGTGGCGACGAGGACGATCACCCGGGGGGCGGCGAACAGCCGGCGCACGACGGCCAGCTCGACGACGGCGCCGTAGGCCGCGCCGAGGAGGAGCACGAGCGCTACGGCCACCCAGAACGGCACGTCCCAGGACAGGACGAGCAGGGCGAGCACCGAGGCGCCGACCACGCCCATCGAGCCGACGGCGAAGTTGATGACGCGCGAGGCCCGGTCGACGAGCACCACGCCGAGGGCGATCAGCCCGATGACGAGCCCGTTGACGACGCCGTCGAAGACCAGCTGCTGGGTGACCCAGGTGGCGATCACGTCAGCCCCCCGCCTCGGCGCCGAGGAACACGGCCCGGGCCAGGTCGTCGCGCTCGGCCAGCTCGGCGCTCGGCCCCTCGAAGCGGACCTGGCCCTTCTCGAGGAAGACGGCCCGGTCCGACACGGCCAGGGCGACGTTGAGCGACTGCTCGACGATCACCATCGTCTGGCCGGCGGCCCGGAGCCGGTCGACCACGGCGAGGAGGTCGGCGACCATCGTCGGCGACAGCCCGAGCGAGAGCTCGTCGATGATCAGCACGTCGGGCTCGTGGAGCAGGGTCATCGCCAGCCCGAGCTGCTGCTGCTGGCCGCCCGACAGGGACCCGGCCCGCTGGTCGAGCCGGGCCCGGACGTCGGGGAAGAGGTCGAGCACCCGCTCGCGGCGCTCGGCGGCGAGGACCCGGTCGTGGCGGAGGAGGATCCCGGCGACCTCGAGGTTGTCGGCCACCGAGAGGGCGGGGAAGGTGGCCCGGCCGCCGGCCAGGCTGTGGATGCCGAGCTTGGCCCGCTGCTCGGGCGAGGTGAAGGTGATGGTGCGGCCCTGGTGGCGGACGACCCCGCGCGACGGCGTCTGGAGCCCGGTGACCACGTCGAGCAGCGTCGACTTGCCGGCGCCGTTGGTGCCGAGCAGGGCCAGCACCTCGCCCCGGCGGACCTCGAAGCCCACGTCGAACAGCACCTGCACGGGCCCGTAGGAGAAGTCGATCCCGCTGACCTGGAGGGCGGGCACGGCGGCCGGGTCGGCGGCCTGGCGGTCCTGCTCCTCGCGCTCCTCGGTCAGCTCGGCGACCAGCAGGGCCAGGTCGTCGTGGACGAAGGCGGCGCTGCGGACGATCAGCAGCCCGCCGACGATCGTGGCCGGGATCAGCACGACCAGGATCGACGTGCGGGGCCCGAAGCTGTTGGTGAGGGGCAGGGTGACGATCGCCCCGCCCGTGGCCCCGATGCAGAACATGTAGATGGCGGTGAGCGAGAGCCCGAGGCCCCGCAGCCGGTAGGGCACGACCGACTGGATCAGCGGGCCGATCAGCACGAACGCCGAGGTGAGCAGCACCGCCGGGGCCATGCCGACCAGGGCGAAGAGGGTGGCGTTGGGCATGGCGAACTGGATGGGCGCCAGCACGGCCACGGGCAGGACGAGGATGCCGACCATCCGCAGCGCCCGGGCCGGGTCCTGCCGGAAGGTGGCGTCGTACCAGCGGCCGACGAAGGGGAGGGCGAGCAGGCCGGCGACGCTCGACGCCGTGGTCACCGCGCCGCGCCCGACCGTCCCGGTGCCGAAGCGGTCCTCCAGGTAGAGGTTGGACAGCACCGGCACCATCAGCAGCCCGAAGCCCACGGCCGAGAAGCCGAGGATCACCGTCTTGAGGGTGCGGATGCGGCCCAGCCGGGCGAAGGCGGCCTCCATCGAGATCGGCGCCGGCTCGGCGTCGGCCGCCGGCGGGCCACTGGCGCCGAGGGCGGCCTGCTTCTCCCAGTGGCCGCGCTCGGGCTCCCTCAGGAACAGCGCCCACAGCGCCACCAGGGCCACCGGCAGCGACAGGACGAGGAAGGGCCAGCGCCAGCCCTCGTCACCACCGGCCGCCGCGGCGATCCCGCCGACGAGCAGCGGGCTGACCGAGGCGAGGATCCGGCCGACGATCGACACCGTGGCCGAGATCCGGCCCCGGACGCCGATCGGGTAGGTGTCGGCCAGGAACGAGCCGTGGACCGGCAGCCCCGTCGACGTGGCGATGCCGGCGCCGAAGCGGGCGCAGAAGAAGGCGAAGGCGTTGGGGGCCAGGCCCGAGGCGAACACGGCCAGCCCGAAGCCGATCCCGGCCAGCCCGACCACCGGCCCCCGGCGGCGGACCCGGTCGGCCAGCCACCCCATGGGCACGGCGCCCAGGGCGATGAAGGCCCCGGCCGCCGCCGTCAGCAGGGTGATGGCGCCGTCGGAGAGGCCGAAGGAGTCGCGGATGTCGGGCGCCAGCACCGACAGCCCGGAGGACTCCAGCTGGTCGACGGCGCCCAGCGCCAGCAGCACCCAGAAGGCCCGGGGCCCGCCGGCCCGCAGCCCCTCGGCCAGCGACATCTCCTCCTCGCCGGCCCCCGGCGGGGCGGCGGTCGGGGCCCCCTCGGCCACTAGGCGTCGGCCTCGATGGGGTCGCCCTCGGCGACGAACTGCCCGGCCTCGGGGTCGAAGGTGTAGACGCCGATGGTGTCGCCGGCGCTCTGCTTGCCGTCGCCCAGGGAGGAGAACGGGAAGCCGGGCAGGTGGTCGTCGCCGATGGCGGCCACGCCCTCGGCCCAGCTCTGGGCGGTCAGCTCGTCGCCGGCGCCCTCGACGCCGCGGCGGAACATCGTCCACGCCGTGCACAGGTTGGCCAGCCCGGCCAGCTCGGTGCGGGTGGCGGTGTCGTCGATCGGGTCCTCGGGGTCGGTGGCGTTGTACTCGTCGATGCAGGCGACGACGTCGTCGTCGGCCCGGAGCTCCTCGGCCGAGGGCACGTAGGGCGCCACCACCAGGGTCTGGGCCAGGATGGCGGGATCGATCTCGGTCTCGCTGATCACGTCCTCGCTGAGCGCCTGCTGGGTGGTGACCAGGATGCGCTCGGGGGTCCAGCCCTTGCGCTGGAAGCCCCCCATCGGGTCGGCGAAGTTGGAGACGTTGAGGAAGACCTCGACGCCGGCCGAGCGGTGGCGCTCGACGATGGTGTCGATCGCCTGGTCGGTGGCGGCCTCGTCGGCCCCGCCCCCGGCCCCGGCGGCGATGTCGTCGAGGGCGGTCTCGACCACGGGCTCGACACCGGCCTCCTCCAGCGCCGGCTTGACCACGTCGTCCACGATGGCCTGGTCACGGGCCTGGTAGTGGAGCCCGACCTTCCCCTCCAGCTCGCCGGCCTCGACCATCGCCGCGATCGAGGCGGCCCGCTGGCGGTCGTCGGCCATCTCGACGGCGAAGAACGGGCCCTTGCTGCGGCGCTGCCGCTCCGGCGAGAGGCCGTAGAGCCCGACGTAGGGGAGGGCGTGGGTCTCGGTGACGCACAGGGTGGTGTCGCCGCTGAGCTGGCCGAGGACGGCGAAGACCTCCTCGTCCTCGGTGAGGGCGGTGCAGGCGGTCTCGGCCTCGGTGTCGGAGATGGGGATGTAGGGGTGGAACACCATCTCGACCTGGCGCCCGGCCAGCCCGCCCTCGGCGTTGGCGGCGTCGACCCAGGCCTGGAGCAGCCCCTGGGGGTCGATCATCTCGATGTCGACGCCCTGGGCCTGGAGCTCGGCGGCGTTGATGAGGGCCACGCCGAGGCGGACGGTGTCGTCGGTGAGGCCCTGGGTGACGGCGTCGGGGAACCCGGCCTCGGCCTGGGCCTCGGGGGCCGAGCCCTCGCGGGCGGCATCGGCGTCCTCGCCCTCGACCTTGGTCACGGTGCAACCCGTGGCCAGCAGCAGGGCGAGCGCGGCGGCGCCGGCGCGGCGGTGGAGTGACGTGCGCATGGGACCCCCTGGTCGCCTCGTCGTGCGCACGGCGGCTGTGCGCGAACTTGTGACATCATACATAACCGAACACTGACGCCAAGGGGAACACGAGATGTCGGTCACACCAGAGAGCCCGTTCGGGCCCGGCCGCTGGCACGGGCGCTGGATCTGGGCCGACGTCGGCGCCCTGCCGGCCGGGCGCCGGGTCGTCGCCGTGCGGGGCCGGATCCCGGTCCCGGCCGGGACGACGTCGGTGATCGCCCGGGTCGTGGCCGACTCCCGCTACGTGCTCCACGCCGACGGCGTCGAGGTCGGCCGGGGCCCGGGGCGGTCCAACCCCCGCCGGCTGCGCCACGACCTCGTCACCCTGCCGGTCGCCCCCGGGGCCGCCGAGGTCGTCGTCGCCGCCCTGGTCGTCCACCTCGGCGCCCCCGTCCCGTGGTGGATGCCGGCGCCGACGCTGGTGACGGCGTTCGGCGACGGCGTCTTCGCCCTGGAGGCGGCGGTGGGGGAGGAGGTCGTCGGCACCGACGCCACCTGGAAGGCCCTCCCGGTCCCCGGGTTCACCTCCGAGCGGCCCCGCGACTTCGTCGTCGGCCGGGGCGACGAGCGCCTCGACCTCCGCTCGCTCCCCGCCGACTGGGCCGACCCCGGCTTCGACGACGCCGCCTGGCCGGCCGCCGTCGAGCTGACCGGCCGGGGCATCGGCGAGCCCGGCGACCCCCGCCCGCCGGCCTACCCCTACGGCCCGCTCGACCGCCGCCCGGTCACGCCGCCCGCCCGCGAGGACGTCGCCCTCGCCCCGACCACCACCGGGTTCGCCGCCGAGCGCATCGTCGTGGGCACGATCCGGGTCGACGTCGAGGCCCCGGCCGGGGTCGAGGTCCGCCTCCGGGCCGGTGAGCTGGTCGCCCCCGACGGGGCCCTGCGGGCCGACGCCCACACCTTCGGCGCCACCATCGTCGGCGACGGCACCCGGCGCACCGTCGAGACGATCGACGCCTACGGCCTGGCCGCCGTCGAGGTCAGCGCCGGCGACGGGGCGACGGTCCACGGCGTCACCGTCGCCGAGCGACTCCACCCGGTGGTGGGCGCCGCCACCTTCGCCTGCTCCGACCCGCTGCTCGACCGCATCTGGGCCGTCGGCCGGCGCACGGTCAGCATCTGCTCGCTCGACGCCTACGTCGACTGCCCCACCCGCGAGCAGCGGGCCTGGACCGGCGACCACGTCGTCCACCAGATGGTCGACCTGGCCACCAACGAGGACTGGACCCTCGCCCGCTGGCAGCCGCGCCTCACCGCCTCGCCCCGCCCCGACGGGATGCTGCCGATGGCCGTCTCGGGCGACGCCGAGGCCACCGACATCGCCATGATCCCGGACTGGGCCCTCCACTGGCTCCACGGGGTGTGGAACCTCCACCGCCACGTCGGCGACCGGGACGAGATCGCCACGCTGCTGGCCACGGCCGAGGGCGTGCTTCGCTGGTTCGAGCCCTACCTCGACGCCGAGGGCTGCCTGACCGACGTGATCGGCTGGGTGATCATCGACTGGGCGTGGAACCCCAACGACGGTGTGTGCGCGGCGCTCAACGGGCTGTGGGGACGGGCCCTGCTCGAGTTCGCCGAGATGGCCTCGTGGCTCGGCGACGAGGGCCGGGCGGCGTGGGCCCGGGCCCACCACGAGCGGCTCGTCGCCGGCTTCGAGCGGCTGTGGGACCCGGAGCGGGAGCGCTACGCCGACTCGCTCGTCGCCGGGGCGCGCCGGGTCCAGGCGTCGCAGCACGGCCAGGCCGCCGCCCTGGTCGGCGGGCTGGTGCCGGCCGATCGGGTCGCCCGGCTGGTCGAGGTCCTGACCGACGAGGCCGGCCTCGTCCACGCCACCCTGAGCAGGCCCGACGGCGCCGCCCCGCCCGGCAGCGAGGTGCCCGTCGGCGGGCTCGACCTCTCCCGGGGCTGGCCCGAGCCCTGGTGGGACGTCGACCGTCAGGTCGTCCGGGCCCAGCCCTTCTTCCGCTACGTCGTCCACGACGCCCTGGTCGCCGCCGGGCGGGCCGACCTGATCCCGGCGCAGTGCCGGGACTGGGCGGCGCTGCTCGACCGCTCGCCGGGGTCGTGGTCCGAGACCTGGTTCGGCGGGACGATCAGCCACGGCTGGTCCTCGACGCCGACCCGCGACCTCTCGACCCGGGTGCTGGGCGTGACCCCGGCCGAGCCCGGCTTCGCCGTGGCCGCCGTCGAGCCCGCCCTCGGCGACCTGGCCTGGGCCCGGGGCGCCGTCCCCACGCCGGCCGGCCTGCTCTCGGTCGACGTCACCCCCGAGCGAGTCGTCGTCGACGCGCCCGTCCCCTTCGTCCACGCCGGCCGTCGCCACGACGCCGGGCACCACGAGATCCCCCTGGAGGCCCCCCGATGAGTAGCGAACCGAAGGTGGTCGACGCCGCCCTGGCGGCGATCTTCCGGGCCCTCGGCGACCGGCCCCCGCCGCCGGCCGACGACCTGGCCGCCCAGCGCGAGCAGGCCGACGCCACCATGCTGCTGATCCGCCGGCCGATCGACCCGTCGGTGACCGTCGAGGACCACCAGGTCGGGCCGATCCGGGTCCGCACCTACCGCCCGGCGGGCGACGGCCTCCTCCCCGGCTACCTGTTCATCCACGGCGGGGGCTGGTCGCAGGGCACGATCGACACCGCCGAGGTCGAGTGCGGGCCGGTGGCCGAGACGGTGCCCGCCGTCGTCTGCTCGGTCGAGTACCGGCTGGCGCCCGAGCACCCGTACCCCACCCCCCTGGAGGACTGCGTCGCCGCCTACGAGTGGTTCCTCGCCCACCTCGACGACCTCGGGGTCGACCCGGACCGGGTGGCGATCGGGGGCACCAGCGCCGGCGGCAACCTCGCCGTCGCCACCTGCCTGGTCGCCCGCGAGCGGGGCCTGCCGATGCCGATGTTCCAGTGGCTGGAGGCCCCCGGCCTCGACCTCACCCTCGGCTCGCCGTCGGTCGCGGAGAACGCCACCGGCTACGGGCTGACCGCCGAGGACCTCGACGAGTACGCCGGCCGCTACGCCACCCGCGAGCAGCGATCCGACCCGCTGGTGTCCCCGGTGCTGGCCGAGGACCTGACCGGCCTCCCGCCCACCGTCGTGCTGACCGCCGACCTCGACCCGGTGCGTGACGACGGCGAGCGGCTGGTGTCCCGGCTCCACGAGGCCGGCGTCCCCGCCGTCGCCCTCCGCATCCTCAACCACCCCCACGGCACCTGGATCATCCCCGTCTCGCTGGCCTGGGGCGTCACCGAGGCCCTCCGCACCGCCACCTTCCAGGCCGCCTTCGCCGGCCGCCTCCCCCTCACCCCCATCCCCCCGCCCTGACGCGAACGAACTGGTGTCACCACGACACGCGTCGGCGTTGCGTGGTGACACCGGTTCGGGGTCTCAGTGGGGGTGGGTGTGGCGGCGGGGGGCGAGGGTCGGGGCGGCGGCCAGGGCGGCCCCGAGGGCCCGGCCGTCGGTGGCGGCGGTGGGACCGACGGGGGAAGCGGTCGGGTCGAGGTACCAGGGGCTGGGGTAGGCGACCGTGCGGCCGCCGAGGTCGGCCGGGGCCCGGGGGTCGGCCTCGCGGGCCGGGTCGACGATGCGGAGGGCGACCCAGTCGCCGTCGGCCACGTCGACCGGGGCGGCGAAGCGGATCGCCGGGGCGTCGGGTGCGGGGACGACGACGGCGTGCTCGCTGGTCACCCGGGGCACGGGCGTACCCGACGTCAGCACCTGCACCACCAGGGGGGTGCCGGCGGGCACCGACGGGCCCTCGACGTCGAGCGCCACCTCGACCACACCCGCCCGGTGGGGCACGACGCCCCCCATCCGCACGCCGGCCAGGGTGGCGTCGACCCGCAGGCCCCGCTCCCGGGTGGCGAAGAACCGCCGGTCGGCCAGGGCCGCCCGGACCCCGGCCCGGCTCAGCTCGGTCACCCACAGCCCGGCCCGCCCCTTCTCGGGCGGCCCGCCCCAGTCGGTGCCGTGCTCGTCGGTCACGCCCAGGAGCCCGGGGCGCCAGCCGGCGTCGAGGCACTGGACCAGCGGTGACGTCCGGCCCTTGTCGATCCCCTCGTAGAGGTAGTCCTCGTCCCGGTTGAACAGCTCCAGGCTGACCAGCCGGTCGCGCAGGCGGGCGTCGAAGGCGAAGGCGGCGAACCGCCCCGGCTCGCGACCCGGGTGGTTGAACCCGGCCAGGGCGTCGGCGCCGCCCCCACCGAGCAGCCCGCCGGGCTGGCGGCGGAGCCAGGCGTAGAGGCCGGCCATCGACAGCCCGGTCGTCGGCAGGTCGGTGACCAGCGACTCCAGCGGCTCGCCGATGGCCGTGCCGCCCTCGCCCAGCTCGTCGAGGAAGCCGGGGATGCCCTCGACGCCGACCAGCCCGCCGGTCCGCTCGGGGTCGATCCAGTCCTGGCCGAACCAGACGTTGACGTGCCCGAGGGTCGGGCTCGACCACTCGAAGCCCCGGATGGCGGTGAAGGTGCCCGGGGCGTCGGCCCCGTCGGCCAGCTCGGCGGTGCGGTCCCACGACGCCTCGTCGATCCCCCGGACCGACGTGCAGCCCGACCCGCACACCGAGGCCAGGGCGCCGAGGGCCCCGCCGAGCACGGCGTGGTCGGTCAGGGCGGCGACGTCGAGGCCGTTGCCGCGCATGGTGGCGAAGGCGGCCGCCGGGTCGCCGTCGCCGTCCGAGAAGAGGGTGTGGTTGTGGAGGTCGGCGTGGACCAGCCACGTGCCCGGCACCAGCTTCGAGGCGCGGGAGACCGTGGGCTGCGGCGTCCCGCCCAGGACGTCGGCGAGGATCCCGGCCGGCCGGGCCACCAGCACCGCCCCGCTCGCCGCCGCCCCCGCCAGGAACCTCCGTCGTGATGTCGCCATCCCGGGGAGTTCCCCGCGCGGGGGCGGAGTCCTCGCAACGGAGTTGCGGGTCGTCAGCCGGCTCGGTTGGATGCCTGACGGCATGCTGGACGAGACCCCCGACCCGCGCTCCGTCGTCCGGCGGGGCATGGCGCTGCTGTGGCGGTCGGTCCGGACCCACCCCCGGCCCTTCACCGTCGCCGTCCTCGGGGCCGGGCTGTTCGCGGCCATGACCGTCGGGTCGACGATCGTCCTGGGCCGGGTGACCGACGAGGTCATCATCCCCGGGCTGGCCGCCGAGCGGGCCGGGGGCACCTTCGGGCCGGTCGACGGGGGCACCGTGGCGCTGACGACGGCCGCCGTCGTGATCGTGGCCCTGGCCCGGGCCTGCGGCGTCGTCGCCCGCCGCTACTTCTGCGGGATGACGACGTTCCGCATGGGCGCCACCTGGCGCGAGGCGCTGGCCGACCGCTACCTCGACGCCCCCCTGCGGTTCCACTCCCGCCGCCCGGCCGGCGAGCTGATGGCCCACGCCGACAACGACGCCGTCAAGGCCATCGAGTTCATCAACCCGGCCCCGTTCTCGATGAGCGCGGTGGTGATCGGGATCATCGCCTTCGCCCGCCTGCTGATGGTCGACTGGGCCCTCGCCCTGGTGGCGCTGGCCGTGTTCCCGACGCTGATGGTCGCCAACCGGATCTACACCGCCCGGGTCGAGCACCCCGCGGCCCGGGCCCAGGCCCGCTACGGCGATCTCGCCGCCGTGGCCCACGAGAGCTTCGACGGCGCTCTGGTGGTCAAGGCCCTGGGCCTGGCCGGCCACGAGACCGACCGGGCCCGGCGGGCGGCCGGAGCCCTGCGCGACGAGCGGATCCGGGTCGGCGAGCTGCGGGCCTGGTTCGAGCCCGGGCTCACCGCCCTGCCCAACCTCGGCGCCGTCGCCGTGCTCGGCATCGGCGCCTGGCGGCTCTCGACCGGGGCGGTCAGCGAGGGCGGGATCGTCGAGGCCCTGGCCCTCTTCGCCGTGCTCACCACCCCGATGCGGGTGATGGGCTACCTGCTCGAGTCGATGCCGCCGTCGGTCGTCGCCGCCGCCCGGCTCGACCGGGTGCTCGCCCCCGACCACCGCGACCGCCACCCGGCCCGGGGCGCCACGATGCTGCCGCCCGGACCGCTGGCGGTCGAGGTCGACGCCGTCTCCTTCGCTCACGACCCGGCGGCGCCGGTGCTCGACGGGGTCGACGTCGCCATCGCCCCCGGCGAGGTGATCGCCGTGGCCGGCGCCACCGCCGGCGGCAAGACGTCGCTCTGCCTCTGCCTGGCCGGGCTGCTGGAGCCCACCGCCGGCGAGGTGCGCCTGGGCGGCATCCCCATCGGGGAGCTCGACCCGGCCGAGCTCCCCGCCGCCGTCGGCGTGGTGTTCCAGGAGTCGTTCCTCTTCGCCGACACCGTGCGGGCCAACGTCGTCGCCGGGCTCGACGCTGCCACCGACGCCGATGTGGCCGAGGCCCTCCGGCTGGCCCGGGCCGACGGCTTCGTCGCCGCCCTCCCCGCCGGGCTGGAGACCGAGCTGGGGGAGCGGGGCGTGACGCTCTCGGGCGGCCAGCGCCAGCGCCTCGCCCTGGCCCGGGCGCTCGTCCGCCGGCCCCGGCTGCTGATCCTCGACGACGCCACCAGCGCCATCGACCCCTCGGTCGAGGGCCAGATCCTCACCGGCCTGGGCGCGGCGCTGGCCACGACCACGGTCGTCGTCGCCCACCGGGTGTCGACCATCCGGCTGGCCGACCGGGTGCTGTTCCTCGAGGCCGGGAGGGTCGCCGCCCTCGGGCCCCACGACGAGCTGCTGGCGACGGTCCCCGCCTACGCCGCCCTGGTCCGGGCCTACGAGCGCGAGGACGAGGCGGCGTGACCTCCCCGCTGCCCATCGAGGAGGGCCGCGACGAGGGTCACCCCCGCGACCCCGAGGGCATCGACGCCATCGAGGGCGGGGCCGTCGTCGCCTTCCGCCGGATCGTCGCCGAGATGCCCGAGCTGCGCCACGGTGCCGGGCTGACCGCCCTGATCGCCCTGTCGATCGCCGCCGGCCGGGTCACCGTGCCGGTGCTGCTCCAGCAGGTGCTCGACCGGGGCATCCTCGGCCCCGAGGGCTACCGCCCGACCTTCGTCGCCGTGGCCGTCGCCCTCGCCGTGGTGGCGATCCTCGTGTTCTGGGCGCTCGAGCGGATCGGCCTGGCCCGCCTCACCCGGGCGGCCGAGGGCGGGCTGGCCAGCGTCCGGGTCAAGACCTTCGAGCACATCCACCGGCTGTCGGCGGCCGAGCACACCGAGTCGCGCCGGGGCGTCCTCGTCTCCCGGGTCACCAGCGACGTCGAGACGCTCGCCCAGTTCCTCAGCTGGGGGGCCACCGTCTGGCTGAGCGCCAGCGCCACCATCCTCGGCGTCGGCGCCGTGATGGCCTTCTACTCGTGGCGGCTGACGCTGCTCACCATCGGCGTCTTCCTCCCCGTCGTCGTCCTGCTGCGCCAGCTCCAGAAGATCCAGCTGCGGCGCTGGGACGCCGTGCGCGACCGGGTCGGCGAGACGCTCGGCGAGTTCTCCGAGACGATCGGCGGCGCCCCCGTCATCCGGGCCTACGGGTTGGGCGACCGGGGCCGGCGGCGGCTGCGGACGGCGGTGCGGAGGCAGTACCGGGCCGAGCTCAAGGCGGCCCGGATGTTCGCCCTGATGTTCCCGCTGTCGGACATCTTCGGGGCGATCGCCATCGCCGTCGTCGCCGCCGTCGGCGTGTGGCAGGGCCCGGCGTGGGGGCTCGACGCCGGCGAGCTGGTGGCCTTCGTCTTCCTCGTCACCCTGCTCACCCAGCCGATCGCCGACCTCGGCGAGGTGCTCGACCAGACCCAGAACGCGGCGGCCGGCGCCCGCAAGGTCCTCGGCACCCTCGACATCCCGCTCGACGTGGTCGAGGCCTCGCCCGGCGTCGCCCTGCCGACGGGTGCGCTCGGCGTGCGGGCCACCGGCGTCGACTTCGCCTACCGGGACGGCCCGCTGGTGCTGCGCGACGTCAGCGTCGCGATCGAGCCGGGCACGTCGGTGGCGGTCGTCGGCCAGACCGGTTCGGGCAAGACGACGTTCGCCTCGCTCCTCGCCCGGCTGGCCGACCCGGTCGCCGGGACGATCGAGGTCGGCGGGCACGACCTGCGGTCGGTCGCCTCCTCGTCGCGCCTGCTGCGCATCCGGATGGTGCCGCAGGACGGCTTCCTCTTCGCCGCCACCGTGCGGGAGAACATCCGGCTGGGCCGGCTCGACGCCACCGACGCCGAGGTCGACGCCGCCATCGCCGAGCTCGGCCTGGGCTGGTGGGTCGACCGCCTGCCCCGGGGGCTCGACACCGACGCCGGCGAGCGGGGCGACAACCTCTCGGTGGGCGAGCGCCAGCTCGTCGCCCTGGTCCGGGCGCAGGTGTCCGACCCGGGCCTGCTGATCCTCGACGAGGCCACCTCGGCCGTCGACCCCGAGACCGAGCGGGCCCTCGCCGTCGCCCTCACCCGGATGGCCGCCGGCCGCACCACCGTCACCGTCGCCCACCGCCTCTCGACCGCCGAGCGGGCCGACCGGGTGCTCGTCTTCGACCAGGGCCGCCTCGTCGAGCAGGGCGCCCACGACGACCTCGTCGCCGCCGACGGCGTCTATGCCGCCCTCCACCGCAGCTGGATCGGCGGCACCCGCACCACCGCCTAGGGCGGGCTGGGCGTCGCCGCTAGGCTCCCGGAGGTCCCCCTGGGGTTGTCCCGCGGTCTCCGCGGGCTCCGGGCCGGGACGTCCCTTCTCTCCCGTCGCCACCTGCGCCCGAGGTGCCGTGGCACGGACCCCAAAGCGAGGATCGCCCATGAGTGGCTTCGAACGTGCCCTGCTGGAGGGCAAGGAGCGCAACGAGCTGAGCCAGATCGCCGAGTCGCTGGGCAAGAAGCCCCCGGCCCGGGCCAAGAAGGCCGACATCATCGACCTGATCTTCGAGCTCGCCGGCGTCACCGACGAGGGCGCCGCCCCGGCCGCCGAGGAGGCGCCGGAGGCGGCCCCGCAGCTCGACCTCGACGCGGCCGAGGCGCCCGCCGAGGAGGCCGCCGCGCCGGCTCCCGAGGCCGAGGCCCCGGCCGAGGAGCCCACGCCCGAGCCGGCGCCCGCCCCCGCCCCCGAGGGCCGGGGCCGCCGGGACCGCAACCGGGGCGACGCCACCGCCAACGGCAGCGGCGGCGGTGGTGGCGCGGCCGACGGCAACGGCAAGGGCGGCGGCCCGCAGAACCAGGGCGGCGGCAACCAGGGCAACCCGAACCAGGGCGGCCAGGGCGGTGGCAACCAGGGCAACCCGAACCAGGGCGGCGGCAACCAGGGCGGCCAGGGCAACCAGAACCAGGGCGGCAACCAGAACCAGGGCGGCAACCAGCAGGGCGACGACGGGGACGGCGACGAGCCCGACGAGGGCAACCGCCGGCGTCGCCGTCGGGGTCGCAACCGCGACGGTCAGCCCGACCAGTTCGAGGGCGAGCCGGTCCCGGTCGAGGGCCTCCTCGACCTGCGCGACGACGGCTACGGCTTCCTCCGCCTGCGGGGCTACCTGCCCTCGGCCGAGGACGTGTACGTGTCGGTCAAGCAGGTCCGCCAGTTCGGCCTGCGCAAGGGTGACACGGTCACCGGCAAGAGCCGGCCCGCCTCGCGCAACGAGAAGAACCCGGCGCTGCTCCAGATCGACGCCGTCAACGGCAACCCTCCCGACAGTGGCCGGGCCCGCCGCCGGTTCGACGACCTGACCCCGCTGTTCCCCGACGAGCGGCTGACGCTCGAGACCGACGGGGCGGCGGCCACCATGACGACCCGGATCATCGACCTCCTGGCCCCGATCGGGAAGGGCCAGCGGGGGCTGATCGTGTCGCCGCCCAAGGCGGGCAAGACCACGATCATGAAGCAGGTCGCCCGGTCGATCGAGCTCAACCACCCCGACGTCACCCTCATCGTGCTGCTCGTCGACGAGCGCCCCGAGGAGGTCACCGACATGCGCCGCTGGCTGATCAACGGCGAGGTGGCGGCCTCGACCTTCGACCGGCCCAGCGAGGAGCACATCCAGGTCGCCGAGCTGGTGATCGAGCGGGCCAAGCGGATGGTCGAGGAGGGCAAGGACGTCGTCATCATCCTCGACGGCATCACCCGCCTGGCCCGGGCCTACAACCTGGCCGCCCCGCCCAGCGGGCGGATCATGTCCGGTGGCATCGACGCCGCCGCCCTCTACCCGCCGAAGCGGTTCTTCGGCGCCGCCCGCAACGCCGAGGAGGGCGGCTCGCTCACCATCCTGGCCACCGCCCTGGTCGAGACCGGGTCGAAGATGGACGAGCACATCTTCGAGGAGTTCAAGGGCACCGGGAACATGGAGCTGCGGCTCAGCCGGCGGCTGGCCGAGCGCCGGGTCTTCCCCGCCATCGACGTCGACGCCAGCTCGACCCGCCACGAGGAGCTGCTGTTCGAGCGGCGCCAGGTCGGCCAGGTCGACACCCTCCGCAAGGTGCTCGGGGCGGTCAAGGACGACGCCGTCAAGCAGGGCGACGTCGATCCCCAGGTCAAGGGGCTGGAGCTGCTGCTCGACCGGCTCAAGACCTTCAAGACCAACAAGGAGTTCCTCGACGAGGTCGGGAAGGCCAAGGCCGGCGCCTGACCGGGCTGTGGGAATGCGCTGCTGTTGCAGCAGAATGGAAGACCTTCGTCGGAGCCCCGCTCGGTACCGGGGCCACAGAGACGAGAACTGGAGACAGCCATGAAGACCGACATCCACCCCACCTACACCGAGACCACGGTGTCGTGCTCGTGCGGCAACTCGTTCGTCACCCGCTCGACGAGCGACTCGGTGCGGGTCGAGCTGTGCAACGAGTGCCACCCCTTCTACACCGGCAAGCAGAAGCTGGTGGACACCGGCGGCCGCATCGACCGCTTCGAGCGCCGCTACGGCGCCCGCAAGGGCAAGAAGGCCGGCGCCGAGAGCTGATGGCCCTCGGGCCGGACCAGCTCGCGGCGCTCAACGCCGCCAAGCTGAAGGCACTGACCAGGGGCCGCGTCGGTGACGACGCGGCCCCTGGCGCGCTCCCGGGCGGGGCCGGGATGGTCGACGGGACCACGGCGTGGGTGCTGCTCGGCCCCGACGCCGACCGCAGCCTCGGCGCCGCCCTGGCCTGGGCCCGCCGCCGGGAGGCCGACGACCTGCACGTCGTGGTCGACGACCCCGACGCCGCCGGCCTGCTGGCCCGCCGGGCCGCCCTCCTCGCCCCCGCGCCGACGATCTGGCGGGCCGACGGCACCGACCTGGTGCCCGCCCCGCCCGCCCCGGTGCCCGCCCTGCTCCCCGCCCCCGAGGCGGCCGACCTGCGCAGCCTCCTGCGCGAGGCCGGGCTCGACGTCGTCGAGGAGGACGGCGCCACGCTGGGCGAGCTGCTCGGGCTGGAGGTGGCCCGGATCACCGAGGGCGACGACGGCCCCGTGCTCGAGGTCGGCGTCGGGCGCTTCGACCGCGAGCTGACCGAGATGGCGCACGCCGACCTGGCCCCGGCCGACCGGCTCCACCGGGCGGTCGACATCGTCGCTGGCTACCGGCGGCCCGGCGCCCCGCCCCACCCGCTGAACCAGCTCGTCCCCGAGCGCTGGATGCGGTCCGCCCTGGTGGCCGAGCCGGACCGGATCGACGTCGCCGCCCTCCGCCCCGTCCCCTCGGCGGTCGGGCGGACCAACCTCAAGGACACCGGGGTGGCCACCGCCGTCGGGCTCGACCGGGCCGGCGAGGCGGTCGTCGTCACCTGCTCGACCGGCGTCGACCTCGAGCTCGTCCCCGCCGCCGCCGACGACCGGGCCGCCCGTGCCCCCGGCGCCCGCCTCCTGATCGCCGTCCCCGCCCGCGACGCCCTCCCGCTGACGCAGGCCCTGGCCGCCCGTCTCGCCCCGCCCGCCGAGGTCGTCCCCCTCGACGGCGAGTGGCGCATCCCCTGGGCCTAGGGCACCCGGACGAGCTTGCGCTCGACGTAGAAGCCGCCGAGCGGGATGGCGCCGAGGACGAGGGCGAGGACGGTCTGCTTGGCCGTCCAGCCCTGCTCCTCCCGCCCGATCAGGGCGATCACGGCGAAGATCAGGTAGAGCGTGCCGTGGACCGGGCCCATGATCGGCACCCCGCCCTCGCCGGGGGCGTCGAACACCCGCTTGGCCACCACCGCGCCGAGGAGCACGAGGTACGAGGTGGCCTCGACGAGCGACATGATCTTCAGCGGCTTGGCCACCGAGGGCAGCGAGGCGACGGGGGCGGTGGGCTCGGTCACCCCGAGAGGATGGCGAGCGGAGTGGCCTCCGTGCCAGACGGGGCGGCGCCCGGTCCGCCATGATCGGGGGGTGACCCGATCCGGTGGCGAGCGCTGATGGCGGCCCAGTGGGAGCGCTGGCTGCGCTACGCCAAGGCCAAGATCGACGACACCGTGCGGCGGGGCGACGCCGAGATGGACCGGCTCGAGGCCGAGCAGCGGGCCAAGGCCGAGGGCAAGCCGTGGTTGACCGCCGAGGGCGACGCCCCGACCTTCGACGAGGCCCGGGCCCGCATCGAGGCCCAGGCCGAGCAGGCCCGCCGCTCCGAGGCGGCCCGGCGGGCCGAGGACACCCCGCCGCCCGAGCCCCGCACGTCGGACCCGGGCGCCACCGACCCGCCCCACCCGGCGCCCCCGGCCCCGGCGGCGCCGCTGGCCCCGTCGACCGATGGGCCGGCGATCGACTTCGCCGCCCAGCAGCGGGCCGCCGACGAGCGCCTGGCCGCCATGCGCAAGGAGCTCGGCCTCGACGACGACGGCGGCGACCCGCCGGGCTGACGGCCAGGGGGGCCGGGGGGTCCCGCCGCTACCGTGGCCCGGATGCTGGAGCGACTGGACGAGCTGGCCCGCGAGCTGGCCGATGTCGAGGCCCGGCTGTCCGACCCCGACGTGTACGCCGACCAGGCCCGCTCGGCCGACCTGGCCCGCCGGCACAAGGAGCTGGAGGCGATCGTGTCCCGGGCCCGGGAGCTCCGGGGCCGCACCGACGACCTGGCCACCGCCCGGGAGATGTGGGCCGAGGCCGATGCCGCCGACAAGGCCGAGCTCAAGCAGGAGGTCGACGAGGCCGAGGCCGACATCGAGCGGCTGACCGCCGAGATCCGGGTCCTGCTCCTGCCCCGGGACCCCAACGACGACCGCTACGTGATCGTCGAGATCCGCGGCGCCGAGGGCGGCGAGGAGGCCAACCTCTTCGCCCGTGACCTGTTCGAGATGTACCGGGCGTGGATCCCGGCCAAGGGCTGGGCGCTGACCGTGATGGAGGCCGAGCCGTCGCCGATGGGCGGCTACGAGCAGGTCACCTTCCAGGTGAAGGGCGACGGCGCCTGGTCGCACCTCAAGCACGAGGGCGGCCCGCACCGGGTCCAGCGGGTGCCGGTGACCGAGTCGCAGGGCCGCATCCACACGTCGTCGGCCACGGTCACCGTGCTCCCCGAGGCCGACGAGGTCGACGTCGCCATCGACCCCAACGACCTCCAGATCGACGTCTACCGGTCGTCGGGCCCGGGCGGGCAGTCGGTCAACACGACCGACTCGGCGGTCCGCATCACCCACCTGCCCACCGGCGTGGTCGTGGCGATGCAGGACGAGAAGAGCCAGCTCCAGAACAAGGAGAAGGCGCTGCGGGTGCTGCGCAGCCGGCTGCTGGCGGCCGAGCAGGAGAGGGCGGCGGCCGAGGCGTCGGAGGCCCGGCGCAGCCAGACCGGGGGCGGCGGCCGGAGCGAGAAGATCCGCACCTACAACTTCAAGGAGAACCGGGTCAGCGACCACCGGATCGGGCTGACCCTCTACAAGCTCGACAAGGTCCTGGCCGGCGATCTCGACGACGTCAGCGATGCCCTGGTCGCCGAGGAGCAGACCCGGCGACTGACCGAGGCCGGCGCATGACGGGGCCGCCCGACGAGCCCGTCGAGGACCTGAGCGGGGCCGTCCCCGCCCCCGACCCGCAACCCGACGCCCCCCACCCCGACATCGACCCCGGCTCCGACGGCACCGTGCCGTGGCGGGCCCTGCTGGCCGAGGCGGCGGCGACGCTGGCGGCCCGGGGGGTCGAGAACGCCGAGGGTGACGCCCGCCGGATCGTCGAGGAGGCCACCGGCCACGACGGCGCCGCCCTCCACGCCCACCTCGACGAGCCCGCCACCGTGCGGGGCGTGGCCGCCCTCGATCGCATGGTCGAGCGTCGCCTGGCCGGCGAACCGCTCCAGTACGTCCTCGGCCGCTGGGGGTTCCGCACCCTCGACCTGATGGTCGACGACCGGGTCCTGATCCCCCGGCCCGAGACCGAGGGCGTCGTCGACCACGTCCTGGCCGAGCTGCGCCAGCGGCGCGACGCCGCCGCCGACACCTCGGCCGTCGCCCCCGTGGTGGTCGACCTCGGCTGCGGGTCCGGTGCCATCGGCCTGGCCGTGGCCGCCGAGTGGCGGGGGGCCGAGGTCCACCTGGTCGACGTCTCGGCCGCGGCGGTGGCCGTGGCCCGGGCCAACCTGGCCGGGTTGGGCATCGGCGGCGGGAACGTCACCGTCCACGAGGGCTCGTGGTTCGCCCCGCTGCCGCCCGACCGGGCCGGCCGGGTCGACGTCGTCGTCTCCAACCCGCCCTACGTCGCCGCCGACGAGGAGCTGCCCCCGGTGGTGGCCGACTGGGAGCCGACCGGTGCCCTGGTGTCGGGCCCGACCGGGCTGGAGGCGGTCGAGGCGATCGTGGCCGAGGCCGGCGACTGGCTGGTGCCGGGCGGGCTGCTGGTCGTCGAGATCGGCGCCACCCAGGGCGAGGCGGCCGCCGCCCTGGCCGCCGCCGCCCGGCTGGTCGACGTCGAGGTCCGCCCCGACCTCGCCGGCCGCGACCGCGCCCTCGTCGCCCGCACCCCGCCCGCCCCGTGACCCGCGAGCTCCGTGCAGCTGGGCATCACGGACCGACCCAGGTGCACGAACCTCGGAGGGAGCGGCCGTGACCGACCCCGATCCCGGCCTGGTCGACCGGTTGGTCGAGGCGCTGCTCGCCGGTGAGCCGGTCGTGATCCCGACCGACACGGTGTACGGCGTGGCCGCCCTGCCCTCGGTGCCCGGCGCCACCGCCCGGCTCTACGCCCTCAAGGATCGCCGCCCCGACGTCCCCCTCGCCGTCCTCGTGGCCGATGTCGCCGCCCTCGACGGGCTGGCCGCCACCGTCGACGACCGCACCGCCGCCCTGGTCGCCGCCCACTGGCCCGGCCCGCTCACCGTCGTCGTCCGCCGGCACCCCGACCGGGCCGGCTGGGACCTCGGGGGCGACCCCGGCACCGTCGGCGTCCGCTGCCCGGACGACCCCCTGGTCCGGGCGGTCGCCGCCCGCACCGGGCCGATCGCCACCACCAGCGCCAACCGCAGCGGCGAGCCGACGCCGCCCACGGCGGCCGAGGCGGCGGCCTCCCTCACCGGCCCGGTCGCCGTGGTCGCCGACGGCGGCACCCTCGACGGGCAGGCGTCGACGGTGGTCGACCTCACCGTCGACCCCTGGCGGATCCTGCGCCAGGGCGCCCTCGACATCGGGTGAGCCCACCCCCCGGGCGACGCTTCCCCCGGTCGGTGCGGCGTGCCAGCATCCCGCCATGTTCAAGAAGCTGAAGCAGGCGTTCGGGGTCGGCGGGCCGTCGGTCGACACGGTCCTCTCCACCCCCGCCGTGTACCCCGGTGGCCTCCTCCAGGGCGAGGTCCGCATCACCGGGGGCTCCGAGCCCCGGGACTTCAACAACCTCACGCTCTCGCTGGCCGCCACCGTCGAGGTCGAGTCGGGCGATGACGAGTACCTCTCCCGCATCCAGTTCGCCAGCCTCCAGGTGGCCGGGGCGGGCCGGCTCGAGGCCGGGGTGAACACCAGCGTCCCGTTCCAGATGGAGGTGCCGTGGGAGGCGCCGTTCAACCTCCTCCGGGGCCGGCGCTTCGAGCGGATGCGGCTCGGCGTCCAGACCCGCTTCGACCTCCCCGGCGGGCGCGACGCCACCGACTTCGACCCGATCGACATCCACCCCCTCCCGGTCCACGAGGAGGTCGTGGCGGCGATGGAGCGGGTCGGCTTCAGCCTGATGAGCGCGGACCTGGAGAAGGGCTCGGTGGCCGGCTCGTCGCTCGGCTTCTACAACGAGGTCGAGTTCCGGGGCCACGGCAAGATCCCCGAGGCCGAGCTGACCTTCGTCACCGGCCCCCACGAGACCCGGGTCGTCGTCGAGCTCGAGCGCCGGGGCCTCCTCGCCTCCCGCGACCGCCAGAGCACGCTGGCCGGCCCGACCAACGAGCCCTTCGACTGGACCGGCGCCCTCAACCAGCACCTCGACGCCCTGGCCCGGGCCAGCGGCAAGTTCTTCGGGTAGCCGGCGGGGACCCGGGCGAGGGGTAGGGTCGGGTCGATGTTGAGCGGCACGCGCGTCGGGGTGGCCTTCATGGCCGCCGGGGCGATCATGATCCTCATCGGGGCCCTCGACGTCGGGCGGGACGACCTCGTCCACACCGTCGCCACCACCCTGATCGTCTTCGGCGCCGTCGTCCTCAGCGTCGCCACCGAGGCCTCCGACCAGGCCACCGACTAGGAACCGCCTCAAGGTGCCAGGCACCTTGAGGCGATCGCCGGGCCCTAGACGGCGTCGCCCTCCTTGGCCCGGCGGGCGCCGGGGTGGAGGTAGGTGTAGAGGACGAGGCCGGCGGCGGCGATGCCGATCGGCACCACCGAGTTGCCCCGGTCGGTGTAGACGGGCACCAGCACGAAGGCCGACAGCAGGGCGGTCCAGGTCCACAGGATCAGGACGCTGCGCCGGTGGCCGTGGCCCATCCGCATCAGCCGGTGGTGGAGGTGGTTCTTGTCGGCGTGGGCCGGGCTCAGGCCCTTGCGGGTGCGGCGGATGATCGCCCACAGCGTGTCGAGGATCGGCGCCCCCATCACCACGATCGGGATCAGCAGCGGGAAGTAGAAGAAGAAGGCCGAGCCGCTGAACTGGTTCTCGGTCTGGCCGCCGACGAGCATCGTCGTCCCCGCCATCACCACGCCGAGCATGAGGGCGCCGCCGTCGCCCATGAAGATGCGGGCCGGGTTGAAGTTGTAGGGCAGGAAGCCGACGCACGCCCCGAGGACGACGATGGCGATCAGCGGCGCCGGGCTCTCGACGGCGAGGACGGCCTCCGACGACAGCCCCGACAGCCGGTGCGAGTAGAGGAAGAGGGCGCCGCTGGCGATGGCGACGATGCCGGCCGCCAGCCCGTCGAGCCCGTCGATGAAGTTGGTGGCGTTGGCCATGCCCATCACCCACACGACGGTGAGCAGCGGGGCGAGGTCCCACGAGAGCACGAGGGTGCCGGCGAAGGGGATCCGCACGATCAGCAGGGCGGCGCCCATCCAGTAGAGGGCGCTGCCCGACAAGACGAGCCCGGCGGTCTTGGCCGGGGGTGAGACCTCGCGGATGTCGTCGAGGGTGCCCACGGCGCAGGCGATGGCGGCGGCCATCAGCACCCCGAGGATCGTCCGGCCGCTCTCGTCGAACACGGCGTCGAACTCGTCCATCGTCCAGGCCACGCCCACGGCGCCGATCAGCCCGAGGCAGATGGCCAGCCCCCCCAGGTAGGGGGTGGGGGCCTTGTGGACCCGCCGGTCGTCGGTCCGGGCGTCGATGGCGCCGACCCGCTTGGCGAACCACCCGCAGATGGGGGTGAGGACCAGGGTGATGCCGAAGGCGACGGCGAAGGCGGTGCCGTAGGCGAAGGCGGCCGGCCTCATCGCGGCCCGGGCCGCTCGTGGTCAGCGCTGGTGCCCGGCATCCTCGGTCACGCTACTTGGCGGGGTAGGGCGCGAAGCGGTCGCAGAGGGTCCGGACCTCGGCCCGGATGGCGGCGATCTCGGCCTCGTCGGTCCGGCCGGCCAGGGTCCGGTGGATCAGGTCGCCGATGGTGGCCATCTCCTCGGGCCCCATGCCCTGGGTGGTCACCGCCGGGGTGCCGATCCGGAGCCCGCTGGTGATGTAGGGCGGGCGGGGGTCGTCGGGCACCGTGTTCTCGTTGAGGCTGATGCCGGCCCGGTCGAGGGCGAGGCGGGCCTTCTTGCCCGACAGCTCCTCGTCGAAGCTGCGCAGGTCGACGAGCATCAGGTGGTTGTCGGTGCCGCCCGAGACCAGCCGCAGCCCGTGCGACGCCAGCCGCTCGGCCAGGGCGGTGGCGTTGGCCAGGATGGCCCGGGCGTAGTCGCCGAAGGACGGGTCGGCGGCCTCGCGGAAGGCGACGGCCTTGGCCGCCACGACGTGGTCGAGCGGGCCGCCCTGCGAGCCCGGGAACACGGCCTTGTCGATGGCGGCGGCGTGCTCGGCCCGGCTGAGGATGCACCCGCCGCGGGGGCCGCGCAGGCTCTTGTGCGTGGTCAGGGTGACGATGTCGGCGTGCTCGACCGGGTTCGGGTGCACGCCCCCGGCGATCAGCCCGGCGATGTGGGCGGCGTCGAACATGAACAGCGCCCCGACCTCGTCGGCGATCTCGCGGAACGGCTTCGGGTCGATGATCCGGGGGTAGGCGGTGGCGCCGGCGACGATGATCTTGGGCCGGTGCTCCTTGGCCAGGTCGCGCACCTGGTCGAAGTCGATCCGCTCGTCCGAGGGGGTCACGCCGTAGGAGACGAAGCGGTAGAGGATGCCGCTGGCGTTGACCGGCGAGCCGTGGGTGAGGTGGCCGCCCTGGTCGAGCCGGAGCCCGAGGACGGTGTCGCCGGGCTGGAGCATCGCCAGGTAGACGGCCATGTTGGCGTTGGCGCCCGAGTGGGGCTGGACGTTGGCGTGCTCGGCGCCGAACAGGTCCTTGGCCCGCTCCCGGGCCAGCTCCTCGGCCTGGTCGATGATCTCGTTGCCGCCGTAGTACCGCTTCCCGGGGTAGCCCTCGCTGTACTTGTTGGTGAGCACCGAGCCGGTGGCCCGCAGCACCGCCGGGGAGGCGAAGTTCTCCGAGGCGATCAGCTGGACCGTGGTGTTCTGCCGCTCGACCTCGGCGTCGATGATCCCGAACAGCTCGGCGTCGTCGTCAGCAGGCCAGGGCATGGGATCTCCTCGGGATCAGGGGTTCTCGCCCCGCGCCCGGGCGAGGGCGCCGGGGGCGAGACGGTCGATCAGGTCATCTTGGGCCCCCGGGTCACTGGCGAGCGAAGCGATCTCGGCCAGCTGCTCGACCCGGCGGGTGTGGCGGTCGCCCTCGAAGGCGGTGGCGAGCCACTCGGTGACGATCTCCTCGGCCAGCCCGGTGCCGACGACCCGACCGCCGAGCGACAGGACGTTGGCGTCGTTGTGGAGCCGGCTCATGCGGGCGGTGTAGAGGTCGTTGCAGAGGGCGGCCCGGATGCCCCGGACGGCGTTGGCGGCGAGCTGCTCGCCCTGGCCCGACCCGCCCATGACGATGCCCCGGTCGACGGCGCCGGAGGCCACGGCCCGGGCCACGGCGGCGCAGTAGGCGGGGTAGTCGACCGACGTCTCGCCGTCGGTCCCGGCGTCGAGCACCTCGTGCCCGGCGTCCCGGAGGAACGGGACGAGGTGGGCCTTGAGGGCGAAGCCGGCGTGGTCGGAGCCGATGGCGATGCGCATGGGACCGATCATGGCCGCCCGGCGGGCACCGGGAAGGCGTGGCCGACGATCGTGTCGACCAGCCGCTCGATCTCCTGGGCGGTGCGCTCGTAGGCCCGCTTGGACATGCCGATCGGGTCGGCGACGTCGTCCTCGGTGCTGCTGCCGAGGAGGTCGGTGGCCCGCCGCCCGGCGCCGACCCGGGCCAGCCAGGCGGCGAAGGGCTCGAGGGTGCCGTCGGGGCCGACCCGGCGGGGCCCGGCGGCCTGCGCCCGGCGGGCCAGCTCGCGGAGGGTGAAGGTGCGACCCAGGCTGCCCGGGTCGAGCACGGCGGCCTCGCGCACGTGCTCGCGGGCCATCCCGACGACCAGGTCGGCGGCGGCGACGGCCTCGCCGGTCAGCGGCGTGCTGCGGTGGGCGCTCAGGTCGAGCCCCCGCTTGGCCATGACGGTGACCCCGTGGGCCGAGGCCGGCACGCCCTCGCTGACCAGCCCGGCCGAGTGCACGTGGGCGTCGACCCCGAGCCGCGCCAGCCGGTCGCGGAGCAGCACCTCGCCGATCGGCGAGCGGCACTGGTTCCCGGTGCAGACCACGAGGACGTCGATCCCCCGATCGTAGGAGCCACCCCCGCCCACCCCACGAACTCGGTGGGATCCGTGACACCCGGGTGTCACGGATCCCACCGAGTTCGGAGGTGGGGGAGGGGTGGACCTACGGTGCGCGGCGATGGCAGCTGCACCGGCCTCGGCCGACCTCGACCCCCGCACGCCCGTCCTGGTCGGGGTGGGCCAGCTCAACGTCCGGGTCGACCGGGGCGAGGAGCCGATGGAGCCGGTGGTGATGCTGGCCGAGGCCGCCCGCCGGGCCGCGGCCGACTCCGGCGGCGACGCCGACCGGCTGCTGGCCGGGCTCGACACCGTCGCCGTGGTCGAGATCCTCTCGCACCGCTACCGCGACCCGGCCGCCCTGGTCGCCGCCGACCTGGGGGCGACGCCGGCCCGGCGCTGGGCCACCGTCGCCGGCGGCAACTACCCCCAGACGCTGGTGAACCGGGCCGCCACCGACATCCAGAGCGGGGCCGCCGACGCCGTGCTGATCGGCGGGGCCGAGGCCTGGCGCACCCGCAGCGCGGCCCGCAAGGCCGGCACCGACCTGGGCTGGGCCGTCGAGGGCGACGACGCCCGCCCCACCGAGAAGCTCGGTGACGGCAAGGAGGCGCTGGCCCACGAGGACGAGATCGCCCGGGGGATCTTCCTGCCCGTCCAGCTCTACCCGATCTTCGAGAGCGCGGTGCGGGCCGCCAGCGGCCGGGACCAGGCCGAGCACCAGCGGGTCGTGTCCGAGCTGTGGGCCCGGTTCAGCGAGGTGGCGGCGGCCAACCCGCACGCCTGGATCCGCGAGGCCCGGACGGCGGAGGAGATCCGCACCGCCGGTCCCGACAACCGGATGATCGGCCACCCGTACCCGAAGCTCATGAACTCCAACAACAGCGTCGAGCAGGCGGCCGCCCTGCTGCTGACGTCGGTCGAGCGGGCCCGCGACCTCGGCGTCCCGACCGACCGCTGGGTCTTCCCGTGGACCGGCACCGACGCCCACGACACCTGGTTCGTGGGCAACCGGGTCTCGCTCCACCGCTCGCCGGCGATCGGCATCGCCGGGAAGAAGGCGCTCGAGCTGGCCGGCGTCGGGGTCGACGACCTGGCCCACGTCGACGTCTACTCCTGCTTCCCGAGCGCCGTGCAGGTGGCGGCCACCGAGCTCGGCCTCGGGCTCGACCGCCCGCTCACCGTCACCGGCGGCTTGAGCTTCGCCGGCGGCCCCTGGAACGACTACGTGTCGCACTCGATCGCCACCATGGCCGAGGTCCTGCGGGCCGATGCCGGATCGGTCGGCCTGATCACCGCCAACGGCGGCTACCTCACCAAGCACGCCTTCGGCGTCTGGTCGACGACGCCCCCGCCCCGGGGCCGCTTCGTCGCCCGTGACTGCCAGGCCGAGGTCGACGACGTCGGCTCGGTCGAGCTGGTCGCCGATCACGAGGGCGCCGTCCGCATCGAGGGGGCGACGGTGATGCACGACCGCGACGGCAAGCCCGAGACGGCCTACGTCGCCACCCGGACCCCGGACCGCCATCGGGCCTGGGCCACCAGCACCGACGACGACGTCATCGCCCTCATCACCACCGACGAGCCCGTCGGCGTCGCCGCCCACCGCACCGCCGACGGCACCCTCTCGCTCTGAACCCCTTACCTGGTGGGGAGTGGGTCGTGTGTTGCGGGGGCGTGAAACTTGCAGCGGGGGAGGGGACCCACCTAGTTTGCGCATCGCTTCACAAGCGGTGGCCCGCCCCCGTCCGCACCCCGCCTCCCCACGGATCCCGAGTGTTCGACCTCCGCACCCGCCAAGACCTGAACCGAGGGTTCAACGATGCCCTCGGCCGGGGCATCGACCTGGCGTTGACGCCGGTCGTCTTCGGGGGCATCGGCTGGTTGATCGACCGGGTCGCCGGGACGAGCCCGATCTTCACGATCCTCGTCGCCACCATCGGCGTGGTCGGCACCGTGGTGAAGATCAAGCTCGGCTACGACAAGGAGATGGCGGCCTTCGACGACACGGCCGCCACCCGGCCCCGCGAGGTCCAGCCGCTCCCGGTCAAGCCGGCCCGCACGGTCAAGGGCGCCCGATGACCGCCCCGGCCTCGTCCGCCTCGCCGCTCGTCACCCGCGACCTCGGCCCCGCCCCCGAACCCGAGATCATCCGGGACCTCGTCAAGCACGGCCTCTACGCCGCCCCCGTCGCCCTCGCCATCGGCTTCGTCGGCTGGCAGGTCGACGGCCTGGTGTCGGTCGCCCTCGCCCTGGGCCTCGTGCTGGGCAACTTCGCCGCCTCCGCCGCCCTCCAGGCCTGGGCCGCCAAGATCAGCCTCGGGCTGGTCATGGGGGTCGCCCTCTTCGGCTTCGTCGTCCGGCTGGCCATCATCTCGGCGGTCGTCTGGTTCATCGGCGACCAGCCCTGGGTCGAGGCCATGCCCCTCGGCCTCACCCTGATCATCGGCCACCTCGGCCTGCTGATCTGGGAGACCAAGTTCGTCTCCGCCTCGCTGGCCTTCCCGGGCCTCAAGCCCGATCCTCTCAAGGAGAACCGCTAAGTGCTCGCGCTCCACTTCCCCCCTCTCGGCCACATCGTCGACTGGCCCGGATTCGCCGGCACGGAGGGCGCCTGGTACGAGGTCAACAAGGTCGTCCTCGTCTACTTCTTCGCCGTCGTCCTGACGGGGCTGATCTTCGTCCTGGGCAACAAGAAGCAGCTGATCCCGACCGGGGCCCAGAACCTGGCCGAGATCTCGGTCGAGTTCGTCGAGCAGCAGCTGATCGAGCCGACGATCGGCCACAACGAGCGCAAGTGGCTGCCGCCGTTCATGCTCTCGCTGTTCTTCTACATCTTCTTCACGAACATCTTCGAGATCATCCCGGTGATCCAGATGCCGGCCAACGCCCGCATCGCCCTGCCGATGTTCCTCGCCCTGCTCTGCTATGTGATCTACCACGGCGCCGGGTTCAAGGAGCACGGCCCGATCGGCTACCTGAAGCACGCCCTGATCCCGCCGGGCGTCCCCGTGGCCATGCTCCCGCTGGTGATGGTCATCGAGCTGGTCTCGAAGTTCCTCGTCCAGCCCTTCAGCCACACGGTCCGACTCTTCGCCAACCTGCTCGCCGGCCACATCCTGCTCGTCACCTTCGCCGTGCTCTCGGCCGGGCTGTGGACGGCCAAGTGGTACGCGGTGTTCCTGCCGCTGCCGGCCTTCGCGGTCATCTTCTTCACCGCCTTCGAGCTCATGGTCTCGTTCCTCCAGGCCTACGTGTTCACGCTGCTGTTCGGCGTGTACTTCGGCTCGGCCGTCAGCCACGAGCACTGATCCACCCGATCTCCCCCCTTCTCCCACCAGAGACCCACCAGAAAGAAAGGTTCCACCCGAACCATGCTCCTCGCAGAGATCACCGACACCGGCCTCGCGGCCATCTGCTACGGCCTCGGCGCCATCGGCCCGGGCATCGGCATCGGCTACCTGGTCGGCCAGTCGGTCCAGGCCATGGCTCGCCAGCCCGAGGCCGCCGGCATGGTGCGCACCACCATGTTCCTCGGCATCGCCTTCGTGGAGGCCCTGGCCCTCATCGGCTTCGTGGTCTTCTTCCTCGGCCAGGGCTGAGGGGGTCGTCCATGTCCACCACGCGACGCATCGGCGGCCTGATCGCCGCCGCACTCGCCCTGCTCCTGGGGACGCTGTTCCTCACGGCCTCGCCGGTCGCGGCGGCCGAGAGCGAGGGCGAGTGCTTCATCCACGCCGTCCACGAGGCCGAGGAGTCGGGCCTCGAGGGTGAGGAGCTCGACACCCTCGTCGAGGACGGGATCACGGAGTGCCGCCAGGCCCCGAGCCCGATCCTCCCCGAGGTGAACGAGATCATCTGGGGTGGCTTCGGCTTCCTCGTCGTCTTCGCCGGCCTGGCCTGGAAGGGCTACCCGGCCATCAAGGGCGCGATGAACGACCGGACCGAGAAGATCCGGGCCGACATCGAGGGCGCCGAGGCCGCCAAGGCCGAGGCCGACAAGGTCCTCGCCGAGTACCACTCGCAGCTGGCCGACGCCCGCAACGAGGCCGCTCGGATCCTCGAGGAGGCCCGCCAGGACGCGGACGCCGTCAAGGCCGAGAAGGTCGCCGCCATCGAGCCCGAGCTGGCCGAGATGCGCCAGCGGGCCGCGGCGGAGATCGAGTCCTCGAAGGCCCAGGCGCTGTCGGAGCTGCGCGGTGAGATCACCGCCATCGCCCTCGGTGCCGCCGAGCGGGTCGTCGAGCGCAACCTCGACGACGAGACCAACCGGGCCCTCATCGACAGCTACATCGACTCGGTCGGGGCGCAGAGCTGATGGCCGAGAGGAGCGATGCCTACGCCGCGGCCTTCCTGGCCGTGATCAGCGCCGAGGACACCCTTGGCGAGGTGGAGGACGAGCTGTTCCGGTTCGCCCGGATCCTCGAGGGCAACGATCAGCTCCTCGACACCCTCTCGGACCCCCACATCGAGCCCGCCCGTCGCCAGCAGGTCGTGGTCGACCTGCTGGAGGGCAAGGCCCAGCCGACCACCGTGAACCTGGTGGGTCTGGTGGTCGGCAACGGCCGGGCCCGTGAGCTCCCGCAGATCGTCGACTCCCTGGTGTCCCTCCGGGCCGCCAGCCGTGAGTCGGCGGTCGCCCGGGTCCGCTCCGCCGTCGCCCTGAGCGACGAGCAGACGCGCCGCCTGGCCGAGTCCCTCGGCCGGGCCACCGGCAAGAACGTCGAGGTCAAGGTCGTCGTCGATCCCACCGTCCAGGGTGGGATCGTGGCCGAGATCGGCGACACGGTCATCGACGGCTCGGTCCGTCGCCGCCTCGAGCAGCTCCGCGCTGCTCTGTAAGCCAACCCTTCAAGGAAGAAGCGAGCCACCATGGCCGAGCTCACCATCAGCACCGACGAGATCACCGCCGCCCTCCGCAAGAGCCTCGAGGGCTTCAAGCCCGACACCGCCGCCGCCCAGGTCGGCCGGGTCATCGAGGTGGGCGACGGCATCGCCCGTGTCGAGGGCCTCCCCGACTGCGCCGTGAACGAGATGCTCGAGTTCGCCGACGGCACCATCGGCCTGGCCCTCAACCTCGACGAGGAGTCGATCGGCGCCGTCGTGCTCGGCGACGTCGACGACATCGCCGAGGGCCAGTCGGTCCGGGCCACCGGCGAGATCCTCTCGGTCCCGTGCGGCGACGGCCTCCTCGGCCGGGTCGTGAACACCCTGGGCGAGCCGGTCGACGGCAAGGGCCCGCTCTCCAACGTCGGCACCCGCCGCATGGAGGTCCAGGCCCCCGGCATCACCGGTCGCAAGCCGGTGCACGAGCCGCTCCAGACCGGCATCAAGGCCATCGACGCCATGACGCCGATCGGGCGGGGCCAGCGCGAGCTGATCATCGGCGACCGCAAGACGGGCAAGACCACCGTCGCCATCGACACGATCCTGAACCAGAAGGGTCTCGGGGTGAAGTGCGTGTACGTGGCCATCGGGCAGAAGGCCTCGACGGTCGCCCAGACGGTGGCCACCCTCGAGAGCCACGGCGCCATGGACTACACGGTCGTGGTGGTGAGCCCGGCCTCGGACCCGGCGCCGTACAAGTACCTCGCCCCCTACGCCGGCTGCGCCATGGGCCAGCACTGGATGGAGAACGGCGAGCACGCCCTGGCCGTCTACGACGACCTGTCGAAGCAGGCCGAGGCCTACCGCTCGGTGTCGCTGCTGCTGCGCCGCCCGCCGGGCCGTGAGGCCTACCCGGGCGACGTCTTCTACCTCCACAGCCGCCTGCTGGAGCGGGCCGCCAAGCTCTCCGACGCCAACGGCGCCGGCTCGATGACCGCCCTGCCGATCATCGAGACCAAGGCCGGCGACATCTCGGCCTACATCCCGACGAACGTGATCTCGATCACCGACGGCCAGGTCTTCCTCGAGGACGACCTGTTCAAGTCGGGCATCCGGCCCGCCATCAACGTGGGCCAGTCGGTGTCCCGCGTGGGCGGCGCCGCCCAGATCAAGGCCATGAAGACCGCCGTGGGCACGCTCAAGGGCGACCTGGCCCAGTTCCGCGAGCTGGAGTCGTTCGCCTCGATCGGCTCGGACCTCGACGCCGTGTCGCAGGCCACCCTCGACCGGGGCTACCGCCTCACCGAGCTGCTCAAGCAGGGCCTCAACTCGCCGTTCCCCGTCGAGGAGCAGGTCGTCGTCCTCTACGCCGGCACCCGGGGCTACCTCGACAAGATCCCCGTCGCCGACGTGAAGCGCTGGGAGGGGGAGGTGCTCGACGTCTTCCGCAGCCGCAACAAGGGCCTGCTCGACGACATCCGCAGCACCGGCAAGCTCGACGAGGACGCCCTCAAGGCCGCCCTCGACAGCTTCAACGAGACCTTCACGGCCAGCGACCAGCCCGGGGGCAGCGCCGAGGACATCGACCCCGGCACCGCCGACCTGCGCAAGGCCGCCGACCGTGGCCTCCTCCCCGAGGAGCAGGTCGACCGCACCCCCGAGACCGAGGCCTAGGAGCTCACCGTGGCCGGAGGCCAGGAACGGGTCCTGCGACGCCGCATCAAGAGCGTCCAGTCGACCAAGAAGATCACCCGGGCGATGGAGCTCATCGCCGCCACCCGCGTGGCCAAGGCGCAGCAGCGGGCCAACGAGGCTCGCCCCTACAGCGAGCTCCTCACCGACGTGATCCAGCACCTGGCCGAGAACGGCGGGATCACCGACCACCCCCTGCTCAAGCCGGCCGAGGACGTGCGCAAGGTTGCCTACGTCGTCATCTCGTCGGACCGGGGCCTGGCCGGTGGCTACAACAGCTCGGTCATCCGGGCCTGCGAGCGGGAGATCCAGGCCCGCCGGGGCGAGGGCGTCGACTTCGCCCTGATCACCGTCGGTCGCAAGGCCCACGGCTACTTCTCGTACCGGGGCTACCCGATCGAGGAGAGCTTCGAGGGCATCAGCGACTCGCCCACCTACCCCGACGCCCTGGCCGTCGGCGAGGTCATCACCGGCCTCTACGACGCCGGCGAGGTCCAGGAGGTGGTGCTCGTGTACACGCGCTTCATCTCGATGGGCCAGCAGGAGGTCGTCGTCCGCAAGTTCATGCCGCTGACCGGCGTGGGCCAGGCGGCGTCGTCCGAGGAGCGCCAGGCGAGCGCCTACGAGTTCGAGCCGGCCCCCGGCCCGATCCTCGAGTCGTTGCTGCCCCGCTACGTCTCGGCCCGGATCCTGGCCGCCCTGCTCGACTCGGCCGCCTCCGAGCACGCCAGCCGCCAGCGGGCCATGAAGGCCGCCACCGACAACGCCGAGGAGCTGATCATCAAGCTCACCCGGGTGATGAACCGGGCCCGGCAGGACAGCATCACCAACGAGATCATGGAGATCGTCGGCGGCGCCGAGGCCCTCCGGGCCGCCAACTCCGACGATCCCGACGACCTCCTCATCGACCACGTGTTCCAGTCGGACCCCTTCGACCACGCGGTCCACCACCACGCCCGCACCCACCACTTCCCCGCAGGAGACGCCTCGTGACCACCACCGAGCCCGAGACCCAGCTCAAGGACGGCCGCGTCGTCACCGTCGCCGGCCCGGTCGTCGACGTCGAGTTCCCCCCGGGCGCCATGCCCGAGATCAACACCGCCCTCTCGATGACCATCGAGGCCGGCGGCGAGACCACCGAGGTGCGCGCCGAGGTGGCCCAGCAGATCGGCGACGGCCGCGTCCGGGCCATCTGCCTCAAGCCGACCGACGGCCTGCGCCGCGGCCAGGCCGTGCGCAACACCGGCGCTGGCATCACCGTGCCCGTGGGCGACAAGGTCCTCGGCCACGTCTTCAACGTGATCGGCGAGCCGCTCGACATCACCAGCGAGGAGCTGGGCGAGGTCGAGACCCGCTGGGAGATCCACCGCGACGCCCCCACCTTCGACGCCCTCGAGCCCTCGGCCACCGTGTTCGAGACCGGCATCAAGGTCATCGACCTGCTGACGCCCTACAAGCAGGGCGGCAAGATCGGCCTGTTCGGCGGCGCCGGGGTGGGCAAGACGGTGCTCATCCAGGAGATGATCCGCCGCGTCGCCCAGAACCACGGTGGCGTGTCGGTGTTCGCCGGCGTGGGCGAGCGCACCCGTGAGGGCACCGACCTCATGATCGAGATGGAGGAGGCCGGCGTCCTCGAGAAGGCGGCCCTCTGCTTCGGCCAGATGGACGAGCCGCCGGGGGTGCGCCTCCGCGTCGCCCTGTCGGCCCTGACCATGGCCGAGTACTTCCGGGACGTCCAGCAGCAGGACGTGCTCCTCTTCGTCGACAACATCTTCCGGTTCACCCAGGCCGGCTCGGAGGTGTCGACGCTGCTCGGCCGCATGCCCTCGGCCGTGGGCTACCAGCCCACCCTCGCCGACGAGATGGGCGTGCTCCAGGAGCGCATCACCTCGACCCGGGGCCGCTCGATCACGTCGCTCCAGGCCGTGTACGTGCCCGCCGACGACTACACCGACCCGGCGCCGTTCAGCTCGTTCACGCACTTCGACGGCACCACCGAGCTGAGCCGTGACATCGCGGCGCTCGGCATCTACCCGGCCGTGGACCCGCTGGCCTCGACCAGCACCATCCTCGCCCCCGAGGTCGTCGGCCAGCGCCACTACGACGTCGCCCGCCGCGTCCAGCAGATCCTCCAGCGCTACAAGGAGCTCCAGGACATCATCGCCATCCTCGGCATGGACGAGCTCACCGAGGAGGACCGGGTCACGGTCGACCGGGCCCGCAAGATCCAGCGGTTCCTGTCGCAGCCGATGTACGTGGCCGAGACCTTCACCGGCCTCCAGGGCGTCACCACGCCCGTCGACGAGACCGTCGACAGCTTCGAGGCCCTCGTCAACGGCGACCTGGACGACCTGCCCGAGCAGGCCTTCCTCAACGTCGGTGGCGCCGAGGCGGCGCAGGCCAAGGCGGCCGAGCTCCGCAAGTCGGCCGGGGAGTAGCCCGCCATGACGTTGGAGGTGCAGGTCGTCTCGCCCGAGCGGATCCTCTGGTCCGGCGAGGCCGAGCGGGTCGTGACCCGGGTCGAGGAGGGCGGCGACATCGCCTTCCTGACCGGCCACACCACCTACCTGGGCCAGCTGGGCGCGGGCGTCACCGAGATCGCCACCACCGCGGGCGAGGTCGTCAAGGTCGCCGTCCACGGCGGCTTCGTCGAGGTCAGCGACGACCGGGTCTCGTTGCTGTCGGACCAGGCCGAGCTGGCCACCGACATCGACCTGGCCCGAGCCCGGGCGGCCAAGGAGCGCGCCGAGGTCGCCCTCCGCGGCGGTGACGACGAGGAGGCCGCCGAGGCCATCAAGCGGGCCGAGGTCCGCCTCCGCGCCGCCGGCGACGACGCCACCCACTGACCCGAGAAATTTCTCGGATCCGGTGTTTACCGGTTCCGAGACCGGGGCATAAAGACCCCCGTCCCGATCACGAGCTCCGACGCACCCCCGCCGCGTTGGACCTCATCTGAAGTGGTCGGTGACACACCACCCGCATCGAACCCGCCGGTCCCTCCCCCCCGCCGGCGGGTTCGACGCGTCTCCCCCGGCCCTGCCCGGCCGGGCCCGCCCGGCCCGCCCGGCCCGCCCCGGTCGCCCGGCGTAGCCCAGCCCAGCCCCGCCCAGCCCCTCCCTCGCCCCGGCCCGCCCACTCCGCGACCGTGAGCCCACAAGAAGGGGTTCTTGTGGGTGAGGGTCGCGTTTCTGCCCGGGCGGGGGTTCTTGTGGGCCAGGGGGCGCGGAAGCGCGACGAGGGGGCACAGGAAGCCGCCGGGGGCGGCCTCGGCGGACGGCCGAGAAGAGCTGGTGGACGTCTTCGGGTGAGGCAGGGGGCGCGGAAGCGCGACGAGGGGGCACAGGAAGCCGTCGGGGCGGCCTCGGTGGACGCCTAGAAGAGCTGGTGGACGTCTTCGGGGGGCCGGCCGATGACAGCGTTGCCGTTGCGGACCACGATGGGCCGCTGGAGCAGGATCGGGTTGTCGACCAGGGCGTCGAGCAGCTCGTCGGCGGTGGCGTCGGCCAGGCCCAGCTGCTTGTAGGCGTCCTCCCCGGTGCGCACCATGGCCCGGGGGTCGTCGAGGCCCAGGGCCGCCATCAGCGCCTCGAGCTCGGCCCGGGTCGGCGGCTCCTTGAGGTACTCACGCACCTCGGCGCCGGCGCCCAGGTCCTCCAGCAGGCCCTTCGCCTGCCGGGACTTCGAGCACCGCGGGTTGTGCCAGATCGTCGTATCGCTCACGCGTAGTCCACCGCGCTGATGGCGTGGAGCTTCTGGCTGTGGTGGCGGGCCTCGATGCGCCGCACCGTGCCCGACTTCGAGCGCATCACCAGCGACTGCGTCGTGGCGCCGTGCGAGGTGTACTGGACGCCCCGCAGCACGTCACCGTTGGTGATGCCGGTGGCGGCGAAGAAGGCGTTGTTGCCCCGGACCAGGTCGTCGGTGAGGAGCACCCGGTCGAGGTCGTAGCCGGCGTCGATGGCGGCCTGGCGCTCGGCGTCGTCCCGAGGCCAGAGACGGCCCTGGATCTCACCGCCCATGCACTTCATGGCCGCCGCGGCCAGGACGCCCTCGGGCGTGCCGCCGATGCCGAAGAGGATGT
Source organism: Iamia sp. (assembly GCA_035765045.1). Lineage (GTDB taxonomy): Bacteria > Actinomycetota > Acidimicrobiia > Acidimicrobiales > Iamiaceae > Iamia. The sequence goes on along the minus strand of DASTYI010000020.1, from coordinate 12,737 downwards.
CGGCGCCGGCCTCGGGCCAGGCCGTGGACACGACGCCGATGACGTCGCCGTCCTGGATCAGGCGGATGCGGGCCCCGGCCTCGCGGATCTCCCGGATCAGCTCGGCGTGGCGGGGCCGGTCGAGCACCACGGCGGTGACGTCCCGGACCGACTCGCCCTTGGCCTTGGCCACGGCCTGGAGGTTGTCGGCCACCGGGGCGGTGACGTCGACCAGCCCGGCCGCCTCGGGGCCGACGGCGAGCTTCTCCATGTAGACGCAGGGGCCCGGGTCGAACATCGTGCCCCGCTCGGACACGGCGATGACCGAGATGGCCCCGCCGCGGCCCTGGGCGGTGAGCGTGGTGCCCTCGACCGGGTCGACGGCGATGTCGGTCTCGGGCGGCGTGCCGTCGCCGATCCGCTCGCCGTTGTAGAGCATCGGGGCCTCGTCCTTCTCGCCCTCGCCGATGACGACGATGCCGTCCATCGACACGGTGTCGAGCACGACCCGCATGGCATCGACGGCGGCGCCATCGGCCCCCTCCTTGTCCCCCCGGCCCATCCAGCGGGACGCCGCCATGGCGGCAGCCTCGGTCACCCGCACCAGCTCCATGGCCAGGTTGCGGTCGGGCACTTGCGGTGCGTCGGGCGCCATGATCCGGACAGTAGCGGGGCGGGGGTGACGACCCCGGATCTGGGGGTGTCCCCGCGAGGGTCGGCGGGTACCCCACCGGACGCATGCGCACTTCCCCCCTGGGCATGCTCCGTCCGCGACGGCGCGCGCCCCTCCTCATCCTGTCGGCCCTGGCCCTGGTGACCGCCCTCGGCGGCGCCTGCTCCGACGACGACGCCGGCGCCGAGCCCACCCCCACCACGACGGCCCCCGTCACCACCGACCCCGGCGCCACCACCGACCCCGGCGACGACGGCACGACGACGGCCCCCGATGACGACGAGCCGGGCACCACGGAGTCGGGGACGACCGCCCCGGACGCGACCCCGGGCGACGACGCCGAGGTCCTCACCGCCGGGGAGGCCGAGGCCCAGCTCGACGCCCTCGTCACGGCCTACGCCGACGCCCTGACCGCCACCGCCGCCAGCCAGGCCCTCGACGAGCGGTCGTTGGCCTCGTTCCACGCCGCCTTCACGGGCACCCGGGCCCAGCAGGAGCTGGAGGGCCTGCAACAGGCCGGCGTCGCCGTCCTCAACCCGGCCCCCGTCGAGGTGGCCGTGACCGAGGTCGACCTGGAGGAGGCGGTCGCCCGCTGCGCCTCGGGCACCGTCGTGGTCGAGGGTCTCGGCGCCGCCGTGGTGCCCCCGGTCGAGGTCGTGCAGCCCTACTACTTCCGCCTCGTCCCCGCCGCCGAGGGGGCGGCCGCACCGGCGTGGCGGCTCGACTTCTTCAACTTCAGCGACAACGGCGTCCCGTTGACGGAGGAGGCGGCGTGCGGGTGAGAGCGGTCGTGGCCAGCGTGGCCCTCGTGCTGTCGGGCCTGGCCCTGACGGCGGCCCCCGCCGGAGCCGACCACGGTGGGCCGCACTGCGGCTCGGGCCTCTTCGCCTGCGGGGGCCAGACCCCGGGGAGCCAGACCGGTGGCGCCGAGGAGACCAGCGGCGGCGGTGGGGGCGACCCGGTCGACTTCATCCGCTACTTCGACCCCGAGGGCACGAGCGAGGACTCGGCCCCCGACGCCGGTCCCGGGTGCTGGGGGATCCAGGCCGTGCCCCAGGGCGAGGGGATGACCTGGGCCGAGGCGGTGGAGTCGCAGAGCTCGCAGGGCGAGAACGGCGTCCTCTGGGGCAACTGCGACATCGAGGAGACGATCGACCCCGAGTTCATCGCCCAGGCCTACTGGTTCCGCCAGACCACCCCGCCGCCGCCCTCGCCCCTCGCCGTGGCCCCCGGCAAGGCCCTGACCGGCCTGCCCGGCTACCTCGAGATCGGCGGCGACGTCCCCGCCGTGGCCACCTTCGGCACCCCGATCGGGACCCTCACCTTCACCATGACACCCCGCTACGTCGTCGACTGGGGCGACGGGGCGACGACCCACACGGAGTCGCAGGGCGGCCCGTACCCGAACGGCGACCTGACCCACACCTACGTCGACGCGGGCGGGGTCGAGATCACCGTCGACGCCTACTGGCGGGCCACCTGGACGCTCGGCGGGGCGGGGGGTGACCTGCCGGAGCTGCCGGAGCCGACGTCGGCGGCGCTGGACCTGCCGGTGGAGCAGCGGCAGGCCGTGATCGACTGACGGGCCGTCCGGCTCTCGCTGTCGCGGGGGGCCGGTAGGTTCGGGCCGTGACCGAAGTGCTCGCCGCCGTCGACGTCGGCACCAACTCGCTGCACCTGGTCATCGCCCGGGTGGTCGACGGCGATCGCTTCGACGTCATCGCCCGGGAGAAGGAGCAGGTCCGCCTGGGCCAGGGCGCCGGCGACATGAAGGAGCTGGCGCCCGCGGCCATCGAGCGGGGCGTGGCCGCCCTGGGCCGGTTCCGCCGCCTGGCCGACGCCCACGACGCCGAGATGCGGGCCGTCGCCACCTCGGCGGTGCGCGAGGCGCAGAACCACGACGCCTTCCTCGACCGGGCCCGGCGCGAGGCGGGGGTCGAGGTCGAGGTCATCTCGGGGGTGGAGGAGGCCCGGCTGATCCACCTCGGCGTGCTGTCGGCGCTCCCGGTGTTCGACGAGAGGGTGCTGCTCTGCGACATCGGCGGTGGCAGCACCGAGCTGCTGATCGGCCAGCGGGGCGAGACGCTCGCCTCCCGCTCGCTCAAGCTGGGGGCGGTGCGGCTCACCAACCGCTTCTTCGCGGACGGCGACGTCACCAAGTCCGACGTCGAGGCCTGCCGTCGTCACGTCCGGGCCGCCCTGGTGGTCTTCGGGCCGGCCGTCCGCCAGCACGGCTTCGACGTGGCCATCGGCTCCTCGGGCACGATCGAGCAGGTCGTCCGGCTGGCCCGCCAGCAGGCCGGCGACGAGGCCCCCGTGCGGACGTGGAACGGCGCCACCGCCACCGGTGACGAGGTCCGGGCGGTGGCCGCCGAGCTGGCCCGGGCCGCCCGCAAGGGCCAGCTGGGCGAGGTCGAGGGGCTCGACCCCAAGCGGGTCGACATCATCACCGCCGGCGCCCTGATCCTCGAGGGCGTGGTCGAGCGGTTCGGGATCGACTCGCTGACCGTGAGCGAGGCGGCCCTGCGCGAGGGCGTGCTGATCGACAGCCTCCAGCGGGCCCGGGGTGGGTCGCTCCACGCCATCACCGACGTCGGCCGGCGCAGCGTCCGCCACCTGGCCTCGGCCTTCGACGACGACCCCGAGCACTCGGCCTGGGTCGCCACCCTCGCCCTCCAGGTCCACGACGACCTGGTCGACCGGCTCGACCTGCCGCCCGACGCCCGTGACCACCTGGAGGCGGCGGCCCTGCTGGCCAACGTCGGGCTCACCGTCAGCCACGACGGGCACCACAAGCACTCGTACTACGTGATCCGCCACAGCGACCGGCTGGTCGGCTTCACCGACGGCGAGATCGAGCGGATCGCCCTGGTCGCCCGCTACCACCGCAAGAGCGCGCCCAAGGCCCGCCACGCCGAGTTCGCCCGGTTGAGCGCCGAGGAGCAGCACGTGGTGCGGGCCCTCGCCGCCATCCTCCGGGTCGCCATCGGGCTCGATCGCACCCACGGTCGCCGGGTGGCCGCCGTCCGGGCCCGCAGCGACGACGACGGCGCCGTCCGCATCGAGGTCACGCCGACCGTGGGCGAGGACATCGACCTCGAGCTCCACACCGCGGCCGAGCGGTCGGGCCTGCTGGCCGAGGTGCTCGACACCGAGGTCGTCGTGGCTCGCCGGGGCGAGGCCGCCACCCTCGCGGAGCCATGAGCGCGGGCGCCGGTCCGGGCCCGTTCGGGCGGTCGGTGGTGGTCGAGGCCGGCCAGCCCGTCCCCCCGGGCTGGGCCGACGCGCCGGTGGTCACCGTCGACGAGGGCGTGCTCGCCGATCCGGCGGCGACGGTGGCCGCGCTCCACGCCGCCTGGGCGGAGCGGCGCCCGGTCGTGATCGAGCTGGCCGTCGACCCGGCCCGCTTCCGCCAGCCGGTGGCCGTCCCCGGCACCCCGTGGGAGCTGGGGGTCGACGTCGACTGCCCGCTCGACCGGCTCCACTTCCTCGTCTGGGCGGCGTCGTGGGACGCCCGGGGGAACGACCCGGTCTGGTGGTGGGGGGTCAAGGCCGCCCGCCTGGCCGAAGGCGCCACCGCCACCCCCGAGGGCCCGGCCGACCTGGTGCTGGCCGATGGCACCCCGCTGTGGGTCGACGGCGGGCCCCGCCAGCCGTGGGAGCCCGACGCGGTCGGCGGCCACGGGGTCGTGCACCGCGAGTCGGTCGAGGCCGGGCGGCTGGCCGTCGCCCCGCCCCCGGTCGCCCCCACCGCCGACCTGGCGTCCGATCAGATGGCCGCCGTGGCCCACGAGCGGGGGCCGGCCCGCATCGTCGCCCCGGCGGGCTCGGGCAAGACCCGTGTCCTCACCGAGCGGCTCCGCCACCTGATCGCCGACCGGGGCTGGGAGCCGGGGTCGATCCTGGCCGTGGCCTACAACGTCAAGGCCCGCGACGAGATGGTCGAGCGCACCGAGGGCCTCGGCGCCCGGGTCCAGACCCTCAACGGGTTGGCCTACTCGGTCCTCGGCCGCCAGCGGGGCACGGCGCCGCCGGTGATCGACGAGCGCGAGGTCCGACGCATCCTCGACGGGTTGCTGCCCCGGCGTCGCCGCCAGGCCAACACCGACCCGATCGCGCCCTACCTGGAGGCGCTGACCGAGGTCCGGCTGGGGCTGCGGCCGCCGAGCGCGGTCGAGGACGAGCGGGGCGACGTGCCGGGGTTGGCCGACGTGGTCGGGCCCTATCGGGCCGAGCTGGCCCGGCGGGGCGTGGTCGACTTCGACGAGCAGGTCTGCGCCGCCATCGAGGCCCTGCTCACCGATGGCGACCTGCGGAGCGACGTCCAGGCCCGTCACCGGCACCTCCTCGTCGACGAGCTCCAGGACCTCACCCCGGCCCACGTGGTGCTGGTGCGGCTGGTCGCCGGGCCGCCGCTCGACGTGTTCGGGGTGGGCGACGACGACCAGGTGATCTACGGCCACGCCGGGGCCGACCCCCGGTTCCTGATCGACTTCGCCACCTGGTTCCCCGGCGGCGGCGAGCACGCTCTGGAGGTCAACCACCGCTGCGCCGCCCCGATCGTCGACGCCGCCGCCACCCTGCTGTCGTACAACCACCGCCGGGTGGCCAAGGTCATCCGGCCCCGCCCCGACGCCGACGCGTCGCCCGAGGCCGTCCGCCTGGTGCCCCACCCGCCCTCGGAGGGCGCCGACGCCCTGGTCGGCGTGGTGCGGGGCTGGCTCGACGAGGGCCGGTCGCCGTCGGACATCGCCGTGCTGACCCGGGTCCACGCCCTGCTGCTGGCCCCGGTCGTGGCCCTCTCGGAGGCCGGTGTGCCGGTCCGGGCCACCGTCGGCACCGAGCTGCTCGACCGCACCGGGGCCCGGGCCGCCCTGGCCTACCTCCGCATCGCCGCCGATCCCACCCGGATCACGCCCGACGACCTGGCCGAGGTCTACCGCCGGCCCAGCCGGGGCCTCCCGCAGTGGATCACCAAGTGGTTCCGCCGCCCGATGACGGTGGCCGAGGTGGCGGCCATCGCCGACCGGCTCGACGACGTGAAGGTCGGGGCCAAGCTGACCGAGCTGGCCGCCGACCTGGGCGTGGTCGCCACCGTCGGCACCGGTACCACCCGCCAGGCCCTGGAGGTCATCCGCGACCGGATCGGGCTGGGCGAGGCCATGGAGGGCCTCGACCGCTCCAAGGGCGGCGAGGGGTCGAGCCAGCTCGACGACCTCGAGGCGCTGCTCCAGGTGGCCGACCTGCACCCCTCGCTCGACGGGTTCGAGCCCTGGCTGCGCCGCGCCCTCGGGGGCACCACCCGCTCGGGGCCGGCGGTCACCCTGTCGACGGTCCACCGGGTGAAGGGGCGGGAGTGGCCGTGCGTGGCCGTCGCCGGGGTCACGGCCGGGCTGCTGCCCCACCGGCTGGCCGCCGACGAGGAGGAGGAGCGCCGCGTCCTCCACGTCGCCGTCACCCGGGGCCGCTCCCGGGTGGTGGTGCTCGGCGACGCGAGCCGGCCGTCGCCCTTCCTGGCCGAGCTGACCGGCGACGCCCCCCACCGGGCGGCGCCCAAGCCGATCGTCCGCCCCGGGGCGGCCACCGGCGCGCCGGCGATGGCCAAGGACCGTCGGGAGGGCGGCCGGGCGGCCAAGGGCGATCCGCTGGTGGGGGAGGAGGCGGCCCGCGAGGAGCGGCTCAAGGCCTGGCGCCGCGAGCGCAGCAAGGCCGACGCCGTGCCGGCCTACGTCGTCGCCTCCGACGCCACCATCCGGGCCATCGCCCAGCGGGCGCCCACCACGGCGCGCGAGCTCGCCGCCTGCCCCGGCATCGGCCCGGCCAAGCTGGAGAAGTACGGCGATGCGATCCTCGCGCTCGTCTAGGTGTGTGATGCTGACGGGATGGGACTGTTCTCGCGCAAGCGGTCACGGACGGAGGAGGAGGCCACCGACGACGGGCTCGACGAGGTCGAGGAGGTCGAGGAGGTCGAGGCCAGGGTTGACGAGGCCGACGAGGCCGACGAGGCCGAGCCCAGCGGGGACGAGGACGACGCGGTCGAGGCCATCGACCCCGGTCCCGCCCCCGAGCAGGCCGACGGCGCGGAGGCCGAGGAGACCGACGGCGAGGACGCCGACGACGGTGACGGTGAGCTGGTGGCCACCGGCCAGGTCGAGTTCGAGCTGGGCGACTGGGGGGCGCGCGAGCGCCAGCTGATCGACAGCGAGCTGGCCGCCGCCCGGGTCCGCCGGGCGTGGGAGGCCGGGACCCTGGTCGTCGCCGCCTCCGACGCCGACGTGGTCGACGACCTGATCGACTACATCGAGGAGCGGATCGCCCTCGACCTGTCGCCCGACGTCGAGCCGGTGATCTACGAGGTCAAGGACTGGCCCCCGGGCCTCGAGGAGCGCTTCCTCGAGGTGCTGATCGAGAAGCGCATCCCCCACGACCGGGGCTACCAGGAGGTCATCGTCGGCGTCGACGACGAGGAGACGGTCGACGAGCTGGTCGAGCAGGTCACGGCGGCCTGGGAGGACGAGCAGCCCACCGACGAGGAGCTCGACGGGCCCGACGCCCAGGAGGTCCTGTCGGAGCTGTTCGTCAGCAGCGATCGCCTGCTCCACGACCCGTCGGACAAGACGGCCACCGTCCGCTTCGACGACGCCTCCGGGTCGGCCCTGGCCATGGGGCTGCCGTTCGGCTTCGACGAGGCGACCTGGGGCGACATCACCGACCTGACCGGTGCCCTGCGGGACAAGCTGAGCGACGCCGAGTCGACCGACGACGACATCGTCGAGGCCGCCACCGCCCTCCGCACCCACCTGCGACCGCTGGTGTAGCCCTTCCTGCGTGCGGGGCGCTCAGGGCGGCGGTTGCCGATACGGTGGCCCGATGGTCCTGGCCGAGCTGGAGGTCTTCCAGTCGCGGCCGATCGCGCCGACCCGACGGGTCGCGCTCGGCTCCTGCACCCTGCCGGTGTCGCCCGCGCCCGGGTTCGGCGGGATCCTGCTGGGGGCGGTGGCGGCCGCCTTCGTCGGCCAGGTCGACCCCGACCTCCACGCCGACCTCGACCGCCTCACCCACCAGCTCGAGCTGGGCCACCGCATCCCCCAGCCCCGCCTCCGGCACCGCTTCCAGACCGACCACATCGGGTTGAACCGCCGCATCCACCGGCTCACCGGTGACGGCGAGGAGCTCCACCTCGACCTCGACCTGTCCGAGGGCACCTCGCCGGGGCCGCAGGTGCTCGCCGTGGTCTACGCCGCCGGCCGGCTGCCGATCGAGAGCCGGGGCCCGGTGATGCGGGTCGTGCGCCGCGGGCTGCGCTGGCGGGGGTCGGTCGACGACCGGATCCTCGCCGCCGTCAGCGGCCAGGGCAGCGGGCTGGTCACCGCCGCCGCCCGCTACGCCGACCCCGAGGCCTGGGCGCTGACGGTGCTCGGCCTCGCCGGCCCCGTGCCCGGCCGCAAGGACGTCCAGCGCCGTTTCCGCGAGCTGCTGCGCGTCGCCCACCCCGACCACGGCGGCACCGACGCCGGGGCCGCCGAGCGGATCGCCGAGCTGACCGAGGCCCGGCGCATCCTGCTGGCCAGCTGATGGCCACCGTCGAGGCCCTCCTGCTCGCCCCCGGGGCGGGCGCCGACCGCACGAGCCCGACCCTGGTCGCCGTGGAGGAGGCTGTCGACCTCCCGGTGGCCCGGATGGACTTCCCGTACCGGAAGGAGGGGCGCAAGGCCCCCGACCGGGCCCCCAAGCTGATCGCCGCCGTCGTGGAGGAGGCCGCCGCCCTGGCCACCGCGGCCGGGGTCGACCCCGCCCGCATCGCCCTCGGGGGCCGGTCGATGGGCGGGCGGATGTGCTCGATGGCCGTGGCCGAGGGCCTTCCGGCGGCGGCGCTGGTCCTCCTCAGCTATCCGCTCCACCCGCCGGGCAAGCCCGAGAACCTGCGGGTCGACCACTTCCCGGCGATCACCGTCCCCTGCCTCTTCGTCGGCGGGACCAAGGACCCCTTCGGCACCCCCGAGGAGATGGAGCACCACACCGCCGCCATCGCCGGCCCCGTCACCCACGTCTGGGTGCCCGGGAACCACTCGCCCAAGGGCCAGGACCCGACGATCGCCGCCACCGTCGCCGACTGGCTCGCCGGCCTCTAGGCGTACGAACGGTGCCAGGCACCGTTCGTACGTCAGGCCAGGATCGAGACCGGGACGCCGAGGGGGAGGCCGATCTCCTCGACCATCTCGACCACGACCTCGTCGGGGAGGCGGACGCAGCCGTGGCTGACGTTGCGGCCGATCGAGCTGTCGTCGTCGGTGCCGTGGAGGCCCATGCGGCCGTCGCCCCCGGCGAACTGCTCCAGTGTCGAGAACCCCGACAGCCCGTAGGCGTAGGAGCCGTAGCCGGCGTTGGTCGGGTCGATCAGGACCCAGGTGTAGAAGTCGCCGCCGACGGTCGGGGTGTCCTGGGTGCCGACGCCGATGGGCGAGCTGATCAGCACCTCGGTGCCCTTCTGGACCATCATCTCGTAGCCCGAGAGCGACACCTGGATCTGGAAGTCGTGGCTGGTCACGTCGACCGTCGAGCGGTCGATCCAGCCCCGCGAACCGTTGGGCCGGATCGGCAGCAGCACCTCGAGCCGGTCGCCCTCACGGCCGGCGATCAGGAAGACCTGGTGCTGGCCGTAGTCGCCCTGGGCGCTGACCGTCTCCCGGGGCGTGGCCGCGTCGGCGCTGTCGTAGACGGGCACCTCGGCGACGTCGTCGCGGACCGTGGCCACCTCGCTGGTCCGGCTGGGGAGGGCCTGGAGCGGGGTGGGCGTCGTGGTCGTCGACCCCGGCTCCGAGCCCGAGCCGGTCGTCGGGTCGAAGGGCCCGACCGTCGGGGGCGCCGTCGTCGTGGTCGTGGTGACGGCAGCGGCGGGCCGGAGCGTCGGCTCCTCGTGGCTGAGGGCCAGCAGCGTCACCACCAGCACCGCCAGGACGGCGAGACCAGCGCCGATGGCGGCCGGGCGCGGACGGGTCGACGGGGCCGGCAGCACGGGGGGCGATGCTACCGGTGGGGGTCGGGGAGGATCACCTCGCCCTCGCCGGGCACGGTGAGGTCGTCCTCGGGGTTGATCTCCTCGAGCTGGCGACGGGCCGTCTCGGGGAAGACGGTCAGGGCCAGCACGGCGACCAGCAGGGCCAGCGGCAGCAGGACGAGCAGCCCGTCGGCCAGCTCACCGGTGCGGTCGGCCACCCGGCCGGCGACGACCAGGCCGAGGGCGCTGCCGGTCACCGACATCACCTGGAGGATGCCGTTGGCCTTGGCCCGGGCCGCGGTGGGGAACAGCTCGGGCCCGTAGGCGCCGAGGGCGGGCACGGCGAGGGCGCCGAGCATGGTGGCGACCAGGTTGGCGGCCCACAGGGGCCAACCGTGGGTCGTGAACCCCCAGGCGGCCACGACGGCGCCGCCGGCCACCCCGACGGCGACGACGAGACGCCGGCCCCGGGTGTCGGCCAGCCGCCCCCCGGCGACGAGCGACAGCCCGGCCGGCGTGCTGGTCAGCACGGTGAACAGGGCGATGCGGGAGGCCGAGAACCCCCGCTCGTCCTTGAGGAAGTCGTTGAGCAGCTGGCTGCTGGGGGCGCCGAAGGCCGACGAGCAGAAGAGGGCGGCGCCGATGGCCCAGAAGCGCCGGGCGTGGCCCCGGATCACCGTCGCCTCGCGGTGGGGGCGGACGAACCGCTGGCTCTCGGGGAGGACCCGGGCCACCCTCCGCAGCACCGGGAGGCCGAGGAGGGGACGAGGAAGATGATCCGCCAGCCCCGCTCGCCCACGTCGGCCAGCGGCAGGGCCCACACGGCGATGCCGGCGCCGAGCGCCCCGGTCATCGTCATCACGCTGATGGCGTAGGCCCGGGCCCCGGCCGGCATCTCCTCGGCGGCCACGACGGCCAGCAGGAGGGTGACCGCCGTCTGGAAGCCCCGGGCCAGGGTCTGGGTGGCCCCGAGGACCTCGATCGAGGGGGCGAGGGCGCCGGCCACGGTCGTCACCACGGCGAGCGCCACCGACCAGACCAGGAGGCGGCGTCGGCCCTTGCGGTCCGACAGGGCGACGATGGCCAGGCTGCCGAGGACACCGACCCGCACGGCGGCCAGCACGTTGCCCTGCACGCCGACGCTGCGGTCGAACTCGTCGGCGGCGTAGGTGATGGTCTGGGTGAGGACGGTGCCCATGTAGCCGGCGAGGAGCGACAGGGTCAGCAGCAGCCCGAGGATCGTGCCCGAGCGGGCGTCGAGGTTCTCGGGTGGCGCCCACACGGGGGAGCGACCGCTCTGGCGGCCGTCGACCTGGCGGAGGGCCCGGTTGGCGGGCCAGATGACGAACCCGGACCACACCCCGAGCGCCAGCTGGTAGCGGATCCGCTCCTCGACCTCGGTCCCGCCGGCGCCGGCCGGCCGGGCCCGGACGTCGCGCCGGTAGGCCCGCATCGGGCCCCGGGCCACGGCGTAGGTCGTCCAGCCGTCGCCGGCGAGGTCGTCGTCGGGCTCGCGCTCCCGCCAGGCCGCCTCGTCCTCGGCCGTCCAGGCCCGCTCGGCGACGATGTCGGACCGCGGCGCGAGCAGCGAGGCGGCCGTCGCGTCATCGACCACGACGGCCTGGGCGAGGTCCGGCACACCCCCATGGTGACCCGACGCCGCGCGACCGAGGTCATCGGGCTGGCAAGATCAGCGTGATGGAAAGGATCCTCGTCCGGGGCGGTGGGCCCCTCTCGGGTCGCGTCGCCATCTCCGGGGCCAAGAACTCCGTGCTCAAGCTGATGGCGGCCACCGTGCTGGCCGAGGGCACCTTCACCATCCGCAACGTCCCCGACATCACCGACGTGCGGCTGATGGCCGAGCTGCTGGAGGCGATGGGCTGCACCGCCACCCTCGAGGGCGACGTGCTGACGGTGGTCCGCCCCGCCGACATCACCCCCGAGGCCCCCTACGAGCTGGTCGAGGCCATGCGGGCGTCGATCGTGGTGCTCGGGCCGCTGCTGGCCCGGGTCGGGCGGGCCCGGGTGTCGCTGCCCGGGGGTGACGACTTCGGCCAGCGGCCCATCGACATGCACCTCGACGGCCTCCGCCGGCTCGGCGCCGAGCTGACCTTCGAGCACGGCTACATCGACGGGACGGCCGAGCGCCTGCGGGGCACCCGCATCGTCCTCGAGTACCCGAGCGTCGGGGCCACCGAGAACGTCCTGATGGCCGCCGTGCTGGCCGAGGGCACCACCGTCATCGAGAACGCGGCCAAGGAGCCCGAGCTGGCCGACCTGGCCGCCTTCCTCAACCGCATGGGGGCGACGATCATCGGGGCGGGCAGCTCGACGGTCACCGTCGAGGGCGTCGAGGAGCTCCACCCGGTCGACCACGCCGTCATCCCCGACCGGCTGGAGGCGGCCACGTTCCTGACCGGGCTGGCCGTGGCGGGGGGCGAGCTGGTGCTGGAGAACGCCCGCCCCGAGCACATGGACATGCTCATGCACAAGATGGGCGACATGGGGATGCGGACCTCGTCGCACCCCGACGGCGTGTGGGCCTCCGCCCCCGAGCGGATCCGGGCGGTCGACATCAACAGCCTCCCGTACCCGGGCATCGCCACCGACTACCTGCCTCTGATGGTCGCCGCCCTGACCGTCGCCGAGGGCGCCGCCATCGCCACCGAGAACATCTTCGGCGGCCGCTTCCGCTACGTCGATGAGCTGATCCGCATGGGCGCCGACATCCGGGTCGAGCACCACTACGCCCTGATCCGGGGCGTGCCCCGCCTGTCGGGGGCGCCGGTCAAGGCCCACGACATCCGGGCCGGCGCCGCCATCGCCATGGCCGCCCTCGGGGCCGACGGCGAGACGGTGATCGCCGACGCCCACCACGTCGCCCGGGGCTACGACCGCTTCGCCGAGAAGCTCCGCTCCATCGGCGCCGACGTCGACGCCGACTGACTAGGCCGTGTCCTGCAAACCAGGTCCGGGCCGAATCAGCGACCCTGAGCGGGGTCCTCGCCCGTTGAGGGTCGCAGTCTCCTCGGCCGCCGTGGAGGAGGTGGCGACGCTCCCCGCCTCAAGGTGCCTGGCACCTTGAGG
>DASTYI010000019.1:0-5508 GCA_035765045.1 Iamia sp. | reverse complement strand
GGCGTCCTCGCCGGCGGGGGTGGCCCGGCGGTCCGCGTCCGACCCGAGGGGGGTGGTGGCCTCGCCGGGGCCGGCCGGGGGGAGCGGGTCCTTGGCGAGCGAGGGGGGCATCGGGGGTGGCGGTGCCCACGGGCGCGGCGTCGTCGGGTCGACCGGGCCGGACCAGGTGGGCGGGCCGGGTGGTGCGGACGGTCCGGGGGGGCGGGGTGGTCCGGGTGGGGCGCTGGCGGGGGCCCACCCGCCGGGGGGCGGGACCGGGCCGCCCGCGGTGGGGACGCCGGGGGGCATCCAGGGCTGGGTCGGGGGTCCGGCGGCGGCCTTGCGCCGACTCGAGCGGACCACCAGGACGACGACCAGCACGATGATGCCGATCCCGACCAGGCCGGCGACCAGCACGCCGATGAGGCCGATGACGGCGACCCGGTTGACGTCGTCGCCGAGATCGCCGTCCTCGAGACCCTCGGGACGGGGGCCGAGCTCGTCCTCCAGCTCCTCGTAGGTCCACTCGGCGCGCTCGCCGTCGATGGTCACCCGGAGGCCGTCGAACCGGCGGGGGAAGCGGGTCCAGACGACGTCGGCGGCCTTGTCCTGGGCGTCGCCCACGGCGGTGCCGCCGGGGGCGTCGGCCGACACGACGAGGACCGAGGTGTCCCGCTGGTCGATGGTGACCGAGACGTCGCCGAAGCCCTCGCCCCGGAGGTCCTCGATGAGGGCGGCGAGCGATCCGATCGTCGAGCACCCGGCCAGGACGGCCAGCGCGGCGATCACCAGGAGCGCGGCGAACCGGGCGCGGGCGGGTGCGGACCGGTGGTGGGTGGTGGTCGGGGCGGCCAAGGCGGTGGGTCGCGGCCCGCGGTGGGCGGCGGGATCGAGCCTACGGGGCGTGGAGCGATCGGGCCGTGCCGGGGTCCTCCGGCCGTTCGGGTGCGAGGTGGCTCCACGGTCAGGGAGGCCCCGCTCCGGTGCTGGGGGTCGCTCGGGGTCCTCGTAGGGTGGCGGGATGATGCTCGCCGGTCGGACCCGGGCCCTGGCCCTCGCCCTCTGCGGGTGGACGCTCTTCACGTGGATCACCCGGGTGCCGCTCCTCGTGAGCGGGGACGAGAGCATCCTCGGCCTGGTGCCTGTGGTGGTCTTCGTGGCCGCCGGGATCGGGGTGGCGGTGGCGGTCCTGCGGCGTCTCGACGTCGCCGGCACCGCCGTGGTCGCCTTCGCCGCCTGGACGGTCGCCTACTGGGCCGTGCGGTTGGCGTTCATCGCCACCAACGGCCACGAGGTCGGCTTCGTCGTGGTCCACGCCGTGCTGGGCGTGGTGGCCGGGACGCTGGCCGTGCTCGCCGGCCGGGCGGCCCTGGCCGACGGGGCCGGGCCGTCGTGGGTGCGCCGCGCCCTGGTCTGATCGCCGGGTTCAGCCCGGTGGGGTGAGGTCGACGTCGAGGGCCAGGGTCAGGCAGCGGCAGGCGCCTCCGGCCTTGAGGAACTCGCCCACGTCGACGGCGACCGGGTCGAAGCCCCACGTCTCGAGCTGGCGGCCCACCCGGGGCGGGACGTGCGGCATCAGCACCGTGGTCCCGACCACGACCGAGTTGGCGGTGAAGGCGAGGGCCTCCTCGTCGGTGAGCCACAGCGGCTCGGGCACGAGGGACTCGACCACGGCGGTGCCGTAGCGGTCCCAGCCCAGCGGGGCGCACAGGGCGTGGCGGCTGTCGAGGGGACAGAACGTGATGTCGATGTGGTACAGCCGCTCGTCGACCAGCTCGATCGGACGGACGACGGCGCCGGTCAGGGCGCTGAGCGGCGTGGTGGCCGCGGCGTCGGATCGGAACCGGTAGCCGCTGAGCAGCACCGGCGCCCCCGGGGTGGTGTCGGCCCCGAAGGGCAGGGCGTCACCGGCGCCCTCGTGCGACATGTCCTCGGGGAGGCGCTCGACGGTCGAGCCCCGCTCGGCGAACCAGGCCGCGAAGCGCTCGGTCTCGGGCTGGCGCTCGGGGTGGCGGAAGTGGGCGGGCACGAACGTCGACCCGGAGACGATCCCGGCGTTGGCCGTGAACACGAGGTCGGGGACCTCGGCGTCCTGGTCGATGGTCTCGACCTCGGCCCCGGCGGCCCGGAGAGCCGCGACCAGGCCGTCCCACTGCTCCCGGGCCCGGTCGAGGTCGACCGCGACCTCGGCGTGCATCCACGGGTTGATCTCGTACAGCACGCCGAAGTGGGTGGGCGGGCACATGAGGAACTGCCGCCCCCACGTCAGGTCGCCCGCCGGCACGTCAGGCACCCAGCTCGTCGGCCAGCTGGGTGAGGAAGGGGCCGACGTCGGTGACGATCCCGTGGGCCTGGTGACTGCCCCGATCGGACAGCTTGGTGACGACCGAGGGGTTGATGTCGATGCAGTAGGTGGCGACCGCCGCGGGCAGCACGTTGCCCGTGGCGATGGCGTGGAGGGTCGAGGCCAGCATCAGGGCGACGCCGACGCCGGCCACCTCCTCTCGCATGCGATCGGCGCACGCCACGACGTCGGTCATGGTGTCGGGGAGCGGACCGTCGTCACGGACCGACCCGCCCAGCACGAACGGCACCCCGTGGGTGACGCAGGCGTGCATCACCCCGCCGGTGACGTAGCCCGCCTCGACGGCCGCGGCGATCGACCCGTGGCGGCGGACCTCGTTGATGACGCGCAGGTGGTTGCTGTGCCCACCCTCGACACCGGCCCCGGAGCTGACGTTGATGCCGAGCGAGGTGCCCATCACGTTCGACTCGATGTCGTGGGTGGCGAATCCGTTCCCGGCGAACAGCCGCTGTATCCACCCGCCCCGCACCAGCCGGGCGACGGCCGGCCCACCACCGGTGTGGATGACGACCGGCCCGCACACGGCGAGGACGTCGACCCCCTCGGCGCGGGCCTGGCGGAGCCGATCGGCGAGCGCTCGGAGCTGGGTGGCCTTGGGCTTCTCGGTCGAGATGTCGGAGTCCATGAACTCGAACCCGGCCAGGCCCCGCTCCCGCGCCGGGGCGACCACCCGGACGCCGTCGCTGCCGACGACCACCTCGTCGCCCGCTCGGAGCCGGTGGAGGGGGGTGGTGGTGACGGCGCCGTCGCGGACCACCAGCGTGCAGTCCATCTCGGCCCGGTCGGCGGTGACCCAGCGCCCGTCGAGCCGGACCTCGGTGACCAGGTTGGTGGTGGCGGTGAAGTCGGCCGGGGCGACCCCGTCGGCCGGGGCCGGGGCGGTGGTGGCCTCGCCGCTGACGACCGGGTTGGCCCCCTGGACCTGGAGCTGCTCGGCGAGGACGGCCAGCGTGGCCTCGTCCGGGGCCTCGACCTCGATCACCGCCCGGCTGGGGTCGGTCGGGGTGCGCCCGATGGCGACGTCGACCAAGCGGTAGTCGCTCCCGGACTCGAGCACCAGGTCGAGGACCTTGGGGAGGATCAGCGAGTCGACGATGTGACCCTCGAGGGCGAACGTCTCGGTGGCTCCCATGACCCACGAGTCTGCCTCGCATCGCTTCGTGGCGCGGCGGGTGCTGGCAGTAGGTTGCCGGCCCATGGGTCAGCCGATCGTCGTCGTCGAGAAGCCCTCGATCGCCAACCCCGGGATGGTGCGGTTCGAGACCAACCGGGCCATCACCGGCATGGGTCACGAGCGCTACGTGGCCGGCACCGAGGTGCGCGGCGACCGCCCGCCCGACGAGCTGGCCCGTCGCCTCCTCGCCCGCGGGGGGATCGAGACCGTGCACATCAACGGCAGCGTGGTCACGGTCGACCTGGTGAAGGGGCACGACACCGCAGGGATGCGGGAGATCATCGAGGGCCTCTACATCCACTACCCGCCGACCGCCGAGGACCCGGACGCCGCCGTGGCTGACGCCGATGCTCCCGAGACCGAGGGCGAGGCGGTGGAGCAGGCCGCCGCCGCCCCGGCCGAGGTGGCCCCCGACCCGAAGCACACCGAGGTGACGGCCGCCGACGCCGCCGTGGCCGAGGGTGGAGGGGACGAGGCGCAGAGCGCGCCGGCGCCTTCGTCGACCAGCTCGGCCTCGACCACCGCCGATGCCGACGAGGAGACCGAGGCCGACGTCCAGCAGGCCGAGGGCGACGCCCCGACCCTCGACCAGGCCCCGGCCGGAGGCTCCCCCTCCGACCCGCCGGCCGACGACCCGACCACCGTCGAGGTGGCGGCGGCCGACGGCGCGGGTGAGGCGCCCGGGGCCGACACGAACGACCCGGAGAAGGCGGCCGATGCCGCCGCCGTCGACGAGGCGCGGTCGTCCGAGAACGCGGCCGAGGCCGACGACCCGGAGGCGGCCGCCACCACGGCCTCGGGCACGGACCCCGACGCCGACTCCTCCCGTCCCGCGGCGGGCGCGGCCGAGCGGGCACCGATCGAGCCGGGTGAGGACCCGGGCGACGAGGGCACTACGGCCTGACGAGGGCGCCGGCGTGATCTGACGGGACATGCCGGGGGTGTGCCCCGGATGAGGTTGCGTCAAACGAACATGTGTTCGACACTGGGCGGGTGGAGCGTCTCGACCTGCTGGGCCAGCGGGCCCGGCCCACCACGCTGGCCGCCGAGCGGTCCCTGCCGGTCGCGCCCGCCCTGGCGCCGCTGCTCCCCGGCGGTCACCTGGTCCGGGGGACGACCGTGGGGGTGGCGGGGATCGGGGCCACGTCGCTGGCCCTGGGGCTGGTGGCGGCGGCCTCGGCGGCGGGGTCGTGGACCGTCGCCGTGGGGCTCGACGACCTGGGCCTGGTGGCGGCGGCCGAGGCCGGGGTCGACCTGGCCCGGCTCGTCCTCGTCGACGCCCCGCCCCCCGAGCGGTGGGGCACCGTGGTGGCAGCACTGGTCGAGACGATCGAGCTGGTGCTCGTCCGTCCCACCGCCCGGGTCCGGGACGCCGACGACCGTCGCCTCGCCGCCCACCTCCGCAGCCGGGGCGGGGTGCTCGTGCGGTTGCCGGGGGTGGGCTCGTGGCCCGGGTCGCCCGACGTCACCCTCCGGGCCGTCGCCCCCGACTGGCAGGGCACCGTCCCGCCGAGCCGGCTCGACGGGGCCGGTCGGTTGCGGTCCCGCCGGCTGGTGGTCGAGGCGACCGGTCGGGGCCGGGCCGCCCGCCCCCGTCGGGTCGAGCTCTGGCTGCCCGGGCCCGACGGGGTGCCGGCGCCCGTGCTCGACCGGCCGGCCGGTGATCGTCGTCCCGTGCCCGAGCGCACCGCTGGGGGTGCCGACCGGCGGGTGGTGGCCCGTCGGGAGGCGGCCGAGTCCTTGGCCTGGGCCGATGCGGGCTGACCGCCGGGGGACGCGACCTCTGGCCCACAGGAAGGGGTTCTTGTGGGTCAGCGGTCGCGGTGGGGATCCCGCTCGGGTCGCAGGTGGCCCGGGCGCTGCCGTGTTCCGGCGTGGGGGTGGTGCGGTGCGGTCGGTCGGATGCGGGGCGCCAGCGGGTGGGAAGGGCGACCGGCGCCGGAGGGCATCACGGGGCGCCGGCGGGGCGAGGGGTCGGGCGGGCCGGTGT
>DASTYI010000018.1:0-18757 GCA_035765045.1 Iamia sp. | reverse complement strand
CTACGTCGCCGAGCGGCTGGAGATCCTGGAGGCCAACGGCCTCGGGCTGTGGGCCATCTCCAACCACCTCAAGGGCCAGGCGGTGTGCGACGACCCGATCGACGCCCGCCACCGCGACATGCTCCCCGACCGCATCTGGGGCGACGGCGACCCCGAGGGCGTCCGCCGGCGGGCGGCCGAGGAGATGGAGATGACGGCCCGGGCCGCCCAGCGCCTCGGCGTCGACACCGTCGTCGGCTTCACCGGATCGTCGATCTGGAAGTACGTGGCCATGTTCCCGCCGGCGACGCCGGAGATGATCGCCGCCGGCTACCAGGACTTCGCCGACCGCTGGAACCCGATCATGGACGTCTTCGAGTCCTGCGGTGTCCGCTTCGCGCTCGAGGTCCACCCCTCCGAGATCGCCTACGACTTCTACTCGACCGAGGCGACGCTGGACGCGATCGGCCACCGGGAGTCCTTCGGCCTCAACTGGGACCCGAGCCACATGGTCTGGCAGGACATCGACCCGGTCGGGTTCCTGCACCGCTTCGCCGACCGGATCTACCACGTCGACTGCAAGGACACCCGGGTGCGCCGGCCCGACGGCCGTACCGGCCGGCTCGGCTCGCACCTCCCGTGGGACGACCCCCGCCGGGGCTGGACGTTCGTGTCGACCGGCCACGGCGACGTCCCATGGGAGGACTGCTTCCGGATGCTGAACACGATCGGCTACGACGGCCCCATCTCGGTCGAGTGGGAGGACGCCGGGATGGACCGCCTCCACGGCGCCGCCGAGGCCGTCGGCTTCGTCCGCTCCCAGATGTTCCCCCCGGCGTCCGCCTCCTTCGACTCCGCCTTCTCGACCGACTCCTGACGAACTCGGCGGGATCCGTGACACCCCGCTGTCACGGATCCCGCCGAGTTCGGGGAACGGGGGCCGGGAACGGGCGGTAGCGTCGTCGCGGTGACTTCACGCTTCCGGTACTCGCGGTGGGACGGCACCCAGACCGGGTTCGAGTTCGACGCCGACGACGTCCTCGGCGAGGTCACCGACGACCTGCTGTACCACGGCGACCTGGCGGCGGCGCTGCGACGGCTGATGCAGCAGGGCTTCACCGACCGCAACGGGGAGGACGTCCAGGGCATCCGGGACCTGCTGGAGAGGCTGCGCGAGGCCCGGCGGGAGCGGCTGGAGAACGCCGACCTGGGCGGCGCCTACGAGGACATCGCCCAGCGGCTGCGCGACGTGATCGAGCAGGACGCCGCCGCCATCGACGACTTCGAGCAGGAGGCGCGCGACTCGGGCGACGCCCGCCGCCAGGAGCTGACCGAGCAGGTCGCCCAGCAGCGGCGCGACGACCTCGCCGGCCTGCCCCCCGACCTGGCCGGCCAGGTCCGGGCCCTCCAGGAGCACGACTTCACCTCCGACGAGGCCCGCGACGCCTTCGACCAGCTGCTCGACGAGCTCCGCAAGGAGATGGTCGAGTCCTGGTTCAAGGGCATGTCCGAGGCCATGGCGAACCCCGACCCCGAGGCCATGGCCCGGGTCAAGGACATGTTCGCCGCCCTCAACGAGATGCTGGAGCAGCGGGCCGCCGGCCGCGAGCCCGACTTCGCCGGCTTCATGGACCGCTTCGGCGACATGTTCCCCGAGGACCCGAAGGACCTCGACGAGCTGCTGGAGGCGATGGCCCGGCGGATGGCGGCCATGCAGTCGATGCTCGCCTCGATGACCCCCGAGCAGCGCGACCAGCTCCAGCAGCTGTCGAACGCGCTGTTGGAGGACCTCGACCTCCGCTGGCAGCTCGACCAGCTCGGCGCCAACCTCCGCCAGCTGTTCCCCGACGCCGGCTGGGGCCGCCGCTACGACTTCAGCGGCCAGGACCCCCTGAGCTTCGCCGAGGCCGCCGGGCTGATGGACGAGCTGGGCGACCTCGACCAGCTCGAGCAGCTCCTCACCCGGGCCTCCTCACCGGGCGCTCTGGGCGACGTCGACCTCGACCGGGCCCGCCAGCTCCTCGGCGACGAGGCGGCCCAGAGCCTCGAGCGGATGGGTGAGCTGGTCGACATGCTCACCGAGGCCGGGCTGATCGAGCAGCGCGAGGGCCGGCTGGAGCTGACGCCCCACGGGCTGCGCCGGATCGGCCGCAACGCCCTGCGGGACATCTTCGCCAAGCTCGACCCGACCCAGCTGGGCCGGCACGAGACCGACCGCACCGGCGTCGGCCACGAGCGGGCCGACGAGACCAAGGCCTACGAGTTCGGCGACCCGTTCAACCTCCACATCGAGCGCACCATCCGCAACGCCCTCGCCCGCCAGGGTGGCGGCACGCCGGTCCGGCTGACCCCCGAGGACTTCGAGGTCGAGCGGACCGAGCACGCCACCCGGGCCAGCACCGTGCTGATGATCGACCTCTCGCTGTCGATGCCGATGCGCGACAACTTCCTGCCCGCCAAGAAGGTGGCGATGGCGCTCCACCACCTGATCACCACCCAGTTCCCCCGCGACTTCATCGGGCTGGTGGGCTTCAGCGAGGTGGCCCGTCCGATCGTCGCCCACGAGCTGCCCGAGGTGTCGTGGGACTTCGTCTACGGCACCAACATGCAGCACGGCTTCATGCTCGCCCGCAAGATGCTGGCCGGCCGCTCGGGCACCAAGCAGATCATCATGGTCACCGACGGCGAGCCGACCGCCCACCTGACCGAGCGGGGCGACCCCGTCTTCCACTACCCCCCGGTGCAGGAGACGATCGACGCCACGCTGACCGAGGTGCTGCGGGCCACCCGCGAGGGCATCCGCATCAACACCTTCATGCTCGACGCCACGCCGTACCTCCAGCGCTTCATCGAGAAGCTGACCGAGCTCAACCGGGGCCGGGCCTTCTTCACCACGCCCGAGACGCTCGGCGACTACGTGCTGGTCGACTTCCTGGAGCAGCGCCGCAGCATGTCCCGCCGCCGCGCCGGCTAGGCCGAGGCCGCCTCAGCGGTTCTGGCGCGGTGAGGTCGCGCCCACGCGACCTCACCGCGCCGGAACGACCGACCCCGACGTCTGGCGCGGCCAGGTCGCGCCCACGCGACCTCACCCATACAAGAACCGGTTCTTGTATGAGGTCGTCGCGGGCGGGAGCGGGCACTCCCGCGCGATCGCAGGGGACGCCCGGGTCAGCCGCCGAGCTGGGCGGCCAGCTCCTCGGCCTCGGCCCGCTCGAACCCGCCCAGCCGCGACCCCGAGATCAGGAAGGCCTCGTCGGCCAGCCCCTCCGTCTCGACCTGGGGGACCGAGACGACCACCCCGTCGTCGACGACGGCGATCTGCCCGGTGGGGCACTCGGGGGCGTCGGTGGCGCAGGCGTCGAAGGTGGCGTTGGCCCCGTCCCGCTCGGCGTCGGCCACCTCGACCGTCACGACCCACTCGGTGCCCGCCGCCCCGCCCTGGACGACCTCGGCCGAGGTCAAGGCGGTGCCGTCGAAGCCGACCGGCCCGAGGGTGAAGCAGGCGCCGTCGATCAGGCTGGTGGTGGCGTCGGCATCGTCGCACGGGGCCGTGGCCAGGACGGGCTGGAAGGTGATGCCGGCCGGGTCGGGTTCGGGGAGCGAGCCGGTGTAGGGCTCGGTGGTGGTCGACGGCGTCGTCGGGGTGGGCGGGTCGGCGCGGTCGTCGGCGGCGTCGGAGCAGGCCCCGAGGGCGAGGGCCACGACCAGGGCGAGGACGGCGGCGCCCCTCATGGCTCGGGGGTCCAGCAGCCGGCGACGTGGTCGTCGACGATGCCCATCGACTGCATGAAGGCGTAGACGGTGGTGGGGCCGACGAAGCGCCAGCCCCGCTTCTTCAGGTCCTTGCTCAGGGCCGTCGACTCGGGCGTGGTGGCCGGGATCTCGGCGAAGGAGGCGGCCCGGCGCGGACGCCGGTCGGGGGCGAAGGACCACACGTGGGCGTCGAGCGAGCCGACCTCGGCGATCAGCTCCTGGGCCCGGCGGGCGTTGCCGATGGCGGCGGTGATCTTCCCCCGGTGGCGCACGATCCCGGCGTCGGCCAGCAGCCGCTCGACGTCGGCGTCGGTGAAGTCGGCGACCACGTCGATGGCGAAGTCGGCGAAGCCGGCCCGGAAGGCGGGCCGCTTGCGGAGGATGGTGATCCACGCCAGCCCGGCCTGGAACCCCTCCAGGCACAGCTTCTCGAACAGCTTCTGGTCGTCGTGGACGGGCCGGCCCCACTCGTCGTCGTGGTAGGCGACGTAGAGCGGATCGGTCCCGCACCACCCGCAGCGGAGGTTCCCGTCCGCTCCCTCGATCAGGTCATCCATCGGTCTCCCCCAGGAGGTCCTCGTAGCGGCGCAGGTCGTCGGCCGAGAAGGCGACCAGCACGACCTCCTCGATGCCGGTCGACGGCAGCGTGGCACGGATCGTGGCGACGGCGATGGCGGCCGCCGCGTCCTTGGGGTAGCCGTAGATCCCCGTGCTGATGGCCGGGAAGGCGATCGTGCGGGCCCCGACCCGGTCGGCCTCCTCCAGGCTGCGCCGGTACGACGAGGCCAGCAGCTCGTCCTCCCCGTCCCTCCCACCGCGCCAGACCGGCCCCGGCGTGTGGACGACCCAGCGGGCCGGGAGGTCGTGGCCGCCGGTCACCTTGGCGTCGCCGGTGGCGCACCCGCCGAGCGGGCGGCACTCGGCCAGCAGGCCGGGCCCGGCGGCCCGGTGGATGGCCCCGTCGACCCCGCCCCCGCCGAGCAGCGAGGGGTGGGCGGCGTTGACGACGGCGTCGACCTCCAGGGTCGTGATGTCGGCCCGCACCGCCCGGATGGTCACCGGGCGACCCGGCGCCCGTACCACTCGTCGATGTGGCCGGCGATGGCGTCGGGCTCCTCGATGGGGAGCGTGTGGCCGGCGTCGTCGAACCACTGGATCTCGGCGGTGGGGATGCGCTCGAACATGTGCTGCGAGCAGCGGGGCGGGGTGAAGGTGTCGCGCCCGGCGGCCAGGATCAGGGCCGGGGCGGTGATCCGGCGCAGGTGGTCGGCGGCCGAGTGCCGGCGCATGGCGTCGACCAGGCGGATCATCACCGCCATGTCGGTCGAGGCGATGTGGAGGAGGTACGGCGCCATGTCCCTCGCCTGCGCCTTGGGCCCGGTGGCCCGGGCCACCTTGGCCGCCCACGCCCCGAAGGCGGTCAGCCGGGCCGGCTGCATGGCCAGCTTGAGCACCGGGGCCGGGGTCGAGGTGGCGGCCAGCTTGGCGAAGGGGAAGGCGAGGTCGGCCACCGGCAGCCCCCAGAACGTGCGGAGCGGGTTCTCGTAGCTGCCGGCGATCAGCACCAGCCCGGCGACCCGCTCGGGGGCCAGGCGGTCGGCCTCCAGGGTGACCTGGACGCCCATCGAGTGGCCCATGACGATCGCCCGGTCGAGCCCGGCGTCGTCGGCCACCTCCCACAGGTCGGCGGCGATCCGTCCGATGGCGATGTCCTCGGTGCGCAGGCGGCGCGCCCCCCGGCCGGGGTGGCGGGGGAGGCCCGAGGCGCCGTGGCCCCGCGTGTCGAGGACGAGGACCGGGTGGCCGAGGGCGGTCAGGGCCGGGGCGATGTGGGCCCAGTAGGCGTCGCTGCACGACCAGCCGTTGGCCGCCACCACCGGGGTGCGCTCGGCGACGCCGGGGGCCGCGGGCAGGAGGGTCCAGGCCAGGGTGGTGCCGTCGCTGGTGACGGTCCGCCGATCCTTGGCGAACACCGCGTAGGCGGCGTCGACGCCCTCGGGGGGCAGGTGGGGGAGAGCGAGGACCTCGGCCACGGTCGGGAAAGGTACCGGCCGGGCCCCGAGGGCCGGGAGGTGGCTCAGGCGCTCCCGGCGGCCGTGATGTCCTCGCCGCGGCGGGCGAGGGCCCGCTGGCGGCGCAGGCGGCGGCGCTCGCGCTCGCTCATGCCGCCCCAGATGCCGAACTTCTCGCCGTTGTCGAGGGCGTACTCGAGGCAGTCGGCCCGGACCACGCAGCCGCGGCAGACCTCCTTGGCCTCGCGCGTCGACGCCCCCCGCTCGGGGAAGAAGAGGTCGGGGTCGACCCCCAGGCAGTTGGCGAAGTCCTGCCAGCCGGGCTGCTCGGGGGATTCGTTGGAGATGTGCACGGTGGCCTCCTGTCCGGGCATCGCCGACGGCCCAATAGCACACGTGGAATTACAACGGTGTGATCTTGACCTCTCCGACGGCCGCGCGCAAGGGCGGGCCTCAGCGGCGGCGGTCCCGGCGGGCCTCGATCGTGCGGTCGGGGCCGATGTCGAGCTGCTCCCAGCGCTCCGCCGGGGTGCGGTCGAGCACCGCCGCCGGGATCAGCCCGACCAGCTCGGCCCGCGCCACCGGGGCGAGCGCCGCCACCCGGTCCCACACCTCGGCCGGGCCCACCTCCCGCGGGGCCACCAGGTTCATCGAGACCTGGACCTCGGCGCCGACGGCGAGCCCGAGGGTGCGGACCTCGGCGCTGCGCACCGCCCGGGCCACCCGGCGGGCCACGGCCAGCTCGGTCCCCGGCGCCAGCCACAGGTTGTAGGCGACGAGCAGGGGCCGGGCGCCGACGGCGACGGCCCCGGCGGTGGGGTGCGGGTCGGTAGGGCCCCAGGTCGGGGCGAGCCCGGCGAAGGCGGTGCGGCGGACGTCGGGCAGGGTCCGCTCGGGGCCGTAGGCGAAGCCGGGGACGCCGAGCGCGTCGGCCGCCCACGCCCCGAACCGGTCCCGGGCCGCCACCGCCTCGGACGCCGGGGCGTCGTCGAGGGCGACGAAGGGGACGACGTCGACCACGCCGATCCGGGGGTGGACGCCGGTGTGGGCCCGCAGGTCGAGGCGGGCGACGGTCGCCCGGGCCACCGCCCGGGGCGCCTCCTCGCCCAGCAGGGTCAGGACGCTGCGGTTGTGGTCGGCGTCGGTGTGGACGTCGAGCAGGTCGTCGCCGGCGGCGGCGGCGATGGCGTCGACGACGTCCCGATCCCGTCCCTCGCTGATGTTGACCACGCACTCCAGCACCGGACGAGCATGCCGGACGGGGCGGCTCCGACCTGTCCGTCCCGCCGGTGCGGCGGTAGGGTTGTCGGCATGAACCTCGGCGCCCCGGAGCTGTTGATCGTCCTGGTGGTGATCCTCGTCCTGTTCGGCGGGGCCAAGCTGCCCAAGCTCGCCCGCTCGCTGGGCGAGGCCCGGCGGGAGTTCGAGACGGCCAACGCCGAGGCCGAGCGGAGCTCGCTGACCGGGGGCGGCGCCACCCCGGGCACCCCCACGGCCACGCCGACCGCCGCCGAGCGGGAGGCCGACCTGGCCCGCCGGGAGGCCGAGCTGGCCCGCCGCGAGGCCGAGGCCCGCAACCAGAACCCCTGAGCCCCGCGCCCTCCTCGGGGGGCGCTACCGCGCCGGGGTCGGGATCACCGTCTCCTCGGTGACGCCCTCGGCCTCCAGCCGGCGCCGGCGGAGGATGCGCCGGCGCTCGCGCTCCGAGCACCCGCCCCACACGCCGTGCTCGATCCGGTTCTCGAGCGCGTACTCGAGGCAGGGCTCCTTCACCGGGCAGGTGGCGCAGATCCGGCGAGCGACCTCGACGCCGACACCGTCGCTGGGGAAGAAGGTGGTCGGCGGCTCGTGGGCGCAGCTCCCCCGCTGCATCCACTTGGCGATCTGGTACTCGTTCACGTGGTCACCTCACGGTCTGCCACCAGGGCCGGCGGGCCGCCGGGCGAGTGGTCCGGGCTGCTTCTTCCCAGACGGTCGGTCAAGGGGAGGTAAAGCCCGCCTCCCACGAGGACCGGTGACACCATGGACCCCTGACTGTTGCAGGGGAAGCGCGGCGAGGGGGGACCCCACCCCCACCGGTCGCGTCAACCCCTGGGGCGCCGGTTCGGGCCGGGGGGCACGGAGGTAGCGTGGACCGCCTCTGAACGGGTCCTCTGGCCCGACCGAAGGAGCTCACGTGTCCTACCCGCCGTCCTCGCCCGGAGGGGCGCCCCACCCGTGGGCCCCGCGCGGCCCCTCCGACACCGGCGCCGCCTCGGCCTGGGCACCCCCGGCGGGTGGCCCCCCGTCGCCCTCCACGACCGGCTCCTGGTCCGGTGGGGCCGGCGCCACGGGCTCGTGGTCGGGCGGGGCGGGCACCACCACCGGTGGGTGGTCCTCGCCCGGGCAGCCCCCCGGCGCCACCCGGCCGTGGGCCCCGGCGGGTTGGAGCGGCGGCTACCCGAGCGGCCCCCCGTCGGCCACCGGCGGCGGCGTGCCGCCCCACCCGCCCGGCTACCGCACCCCCGCCCACCGCCCGGCGGCGGACCCGGCGCCCACGCCGGCGCCGCCGGCGGGCGACCGCGGCAGCCGGCTGATGTCGGCCGTGGTCGGCGGTCTGGTCGGCGCCGTGGTCGCCGCCCTGGTCGCCTCGGGCCTCGTCCTCGCCACCGACGACGACCCCACCGTCGAGGCCAGCCCCACCACCGAGGCCGGCGGCGGCGCCGACATGGGCGTCGGCGAGAGCCTCGACATCCAGCAGATCCTGGAGATCGCCCAGCCCACCGTGGTCTCGATCAACACCAGCTCCAGCCAGGGCGAGGGGGCCGGCTCGGGCTTCGTCTACGACGCCACCGAGGGCTTCATCCTCACCAACGCCCACGTGATCGAGGGCGCCGACGAGATCTCGGTGACCTTCTTCGACGGCTCGGCCATGGGGGCCGAGCTCGTCGGCGCCTTCCCCGAGGACGACGTCGCCATGCTGCGGGTCGAAGGGCTCGACGACCTCGTCGCCGCCGACCTGGGCTCGTCGGACGCCCTGCGGGTCGGCGACGACGTCGTGGCCATCGGCAACGCCCTGGGCCTGGGGGGCAAGCCCACCGTCACCACCGGCATCGTCTCGGCGGTCAACCGGACGATCAGCGACGGCCAGTCGACGCTGGCCAACCTCATCCAGACCGACGCCGCCATCAACCCCGGCAACTCGGGGGGCCCGCTGGTCAACTCGCGGGGTCAGGTCGTCGGGATCAACACGGCCAAGATCCCCGACGCCTCGAACATCGGCTTCGCCCTGGCCATCGACAACCTGCTCCCGCTGATCGAGGACCTGCGCGACGGCAACGGCGACATCACCGCCGACACGCCCTTCCTCGGCGTCGCCACCCAGGCCCTCGCCGCCGCCGACCTCCCCCCCGAGCTGCTCGAGCAGTTCGGCATCACCGAGCAGGCTGGGCTGATCGTCACCCAGGTCACCGCCGGGTCGGGGGCCGACGAGGCCGGCATCGAGATGGGCGACGTCATCCGCGAGGTCGACGGCGAGGTCACCAACGCCAACGAGGACCTCAGCGCCATCATCCGGGCCAAGGCCATCGGCGACACCGTCCTCGTCTCCTACGAGCGGATGGGCGAGCCCGACGAGGTCGAGGTCACCCTGGGCCGGCGGGGCGGCTGAGGCCACGTCGATCCCGTCCCGGTAGGGTGTCCGGCCGCACGACCGAGGAGATGACGTGACCTACACCGAGCTGGAGCGCGACCCGAACGAGCCCCCCCGGGGCCACGCGCGCGTGGTCTACCTCGGTCCGGTCGCACCGCACTGGGAGATCCAGTCGGACTTCGGCGACCGGGCCCTGATCGACGCCTTCCGCGACCGGGTCCAGGCCCGGCTCCAGCTGGTGCCGCCCCACGACCCGCAGTTCCGTCGCAACCGCGAGCGCGTCATCCGCGACGCCGAGCGCGAGCACCTGCTGCTCGACTGGGACCTGGGCCAGCCCGAGGACGACTAGGGCGTGACCGACAGCGCCGGCGGCCCGAGGACGATCGGGGTCGACCTCGGCGGCACCAAGGTCCTGGCCGGTCGGGTCGGGCCCGACGGCACCGTCGGCGACCGGGTCAAGCGCCCGACGCCGACCGAGGGTCCCGAGGCCGTCGCCGCCGCCATCGCCGAGATGGTCGACGAGCTGGGCGGGGCCGACCTCCTCGGCGTCGGCACCCCGGGCTACGTCGACGGCGAGGGCGTGGTGGCCGGCGTCCCCAACCTGGTGGGCTGGGTCCCGCCGGTGCCGCTGGGCCGGCTGCTGCGCGAGGCGACCGGCGTCGAGGCGGTGGCGGTCGACAACGACGTCAACGTCGGGGCCCTGGCCGAGGCGGCCCACGGCGCCGCCGTCGGTCGGGCCGACGTGCTGTGCGCCTTCATGGGCACCGGCGTCGGCGGCGGGCTGATCCTCGACGGCCGGCTGCGGCGCGGCCCGCGGGGCCTGGCCGGCGAGATCGGCCACGTGACCGTGCGGGCCGGGGGTCGGCGCTGCGGCTGCGGCGGCCTCGGCCACATGGAGGCCTACGCCGGGCGGGTGGGGATGGAGCGCGAGGCGCGCCGCCGCCACGCCGCCGGCGAGGAGACGGCGTTGGTCGAGCTGGCCGGCGACGGGCGGATGAAGTCGGGCACCTTCGCCAAGGCCCTCGACCGGGGCGACCGGGTGGCCACCGAGCTGGTCGCCGAGGCCGTCGAGGCGGTGGCGCTGGCCATCGCCGGGACGGTGATGCTCGTCGACGTGGGCACCGTGGTCGTCGGGGGCGGCGTGGCCGACAAGCTGGGCGCTCCCTTCGTCGCCCGCATCGGGGAGGCGGTGGCCGCCGCCCTGGGCCCCGCCCTCGCCGTCGAGGTCCTGCCCGCCGCCCTCGGTGACGACGCCGGGGTCGTGGGCGCCGCGGCCCTGGCCCGCACCTGAACCGACACCGGGGCGACACCTCCGGTTCACCCGGCGGTCGGGGAGGGGCGCAGGGGGTCCGGTACCCTTGGCCCGCATGACGAGCGTCGCCACCCCGCCCCACGAGGACGAGGGAGCGCCGCCGGAGCCGGGGTTCGCCGTCGACGGCCCCGAGCGGTTCATCAACCGGGAGCTGTCCTGGCTCGACTTCAACGAGCGGGTGCTCGCCCTGGCCGACGACCCGGCCAACCCCCTGCTGGAGCGGGCCAAGTTCCTCGCCATCTTCAGCCAGAACCTCGACGAGTTCTTCCAGGTCCGGGTGGCCGGGCTGCTCGACCAGGTGGCCGCCGGCATCCGTCACCGGACCCCCGACGGCCGCACCCCCGTCGAGCAGGTGCGCGACCTGGCGGACCGGGCCCGGGTCCTGGTCGATCGGGAGGAGCGGCTCTTCCTCGAGAAGGTCGCCCCCGAGCTGGCCGCCAACGGCATCGTGCTGTCGTCGTGGGAGGAGCTCGACGACGACGACCGGGCCTGGATGGTCAGCGTCTTCGAGGAGCGCATCTTCCCGGTGCTCACCCCGCTGGCGGTCGACCCCGGCCACCCCTTCCCGTACATCTCGAACCTGTCGCTCAACCTGGCCCTGACGGTCCGCGACCCGGTCACCGACGAGCGCCGCTTCGCCCGGGTGAAGGTGCCGTCGCTGCTGCCCCGCTTCGTGGTGATGCCCGACGGCGAGCGCTTCGTGCCCCTGGAGCAGGTGATCGCCGCCCACCTCGACCAGCTCTTCCCGGGCATGGTCGTCGAGGAGCACGTCGCCTTCCGGGTCACCCGCAACGCCGATCTCACCCTCGAGGAGGAGGAGGCCGACGACCTCCTCGCCGCCGTCGAGATGGAGCTGCGGCGCCGGCGCTTCGGCCGGGCCGTCCGGCTCGAGATCGACGCCCGCGCCTCCGACGAGATCCGCGAGCTGCTGATGCGCGAGCTCGACGTCGACGAGCACGCCACCTACGCCCACGTCGGCCCGCTCGACCTGGGCGGGCTGTGGGCCGTCCACGCCCTCGACCGCCCCGATCTCCAGGACGAGCCCTGGCCGCCGGTGACGCCGAGCCGGCTGTCGGCCCCCGAGGGCGAGAAGTTCGACATCTTCGCCGCCATCGCCGACGGCGACATCCTCGTCCACCACCCCTACGACTCGTTCTCGACGTCGGTCGAGGAGCTGATCCGCAAGGCCTCGCGCGACCCCAAGGTCCTCGCCATCAAGATCGCCCTCTACCGCACCTCGGGTGACAGCCCGATCGTGCGCTCGCTGATCCGGGCGGCCGAGCGGGGCAAGCAGGTCGCCGCCCTGGTCGAGCTGAAGGCCCGCTTCGACGAGGCCAACAACATCGAGTGGGCCAAGCTCCTGGAGGAGGCCGGCGTCCACGTCACCTACGGCCTGCTCGGGCTCAAGACCCACTCCAAGGTGGCCCTGGTGGTGCGGGACGAGCCGCAGGGGATGATGCGCTACTGCCACATCGGCACCGGCAACTACAACAGCAAGACGGCCACCCTCTACGAGGACCTCGGCCTGCTGACCTGCGACCCGGCCCTCGGCGCCGACCTCACCCAGCTGTTCAACTACCTGACCGGCTACGGCCGCAACGTCCGGTACCGCAACCTGCTGGTGGCGCCGCACACCCTGCGGCCGGGCATCGTCGACCTGATCCGGGGCGAGGTCGAGGCCGGCCCCGGGCGGGGCCGGATCATCATGAAGATGAACAGCCTGGTCGACGCCGCCCTGATCGACGAGCTCTACGCCGCCTCGCGGGCGGGCATCGAGATCGACCTGATCGTCCGGGGGATCTGCTGCCTGCGCCCCGGCGTGCCCGGGCTGTCGGAGACGATCCGGGTGCGCTCGATCGTCGGCCGCTACCTGGAGCACTCGCGCATCTTCTGGTTCGCCAACGGTGACGACGGCAAGCCGCTGGTGGCGTTCGGGTCGGCCGACCTGATGCCCCGCAACCTCGACCGCCGGGTCGAGTCGCTGGCCACGATCACCGACCCGGTGATCGAGGCCCAGGTGCGCGAGGTCCTCGACGTCAACCTGGCCGACGACACCCTGGCCTGGACGCTCCACCCCGACGGCTCGTGGGAGCCGGTCAAGGGCGACGGGCAGGTCCAGGCCCACGAGCGGTTCCGGGCCATGGCCCTGGCCCGCACCCGTCGCCACGACGCCGACGCCGACGACGATCTGTGAGGGTCGGGGCGCCTGCCAGGATGAGCCGGTGATCGAGCGCGAGGTGAAGCTGTCGGCGTGGCCCGGGTTCCGGCTGCCCGACCTCGACGGGGTGGCGAAGGGGGCCCGGACCCGGCGCCGCGAGACCGTCGACCTCGACGCCACCTACTACGACACCGCCGACCTCCGCCTCGGGCGCCGGGGCATCACCCTGCGCCACCGGCGCCGGGGCGCCCGCGAGACCTGGACCCTCAAGCTCCCGGTCGGGTCGACCGACCCCGACGTGCTGGCCCGGGCCGAGATCGACGTCACCGGGCCGCCCGGCGAGGTGCCCGGCGAGCTGGCCCTGCTGGTGGCGGCCGAGGTGCGCACCGCCTCGCTGGTCAAGGTGGCCCGGCTGATGACGGTGCGCCGCCGCACCCTCGTCCTCGACCCCGACGAGCAGCCCCTCGCCGAGATCGACGACGACGAGGTCTCGGTGATGGACGGCGGGCGGGTGGCGGCCCGGTTCCGCGAGCTCGAGGTCGAGATCGCCCCCGACGCCGACGACGAGGTCGCCCGCCGGGTGGTCGACCGGCTGGTGGCCGCCGGGGCCGAGCCCGCCGGCGGGCTGCCCAAGCTGGCCCGCGCCGTCGGACCCCGGTTCCAGCACCCGCCCGAGGCCGCGCCCACCGACCTGCCGGCCGAGCCGACCGCCGGCGACGTCGTCGTCGCCGCCCTGCGCGCCGGGGCCACCCGGCTGATCGAGCACCACCCGGCCGCGGTCACCGGGGTCGATCCCGAGGGCGTCCACCAGATGCGGGTCGGCGCCCGCCGTCTCCGCTCCGACCTGCGCACCTTCCGGCCCCTGCTCGACCGCGACGTCACCGACCCGGTCCGCGACGAGCTGCGGTGGCTGGGCGAGGTGCTCGGCGCCGTCCGCGACCCCGACGTGCTCGGCGACCAGATCCGGGGCGTCGCCCGGACGGCCCTCGGCCCCGACGAGGCGCCCGCCCTCGACGCCGTCGTCGGCCGGCTCGCGGCCCGCCGCGACGAGGGCGTCGTCGCCCTCCGCGAGGCGCTCGGGTCGGACCGCTACCGGCAGCTCCTCGACCGGGTCGTCGCCCTCGCCGTCGACCCGCCGCTGCGCCGGGCCGCCGAGGAGGGCGCCGAGGCCGTCCTGCCCGACCTGGTGGCCAAGCCCTGGCGCCAGCTCCGCCAGCAGGTCGACGCCCTCGACGACGATCCCGCCGACGCCGCCCTCCACGAGGTCCGCAAGACGGCCAAGCAGGTCCGCTACGCCACCGAGGCGGTGGCCCCGGTCGTCGGCCGGCCGGCCCGCAAGGCGGCCAAGGGCGTCCGGAGGGTCCAGGACGTGCTCGGCGACCACCAGGACACCGTCGTGGCCGAGGGCTGGCTGCGGTCGCTCCTCCCCGCCGCCGACCTCACCACCGCCGAGGCCTTCGCCCTCGGGTTGCTGGTGGCGGGCGAGCGGGCCCGCCGGGCCGAGCTCCACGCGGCGTGGGGCGAGCGGTGGGCGAGGGCCGCCGCCGACGACCGGTGGTCGTGGCTGACGTGACGGCCGAGCCCGTCGAGGTCCGCGCCGCCGGGGGCGTGGTCGCGGGGCGGGACCGCGAGGGCCGGGTGGCCGTCCTGCTCGTGCACCGGCCCCGCTACGACGACTGGAGCCTGCCCAAGGGCAAGTGCGACCCGGGGGAGAGCGACGAGGACTGCGCCCGGCGCGAGGTCGAGGAGGAGACCGGGCTGCGTTGCACGCTGGGCGCCGAGCTGCCGTCGACCCAATACGTCGACCGGAGGGGCCGGACCAAGCAGGTCCGCTACTGGGCCATGACCGTCGAGGGCGGCACCTTCGCCCCCAACGACGAGGTCGACGAGGTCCGCTGGCTGGCCCCGGCCGACGCCGCCGACCTCCTCAGCTACCCCCACGACGCCGCCGTCGTCCGGGCCTGGAACGACGTCCACGGCGATCCCCCGGGTCGCCCTCCCGGGGGGTCGGACACCTAAGGTCTGCCCTCCGTTCACCTGGAGGCCACGCCCGGCCATGCGCCGCCCCCTCGCCATCGTCGTCACCGCCGTCGCCCTGCTCGGGGCGGCCTGCGGCAACGACAACTCCGACCTCTCGGGCGACCTGACCTCGGCCCGGGCCGACACGACGGTCTCCGGACGCATCCGCATCACCGGGTCCTCGACCGTCGAGCCGATCTCGACGCTGGTCGGCGAGGCCTTCCGGGGCCAGAACGGCGACGTCGACACCTCGGTCGAGGGCCCCGGCACCGGCGACGGCTTCGAGCGGTTCTGCGACGGCGACGCCGACATCACCGGGGCGTCGCGGCCCATCGAGCCCGACGAGCTCGAGGACTGCGAGGCGGCCGGCGTCGAGCCGATCGAGCTGGCCGTCGGCCTCGACGGGGTCGCCGTCATCACCTCGCTCGACAACGACGTCGACTGCCTGACCTTCGCCGACCTCTACGGCCTGGTCGGGGTCGAGGCCCAGGGCGTCGACCGGTGGACCGAGGCCGGCGAGATCGCCGCCGAGCTGGGATCGACCACCACGATGCCCGACGAGCGGCTGGTCCTGACCGGCCCGGGCGAGGAGTCGGGCACCTACGACGCCTTCATCTCGATCGTGCTGGAGGCAGCGGCCGAACCCCGGGTCGAGAGCGGCGCCGTCACCGAGGACGAGGCCGGGTCGGCCCGCTCCGACTACGCGTCGAGCGCCGACGACAACAGCATCATCGAGAGCGTCGCCGGCGACACCGGGGGGCTCGGGTGGGTCGGCCTCTCCTACGCCGAGCAGTCGGGCCAGGTCCGGCTGATCCCGATCGCCCGGGAGCCGGGCGACGACTGCGTGGCCCCGAGCCGGGCCACCGTCCAGGACGGGACCTACCCGATCTCGCGCGAGCTGTTCATCTACGTGTCCGCCGACGCCGCCGAGCGCGACGAGGTCGCCGCCTTCGTCGACTTCTACCTCGCCGGGCTGCCCGACTTCCTCGACCTGGCCGACTACGTCGCCCAGCCCGACCCCGAGGCCACCGTCGCCCGCTGGGAGGCCCGCGTGACCGGCTCCGACGCGCAGCACGACTGACCCGGCCGGGGCTCCTCAGCCCGCCTTCAGGGTGGGGCTGGCATCGTGGGCGGGTGCGCGTGCTGGTCGTGGAGGACGAGGAGGCCCTGGCGGCGTCGCTGGCGCGCGGGCTGGAGGCCGACGGCTTCGCCGTCGACGTGGCCCACGACGGGGTCGACGGGCTGTGGCGGGCCCAGGAGGTGGCCTACGACGTGATCGTCCTCGACCTGATGCTCCCCGGGATGAACGGCTTCCAGGTGTGCCGCCGGCTGCGCGAGGCCGAGGTGTGGACGCCGATCCTCATCCTGACCGCCAAGGACGGCGAGCTCGACGAGACCGAGGCCCTCGACACCGGGGCCGACGACTACCTGACCAAGCCCTTCTCGCACCTCGTCCTCGTCGCCCGGCTGCGGGCCCTGCTCCGACGGGGCGCGCCGGCCCGGCCGGCGGTGATCGAGGTCGGCGACCTCCGGCTCGACCCGGCGGGCCGCCGCTGCTGGCGGGGCGACGTCGAGATCACCCTGACCGCCCGCGAGCTGTCGGTGCTGGAGCACCTGGTGCGCCACGCCGGCCAGGTCGTGTCCAAGCGCGAGATCCTCGACCACGTCTGGGACGACGACTTCGAGGGCGACCCCAACATCGTCGAGGTCTACGTCCGCTACCTGCGCAAGAAGGTCGACATCCCCTTCGGGCGGGCGTCGATCGAGACGGTGCGGGGGAGCGGCTACCGGCTGGTGGCCGATGGCTGAGCGCGGCCCCCGCCTCTCGATCCGGGTCCGGACCACCCTCGGCGCCACCGTCGTGGTCGGCGTCGCCCTGGTGGTGGCGGGCGTGCTGGTCGTGCTGCTGCTGCGGCGCGACCTGACCGCGAGCGTCGACGCCGCCGCCGCCCTCCGGGTCGAGGACGTGGTGGCGGCGCTGGAGGCCGGCACCGACCCGAACGCCCTGGTCGAGGGGGACGACGACGAGGCCCTGGTCCAGATCGTGGACGAGGGCGGGCGGGTGGTCGCCGCCAGCGAGGACCTGGAGGGCGCCGGCGCCCTGGCCGACGACGAGGTCGACGGGCGCTCGGTCACCGTCCCCGGCGAGGGCGGCGCCTACCGGCTGGTCGCCGACGAGGCCGACGGCGACGACGGCCACCTCCTCGTCGTGGTGGCCCGGAGCGCCGAGGCCGTCGACGAGGGGACCGGGGCGGTGGGCGGGAGCCTGCTCGTCGGCATCCCGGCGCTGCTGCTGGTGGTGGCGGCGACCACCTGGGTCGTCACCGGGCGGGCGCTGCGCCCCGTCGAGGCCATCCGCCGCGAGGTCGACGCCATCACCGAGGCCGAGCTCGAGCGCCGGGTCCCGGCCCCCGGTGGGCGCGACGAGATCGCCCGCCTGGCCGGCACCATGAACGCCATGCTCGACCGGCTGGAGGCCGGGCGCGACCGCCAGCGGCGCTTCGTCTCCGACGCCAGCCACGAGCTCCGCAGCCCGATCGCCACCATCCGCCACGAGTTGGAGGTGGCCCGGGCCGACCCGACGGTCGTCGACGTCACCGCCCTGGCCGACCGGCTGCTGGCCGAGGACCTCCGGATGCAGTCCCTGGTCGAGGACCTCCTCCTCCTGGCCCGCTCGGACGAGGGCCGGCTCGGCGGGCCGCGCCGCCCGGTCGACCTCGACGACGTCGTCCTCGCCGAGGCGGCCCGGCTCCGCCACCTGGGGGGCGTCGCCGTCGACGCCACCGGGGTCGGGGCCGGCCAGGTCGCCGGCGACCCCGGCCAGCTGGGCCGCGTGGTCCGCAACCTGGTCGACAACGCCGCCCGCCACGCGGCCACGACCGTGCGCCTGGGCGTGGCCACCGAGGGGGCGACCGTGCGGGTGTGGGTGGCCGACGACGGCCCCGGCGTGCCCGAGGCCGACCGCCAGCGGGTGTTCGAGCGCTTCACCCGGCTCGACGCGTCCCGGGCCCGCGGCACCGGGGGCTACGGCCTGGGGCTGGCCATCGTGGCCGAGGTGGTCCGGGCCCACGGGGGCCGCATCCGGGTCACCGACGCGCCCGGAGGCGGTGCCCGCTTCGACGTCGACCTCCCGGCCCTCGCCACCTGAAGGGCCTCTCAGGGGGCTTCAGGGTCGCTTCAGCGGCGATCCGGGATGGTGGCCCCATGAGCACGAAGATCAACCGCATCCTGATCGGCGCCGCCGCCACCGTCGGCGTCCTGGCCGGCGCCGCCGGCATCACCGCCGCCGTCACCGGGGGCGGCGACGCCGACCCCGCCCCGACCCTGGCCCGGGAGGAGGCCGAGGCCGCCGCCGTCGCCGAGGTCCCCGGCACCGTCGTCGGGATCGAGGCCGACGACGAGGGCGGCCGGGCCGTCTGGAGCGTCGACGTCGAGGGCGAGGACGGTCGTCGCCACGAGGTCGACGTCGACGACCGCGGCGACGTGGTCGGCCGCGACGTCGACGACGACGATGACGATGACGGCGACGATGGCGACGACGCCCCGGTCGACCCGGCCGAGGCCACCGTGACCCAGGCCGACGCCGAGGCCGCCGCCCTGGCCGAGGTCCCCGGCACCGTCCGCAGCAGCCACCTCGAGCGGGAGGACGGCCGGCTGGAGTGGGACGTCGACGTCACCGGCGACGACGGCCGCCAGCACGACCTCCAGATCGACGCCGAGACCGGCGCCGTCCTCGAGCACGACACCGACGACGACTGACTGTGAGGATGCGGGCAGCGGGTCGGCCGTGGTGCTGGGCTGCTGGCTGGTGGCCCTGCACGTGACCCGCCGACTGACTGGCTTCGTGCCTTTCTGGGGACTTGTCCGTGCGGGGTTGCCGGCCCCGGCCCTGG
>DASTYI010000017.1:0-10776 GCA_035765045.1 Iamia sp. | reverse complement strand
CGGGTCCTCGCCCTGCTGGGCGACTCGGTCACCACCGACCACATCTCCCCCGCCGGCAACATCAAGGCCGAGAGCCCGGCCGGCCGCTACCTCCACGACCACGGCGTCGAGAAGGCCGACTTCAACTCCTACGGCTCGCGCCGGGGCAACCACGAGGTGATGATCCGGGGCACGTTCGCCAACATCCGGCTGCGCAACCAGCTGCTGCCCGGGTCCGAGGGCGGCGTGACCAAGCACATCCCCAGCGGCGACTCGATGGACATCTTCGACGCCGCCGAGCGCTACGCCGCCGAGGGCACGCCGCTGGTCGTCCTGGCCGGCAAGGAGTACGGCTCGGGCTCGTCGCGGGACTGGGCGGCCAAGGGCACCCGGCTCCTCGGCGTCCGGGCCGTCATCGCCGAGAGCTACGAGCGCATCCACCGGTCGAACCTGATCGGCATGGGCGTGCTCCCGCTCCAGTTCGCCGACGGCGAGTCGGTCGCCTCGCTCGGCCTCACCGGCGAGGAGGAGATCACCATCGCCGGCCTGTCCGACCTCGGCGCCGACGACCCCGTCCCGCCGACCATCGAGGTCCGGGCCGGCGACGTGACCTTCACCGCCACGGTCCGCATCGACACCCCCACCGAGCAGGCCTACTACCGCCACGGCGGCGTCCTCCCCTACGTCCTCCGCGGCATCAAGTCCCGCACCGAGGCCTGACCCCCCTCCGAGCTCGGTGGGATCCGTGACACCCGGGTGTCACCGATGCCACCGAGCTCGCTTCAGAGGGTGAGGAGGTCGCGGAAGTACTCGGCGGTCTTCTTGATGCCGTCGCGGACGTGGACGGTGGGCTCCCAGGCGAGCTGCTCGCGGGCCTTGGTGATGTCGGGCTTGCGCTGCATGGGGTCGTCGACGGGGAGGTCGTGGAAGGTCAGCTCCGAGGTGCTGCCGGTGACCTCGAGCACGAGCTCGGCCAGCTGGCGGATCGTGTACTCGTCGGGGTTGCCGATGTTGGTGGGAGTGGTGACGTCGGAGTCGAGCAGGGCGAGGAAGCCCCGGATCTCGTCGTCGACGTAGGTGAAGCTGCGGGTCTGGCTGCCGTCGCCGTAGACGGTGATCGGCTCGCCCCGCAGGGCGGCCACGACGAAGTTGGTCACGGCCCGGCCGTCCTCGGGGCGCATCCGGGGCCCGTAGGTGTTGAAGATCCGCACGATGCGGACGTCGAGGCCGTGGTGGCGGTGGTAGGCCATCGTCATGGCCTCGGCGTAGCGCTTGGCCTCGTCGTACACGCCCCGGGGGCCGATCGGGTTGACGTTGCCCCAGTAGGTCTCGGGCTGCGGGTGCACCTGCGGGTCGCCGTAGACCTCGCTGGTGGAGGCCAGGAAGAACTTGGCCCCCTTGGCCTTGGCCAGCCCCAGCGTGTTGTGGGTGCCGAGCCCGCCGACCTTGAGGATCTGGATCGGGATGCGCTCGAAGTCGACCGGGCTGGCCGGGCTGGCCAGGTGCATCACCGTGTCGACGGGGCCGGGGACCCAGACGTAGGTGCTGACGTCGTGCTCGACGAAGGTGAAGGCCGACCGGCCGAAGAGGTGCTCGATGTTGCGGGTCGAACCCGTGGCCAGGTTGTC
Source organism: Iamia sp. (assembly GCA_035765045.1). Lineage (GTDB taxonomy): Bacteria > Actinomycetota > Acidimicrobiia > Acidimicrobiales > Iamiaceae > Iamia. The sequence continues at coordinate 9,169 of DASTYI010000017.1, read as the reverse complement.
GAGGCAGACGACCTCGTCGCCCCGGGCCAGGAGGGCGTCGCAGAGGTGCGACCCGAGGAAGCCGGCTCCGCCGGTGACGACGACGCGGGCCACCTCAGGAGCGACCGATGCCGTCGTAGGCGAAGCCGAGCGCCTTGAGGCCCTCGTCGTCGAGCATGTTGCGCCCGTCGACCACCGCCTTGGTGCCGATCAGGTCGGCCACCTTGGCCAGGTCGATCTCGGCGAACTCGGGCCACTCGGTCAGCACGGCCAGGACGTCGGCCCCGGTGACCGCCTCGTAGGGGTCGGTGACGACCTCGATCCCGGCCAGGCGGGGGTCGCTCCCGTCGACCACGGCCGGGTCGTAGGCCCGCACGGTGGCACCGACCTCGAGCAGCCGGTTGATGATGTTGATGGCGGGCGAGTCGCGCAGGTCGTCGGTGCGGGCCTTGAAGGTCAGGCCCCACACGGCGATCGTCTTGCCCTCCAGCCGGCCGCCCGCGAAGCGGGTGATCTTGTTGGCCACCCGGCCGAACTGCTCCTCGTTGACGGCGATGACCTGGCGGAGCAGGCCGAACTGGTAGCCCGAGTTCTCGGCGATGCGGACCAGGGCGTGGCTGTCCTTGGGGAAGCAGCTCCCGCCCCAGCCGGGGCCGGGCACGAGGAACTTGTCGCCGATGCGCTGGTCGAGGCCCATGCCCCGGGTGACGTCGACGACGTCGGCGCCGACCTCCTCGCACACCGCGGCCATGGCGTTGACGAAGCTGATCTTGGTGGCGAGGAAGGCGTTCGACGCGTACTTGATCGTCTCGGCCGAGGCCGGGTCGGTGATCAGCACCTCGCCCGGCAGCTTGGCGTAGAGCTCGGCGACCCGGCGGGCGGCGTCCTCGTCCTCGCTGCCGATCACGACCCGGTCGGGGTGGAGGAAGTCGTTGACCGCCGTGCCCTCGCGCAGGAACTCGGGGTTGGAGACGACGTAGACGTCGTCGCGGTCGAGCCGCTTGGCCACCTCGCCGGCCGAGCCGACGGGGACGGTCGACTTGTTGATCACGACCGTGCCCGGCCGGAGCCGCGGGCCGAGGTGGCTGGCCGCGTCCTTGATGAAGCTGAGGTCGGCGGCGCCGTCGGCCCCCTGCGGGGTCGGGAGGCAGAGGAAGACGAACTCGGCGTCGGTGACGGCGTTCTCGGCGCCGAGGACGAACGACAGCCGGCCCTCGGCCACCCCGGTGTGGACCAGCTCGTCGAGGCCGGCCTCGAGGATCGGGATCTCGCCCCGGTTGAGGGCGTCGACCTTCTCGGGCACGACGTCGGCGCAGACCACGTCGTGGCCCAGGTGGCTGAGGCAGGCACCCGTCGTCAGGCCCACGTACCCGGTGCCGATCACGGCGATCTTCTGGCCCATGTCTCTCCCGGTCTGTCCGCGGCCGACGTCGTGGCGCCGGGCCAGGGGCCCAACCTAGTGGGCGGGGGCTCCGGAACCGATGCCGCTGGGCCCTACTCGGTGGCCGGGCAGGTCTCGCCGGGCTCCGGCGCCCGGGCCAGGTAGAAGCCGGGATCGTCGGGGTCGTCGGAGTCGGGGGCGGCCTCGGTGGGGGCGGTGCCGCCGGGCTCGGTCGTGGAGGCGCCGTCGGGCGCCGAGGAGGTGGTGGTCTCGCCCTCGGCGGTCGTGCCGCCCGGGGCCGTGGTCGTGGTGGTGGTCGTGGCGTCGGTGCCGGCGCTGGGGGCGGGCACGTCCTCGGCCGGTCGCAGCGTCGGGGCCACGCCCTGCCAGTCCGAACCGGTGACGAGGACGGCGTCGGCCCCGCCCAGCCCGTCGGCCCGCTCGTAGGCCACCGGCCCGGCGACGCTGCGGGCCAGCAGCTGGGCGGCGGCCTCGCCCCCGGGCACGTAGCGGACGGTGGTGATCCCCCCGGTCTGCTCGGCGTCGCTGGGGCTGATGGTGAGGAAGCCGAGGCCGGTCAGGCCGTCGGACACGTCGCTCCCCTGCCCCGGGGCGCCCGTCCCGTTGAGGACCTGGACGGTGACCTCGCTCGGCTCCAGCTCGATCATCGTCGACGGGGGCACGCCCCGGAACACCGCCAGCGCCGGCTCCGAGGCCTCCTCGACCAGGCGCAGGATCCTGGCAGTACCCCGCATGTCGTCGACGACCGAGAGCTCGAAGGTCTGGAGCTCCGACGGCTGGAAGTCCCGGTACTGGATGCCCAGGTCGATCAGCGTGCCGACCTCGAAGGAGTCGTCGAAGGTGACGGCATCGGCGCCGAGGTCGACCAGGCGGCGGAGCGTGTTGGGGTTGCGGGCGCCCTTGGCGATGGCCCGGCTGATCGCCAGCTGGATGAACATCTGCTGGCGACCGGCCCGGGACAGGTCCGAGCGGGGGTCCTGGTGCCACTCCCCCTCGGCGTCCTGCACGTAGTAGTACCGGGCCCGGGCGAAGGCGAGGGCCTGGACCGGGCCGAGGGTGTAGCAGCCGGGCTCCTGGATGGAGACGCCCGAGTCCTCGTCGCGCGCCGGCCGGGGGAAGTGGATGGGCACGCCGTCGACGATGTCGACCAGCTCCCGGAACCCGGCGAAGTCGACCTGCACGAAGCGGTGGATCGGGATGTCGAAGTTCTCGGCGATCGTCTTGATCAGCCGGCGGGGGCCCCCGGTGCTGAAGGCGGTGTTGATCCGCTGCTCGGTGTCGGTCTCGGCGATCGGGATCCACAGGTCGCGGGGCAGCGACAGCATCTGGGCGGTGCCGGCCCGAGGGTCGAGGCGCAGGACCATGATCGTGTCGGTGTGGTTGCCGGCGACGTCGGGGGCGTCGCGGAAGGCCTTGACCGAGTCGCCGTCGGGCAGGTCCTCGGCGTTGTCGATCCCGACGATCAGGACGTTCATGGGCTCGCCCGGCTCGCCCGACTCCTCGTCGAGGACGTCGTCGAGGGCGACCCGGTCGATGCCCTCCAGCCGGCTGTTCGAGTAGGCCAGCGAGCCGGCGGTGGCCAGCGCCGCGACCAGGGCGACGGCGTTGACCGAGATCAGCAGGCGCTGACCCCAGCTCCGGCGCTCCCTGGTCCGTCCTCGTCTCGGCACGGGGGACGATCCTACGGCGCCCGGGGGCACCGACGATGTCACGGCGTCCGCTGGCAGTCCGCGTCCGGCGGCGGCGGGGTGGCCCGGAAGAAGGCGGGATCGTCCGGGTCGTCGACGTCGCCCGCCTCCTCCCCGGGGTCCTCGACCGGCTCGGAGGTGCCCGGCGCCGTCGTGGTCGTCTCGCCGGCGACGGTGGTCGTGGTGTCACCCGGCGCCGTGGTGGTCGTCGGCACGGTCACCGCGGGGACCTCGTCGTAGGGCGTGGGGGTGGCGCGTACGCCGGCCCAGCCCTGGCCGGTGGTCAGCACCACGTCGACCCCGGCGGGCAGGTCCTCGGGGGCGTAGATGAAGTCCCCGACCAGCCACGACGCCACCACCCGGGCGTGGGCCTCGGCCCCGGGGGCGTAGTGGAGGATCGTCGGGAACCCTGGCTCGACGTCGACGCCGGGGAGGAGGGTGGTGAAGCCGACGTCGGCCAGCAGGGCGGAGACGTCGCGGGCCTGGTTGGGCGTGTCGGTGCCGTTGCGGACCTGGACGGTGACGTCGTCCACCGGGATCGGCGGGGCGATCCCCTCGTCGCCGCCACGGAACAGGGCGAGGGTCGGCTCGGCCTCGGCCTCGCGCAGGTAGAGGTAGGCGGGGCCGCCGGACGGGGCCTCGTCGACCGGCAGGGTGTAGGTGATCAGGTCGGTCGGCGAGAAGCTGCGGAAGCTGCGGCTCAGGGCGACCACGGCGTCGGGGTCGAGGTCGCCGTCGATCGTGACGCTCTCGACGCCCAGGCCGATCAGGCGGCGCAGGGTGTTGACGTTCCGGGCGCCCTTGGAGATGGCCTGCTGGAGGGCGAGCTGGATGAAGAGCTGCTGGCGCTCGACCCGCGAGTAGTCGCCGCCCATGTCGGTGTGCCAGCGGCCGTCGGCGTCCTGGACCTGGTAGTCCTTCCGGGCCCGGGCGAAGCCGAGGGCCTGGCGGGGACCGAGGACCCAGCACCCGGCGGTCGGGATCTCCAGCTCGACCGACTCGCGGGAGCGGGTCGGGTGCGGGAACCACACCGGGATGCCGTCGACGATCTCGACCAGCTCCTGGAAGCCGGCGAAGTCGACCTCCAGGTAGTGGTGGATCGGGATGCCGAAGCTGTCGCCGATCGTCCGCACCAGCAGGTCGGGGCCGCCGGTCTCGAAGGCGGAGTTGATCCGGGCGCGAGTGGTGTGGCCGGGGATGTCGACCAGCAGGTCACGGGGGAACGACAGCACCGAGGCCGACACCGCGGCCGGGTCGACCCGCAGGACCATGATCGTGTCGGTCAGCTTGGTCCCGTTGTCCCGGGCCTGCCCGGCGCTGCCCTGGGCGTCGGTCCCGTCGTCGACCCCGACCAGCAGGTAGTTCTGGGGGTCGCCGGGCTCCAGGTCACGGGTGGCGAGGACGCCCTCGTCGAAGACGTTGCGGCGGATCTGCGAGACCTGGTCGTTCGAGTAGGCCAGGGCCCCGGCGGTGACGGCCGCGGCCACGATGGCCAGGACGTTCACCAGGATGAGCATCCGCTGGGGCCAGGTCCGGCGCGGCCGTCTCTCGCCTCCCCGTCGTCTCACCACCCCGGCAACCTACTGCCGTCGGATCAGCGTTCGACCGGCAGCCCCAGGCCGCGGCTGATCACCAGGCGCTGGACCTCGCTCGTGCCCTCGCCGATCTCCAGGATCTTGGAGTCGCGGTAGTGTCGGCTGACCGGCGTCTCGTCCATGAACCCGTACCCGCCGAACACCTGGGTGGCGTGGCGGGTGGCGGTGACGGCGCCCTCGGTGGCGTGGAGCTTGGCCATGGCCGCGGCGTGGGCGTAGGGCTTGCCGGTGTCGTGGAGCCAGGCCGCCTGGTACGTGAGGAGGCGGGCCGTCTCGGCCATGACGGCGAGGTCGGCGCAGCGGAAGGCGGTGGCCTGGTAGGCGCCGATCGGGCGGCCGAAGGCGTTGCGCTCCTTGGCGTAGGCGACCGAGTCGTCGAGGCAGGCCTGGATCACGCCGACGGCCAGGGCGGCGATGGCGATCCGGCCCTCGTCGAGGATCGACAGGAAGTTGGCGAAGCCCCGGCCCCGCTCGCCGAGGAGGTGATCCTCGGGGACCCGCAGGTCCTGGAAGGCCAGGCCGTGGGTGTCCGAGGCATGCCAGCCCATCTTCCGGTAGGGCGGGGCGACGGTCAGCCCGGGCGTGCCCGACGGGACGATGATCGTGCTGATCTCGGGCTTGCCGTTGCTACCGGGCGGGTCGGTGCGGGCGGTGACCGTGGTCAGCGACGTGATCGGGGTGCCCGAGTTGGTGATGAAGGCCTTCTCGCCGTTGAGCACCCACTCCCCCGTGGCCTCGTCGAGCACGGCCCGGGTGCGGGTGCCGCCGGCGTCGCTGCCCGCCTCGGGCTCGGTCAGGCCGAAGCCGCCGAGGGCCCGGCCGGCGCAGAGGTCGGGCAGCCAGCGCTGCTTCTGCTCCTCGGTGCCGAAGCGGTGGATCGGGTTGGCGCCCAGGCCGACCGCGGCCTCCAGGGTGATCGCCATCGACTGGTCGACCCGGCCCAGCTCCTCGATGGCGATGCAGAGGGTCGTGAGGTCGGCGCCGCCGCCCCCGTACTCCTCGGGGAACGGGATGCCGAACAGGCCCAGCTCGCCCATCTGCTGGACGACCTCGACCGGGAAGTGGTGGTCGCGGTCCCAGGCCTCGGCGTGGGGGGCGATGGCGGACTCGGCGAAGTCGCGCACGACGGCGCGCAGCGCCTCCTGCTCGTCGGTGAACTCGATGTGCACGTCGTGACGATAAGCGGCGTGCCAGGCTCGGGCCTCATGACGTCCTGGTGCTGGCTCGACGGTGACGTGCTGCCGACCTCCGAGGCGCGCCTGCCGGTCACCGACCACGGGCTGACCGTCGGCGACGGCGTCTTCGAGACGATGAAGGTGGTCGACGGCACGCCCTTCGCCCTCACCCGCCACCTGCGCCGGCTGCGGACCTCGGCCGCCGCCCTGGCCCTCGCCATCGACCGGACCGACGACGACCTGCGGGCCGCCTGCACCGCCGTCGTCACCGCCGCCGAGGCCGACGGGGCCGAGGTCGGGCGGCTGCGGCTCACCGTCACCGGCGGCCCCGGCCCGGCCGGCAGCGAGCGGGGGGCCGACGGCCCGACCGTCCTGCTCGTCACCGGCCCGCCCGCGACCTGGCCGGCCACCGCGCCGGTGGCGACGGTGCCGTTCACCCGCAACCCCACCGGCGGGCTGGCCGGGGTGAAGTCGACGTCCTACGCCGAGAACGTGGTGGCCCTGGCCCGGGCGCAGGCGGCCGGCGCCAGCGAGGCGATCTTCGCCGACGTCGAGGGCCGGCTCAGCGAGGGCACCGGGTCCAACGTCTTCGTCGTGCGGGGCGGCCGGCTGCTCACCCCGACGCTGGCCACCGCCTGCCTGGCCGGCATCACCCGCGAGCTGGTGCTCGAGGCCTGCCCCGACGCCGCCGAGTCCGACGACCTCACCCTCGACGACCTCCGCCACGCCGACGAGGCCTTCCTCACCTCCTCGACCCGTGACGTCCAGCCCATCGCCACCGTCGACGGCACCCCCCTGCCCGCCGCCCCCGGCCCCGTCACCACCGCCGCCATCCAGGCCTTCGCCGCCCTCCAAGCCCGCACCCTCGACCCCTGACCGCCTCAAGGTGCCTGGCACCTTGAGGCGGTCAGAGGGGGCGGAGGTGGGTGACGTCGCCGACGGCGAGGGTGCGGGTGGCGCCCTCCAGGGTCTCGACGACGAGCTGGCCGCCGGGGGTGACGTCGACGGCGGTGCCCTCCAGGTCGTCGACGCCGAGGTCGACCCGGACCCGGCGGCCGAGGGTGGCCGAGCGGCGGCGCCACTCGGCCCACAGGGCGTCCCGGCCGGCGGGGTCGACGGCCCGCCCGTACCAGCGGTCGAGGGCGACCAGCCACGCCGCAACCAGGTCCTCGCGGGTGGCCGGTGCGCCCCCCAGCTCGTCGCAGGCGACGGCGAGGCCGGCGAGCTCGGGGGCCCGGCCCGCGGCCCGCACGTTGAGCCCCATCCCGACCACCACCGGCACCCGCACCGACTCCCCCGGCGCGGTCCAGCCCGAGGCGATGTCGGCCCCCGGGGGCCACGAAGCCTCGGCCAGGATCCCGGCCAGCTTGCGATCGTCGACCACCAGGTCGTTGGGCCACTTCACCCCGGGCCCCACGCCGACGACCGCCTCGACGGCCGCGGCGGCCGCCACCGCCACCGCCGGGGTGACCAGGTCGACCGCCGGCGCCGGGGGCCGGAGCAGCACCGAGACCAGGACGGCGGTGTCGGGCGGGGCCTCCCAGGTGCGACCCCGACGCCCCCGCCCGGCGGTCTGGTGGTCGGCGCCGAGGACCACGCCCTCGCCCGCCCCGTCGGCCGCCAGGGCCAGCAGATCGGCGTTGGTCGACCCCGTCTCGGCCACCCAGCGGACGTCCGCGAACCGGGTCCCCCCGACCGCCGCCCGCACCTGCTCCAACCCGAACGTCGTCACGGGTCGTACACAACCACACCCGTGTGCTGGTGCGAGCACCCCGGCACCCATTAGCAATGCACCGTGCTCTCGAAGATCCTCATCGCCAACCGGGGCGAGATCGCCGTCCGGGTCATCCGTGCCTGCCAGGAGCTCGGCGTCCAGACCGTCGCCGTCTACTCCGAGCTCGACCGTGACGCGCTGCACGTCCGGATCGCCGACGAGGCCTACGCCCTCGGCGGGGAGACGGCGGCCGACAGCTACCTGAACACCGAGAAGATCCTCGAGGTCATCGAGCAGAGCGGGGCCGACGGCGTCCACCCCGGCTACGGCTTCTTCTCCGAGAACACCGACTTCGCCCGGGCCATCACCGAGCGCGGCGTCACCTTCATCGGCCCGCCGCCCGAGGCCATCGAGGTCATGGGCGACAAGGTGTCGAGCCGCATCGCCGCCCAGGAGGCCGGTGTCGCCGGCGTCCCCGGCACCACCGAGTTCCTCACCTCCGGCGACGAGGTCGTCGCCTTCGGCGAGGAGCACGGCTGGCCCGTCGCCATCAAGGCCGCCTACGGCGGCGGTGGCCGCGGCATGCGCGTGGTCAACAGCGCCGCCGAGGCCCACAGCGCGCTGGAGTCGGCCCAGTCCGAGGCGCTCAAGGGCTTCGGCCGCGACGAGTGCTACGTCGAGCGCTACCTGACCCAGCCCCGCCACGTCGAGATGCAGATCATCGGCGACCAGCACGGGAGCTGCGTCTACGTCGGCGAGCGCGACTGCTCGGCCCAGCGCCGCCACCAGAAGCTGATCGAGGAGGCCCCGGCCCCCGACTTCCCGCTCGAGACCCGCAAGGCGATGGGCGAGGCCGCCGTCAAGGTGGCCAAGGCGTGCGGCTACTACAACGCCGGCACGGTCGAGTTCCTCTACCAGGACGGCGAGTTCTACTTCCTGGAGATGAACACCCGCCTCCAGGTCGAGCACCCCGTCACCGAGCTGATCTCGGGCATCGACCTCGTGCGCGAGCAGATCCGGGTGGCCTCGTGCGAGGAGCTCAGCTTCACCCAGGACGACATCGACCTCCGCGGCTGGGCCATCGAGGTCCGGGTCAACGCCGAGGACCCCGCCGGCGGCAAGTTCCTCCCCTCCCCCGGCACGATCACCGCCCTGTCGATCCCGCAGGGCTTCGGCGTCCGCTGGGACGGCGGCTACTCGGCCGGCGACACCGTCTCGCAGTTCTACGACAACCTGGTCGGCAAGCTGATCGTCTGGGGCTCGGACCGCGACACGGCCATCGCCCGCATGGAGCGGGCCATCCGCGAGTTCGTGATCGAGGGCATCAAGACCACGCTGCCGGCCGACCTGGCCATCCTCGCCCACGAGGACTTCCGCGCCGCCAAGCACTCGACCAAGTGGGTCGAGGAGACCCTCGACCTGAGCGGCGTCGGCGCCGACCCGGCCCCCGCCGCGGCCGGCGACGACGGCGAGGAGGCCGAGGAGAAGGTCCGCCGCGACGTCGACGTCGAGGTCAACGGCAAGCGCTTCAAGGTGGCCATGTGGGTGCCGGCCTCGGCCGCCGCCCCCGTCGCCGTGGCCGGCGGTGCCGGCGCCGCCGCTCCCCGCCCCCGTCG
>DASTYI010000016.1:0-27936 GCA_035765045.1 Iamia sp. | reverse complement strand
TCAGGCCCCCACTCATCGAGTGGCTGGGGGATCAGGAACGCGGGGTACAGGTCTCTGACGAGCGTCAGCAGGACATCTTCGAGCGGTTCGTCCGACCGTGCCGGATCGACGTCCCCACCGAGGGCACGGCGTGTGGCTGTGGCCCAGCTGGTGCTTTCCGTGGCGACGTGCTGCACCAAGCCTTCGAAGGCGAACCGTCGCACGGCGTGATGCTCGCCCAACCCGTGCACGATCAGAGCCGACATCGTCCCGATCGGACGGTGGTGCGCATCCGGGACCGGTGTCATGCCGCCCGCGAAGGCGGCCAGCTCGTAATCACCGATGTTGAGGACGTAGGTGAGGAACGGAGCTCCGAGCTCCCTCCTCAACAGCGCCAGGGTGGCGTCGATGCTCACCGGTCAGTAGATCGTGCGGCGGACGCGCTCGGGGTAGCCGGCGTCGTAGGCGGCGCCGCCGAAGGCGCCGTCGGTGAGCAGGTCCATGATCTGGCCGACGGTCGGCAGCTCGCTCGGGTCGCGGTGCTGCTCGGGGTCCCACAGCCGGCCCCGGATCAGGGCCTTGGGGCACTGGGTGTAGACCGACTCGGCCGTCACCACGATCACGGTGGCGGGGACCTTGCCCTGGTGGGTGAACGAGGCCCGCAGCTCCGCGTCGTCGTCGAGCACGGCGGTGCCGTTGACCCGCAGCGTCACGACGACGCCGGGGACGAGGAAGAGCAGCCCGACCCGGCCGTCGGTGACGATGTTGCGGAGCGTGTCGACCCGGTTGTTGCCGCGGCGGTCGGGGATCAGCAGGGTGCGCTCGTCGGCGACGCGGACGAAGCCGGCCGGGTCGCCCCGGGGCGAGCAGTCGAGGCCCTCGGGTCCGGCCGAGGCGACGACCACGAAGGGTGAGGCCTCGACGTAGGCCCGGTGGAGGGGCGTGAGGTGGTCGACCTCCTTGAGCGTGGCCGCGGGGACCTTCTCGCCGTAGATGGCCTCGAGCTCGTCGATCGTGCGCACCACGCCCATGGCCCGGAGGGTACGCCCGGCCCGGGCCGCCGTCTCCCGGGTTCCGGGTGTGGGACGGAGCGGGTGGGGTACGACGAGGCGGACCCTGCGGGGGGGAAGCCCGTCGAGACGAGCTCCCGTTGGACCACCAACCGAACCCCGACGCCCTGGTCGAGATGGTCGGCGTGCAGAAGCACTTCGGGCCCCTCCACGTCCTCAAGGACATCGACCTGGTGGTCGGCCGGGGCGAGGTGGTCGTCGTCATCGGGCCGTCGGGCTCGGGCAAGTCCACCCTGTGCCGCACGATCAACCGGCTCGAGCCGATCGGCGCCGGGCGGATCTGGATCGACGGCGAGCCCCAGCCCCAGGAGGGCGCCGCCCTGGCCCGGCTCCGGGCCGACATCGGGATGGTGTTCCAGAGCTTCAACCTCTTCTCGCACATGTCGGTGCTGCGCAACGTCTGCGTCGGGCCGATCAAGGTGCGCGGCGTCAAGCGGGCCGAGGCCGAGCAGCGGGCCCACGAGCTGCTCGACCGGGTCGGCCTGGGCGAGAAGGCCGACGCCATGCCGGCCGAGCTCTCCGGCGGCCAGCAGCAGCGGGTCGCCATCGCCCGGGCCCTGGCCATGGATCCCAAGCTGATCCTGTTCGACGAGCCCACCTCGGCGCTCGACCCCGAGATGATCAGCGAGGTGCTCGACGTCATGGTCGAGCTGGCCGGCTCGGGCATGACGATGGTCGTGGTCACCCACGAGATGGGCTTCGCCCGCAAGGCCGCCGACCGGGTCGTCTTCATGGACCACGGCGAGATCCTCGAGGTCCGCCCGCCCGCCGACTTCTTCGACCACCCCGAGACCGATCGGGCCAAGGACTTCCTCTCCAAGATCCTCAGCCACTGACCACCCCGACCCATCCCCCGAACCCGAAAGGCCCCCGCCCATGAAGCACCGACTGAGGCTCTTCCTCGCCCTCCTCCTCCCCCTGGCGTTCCTACTGACCGGCTGCGGTGACGACGACGAGGGGCTGGACTCCGGCGACGGCGACACCCCCGAGACCACCGCCCCCGAGGTCGACGAGGCGGCCGAGTTCCCCGAGGGCTCGACCATGGCCGAGCTCAACGAGGCCGGGACGATCAAGATCGGCACCAAGTTCGACCAGCCCGGGCTCGGCGCCATCGGGCTCGAGTCGGAGGACCCGGAGGGCTTCGACGTCGAGATGGGCAAGCTCGTCGCCGCCGCCCTCGGCATCGACCCCGACGACATCGAGTGGGTCGAGACGGTGTCGGCCAACCGCGAGGCGTTCATCGAGAACGGCACCGTCGACATCGTGATCGCCACCTACACGATCAACGACGAGCGCAAGGAGGTCATCGACTTCGCCGGGCCGTACTACGTCGCCGGCCAGGACCTCCTCGTCGCCGCCGACGACGACTCGATCAACGGGCCCGACGACCTCGCCGGCAAGCGGGTCTGCGCGGCCAGCGGCTCGACCCCGATCGAGCGGATCCGGGAGGACTACCCCGATGCCGAGCCGGTCGAGTTCGACACCTACACCGAGTGCGTCGACCAGCTCTCGACCGGCCAGGTCGACGCCGTGAGCACCGACGACATCATCCTCGCCGGCTACGCCGCCGACCCGAACTACGAGGGCCAGTTCCGCGTCGTGGGCGAGACCTTCAGCGAGGAGCCCTACGGCATCGGCCTGGCCCAGGGCGACGACGACTTCCGTGACTTCCTCAACGACGTCATCGAGCAGTCCTACGAGGACGGCACCTGGGAGCAGGCCTTCGACGCCACCCTCGGGGCCAGCGGGGTCGAGGCCCCCGAGCCGCCCGAGGTCGACCGCTACTAGTGGACGGCTGGGACCACGTCTGGGAGGAACGGGACCTCATCCTCGACGGCTTCCGCACCACGGTGTGGTTGACCGTCAGCGCCGGCGTGCTGTCGCTGGTGCTCGGCACCTTGCTGGCGGTGATGCGGGTGGGACCGATCCCCCCGCTGCGCTGGCTGGGCACGGGCTACGTCACCGTCGTCCGCAACACGCCGCTGACCCTGGTGTTCATCTTCTCCACCTTCGGCCTGCCGAGGATGGAGGTCCGGTTCTCGTTCGTGGCCTTCGCCATCGTGGCCCTCACCGTGTACACGACGGCGTTCGTCTGCGAGGGGGTCCGGTCGGGCATCAACTCGGTCGACGCCGGTGAGGTGGAGGCGGCCCGGGCCATCGGGCTGCCCTTCCGCCAGGTCCTCTCCCTCGTGGTCCTGCCCCAGGCCTTCCGGGCCGTGATCCCACCGCTCACCGGCGTGTTCAACGCCCTGCTCAAGAACACGTCGGTGGCGGTGGCGTTCAACGTGGCCGAGGCCAACCAGGTCCTCCGCCGGCTCCAGAACAGCGACGCCAGCGCCACCTTCCCGCTCCTGCTCACCACCGCCTTCGGCTACATGGTCCTCGCCGCCGTGCTCTTCCTCGGCTCGTGGCTGCTGGAGCGGGCCGTCGACCCGGAGCGCAAGGGCCGCCAGCAGGCGCCCATCCCGATGGAGGGCGGCGGCGCGGCCGCCGGGGCGGTCTGATGGCGGTCGTCCTCTTCGACGAGCCCGGGCCGCGGGGCCGGCGGCGGATCCTGGTCGGCAGCGTGCTGGCCGTGGTGCTGGTGCTGGTCCCGCTGGTCGGCTTCGTCGTCTGGCGGCTGGAGCAGACCGGCCAGTTCCGGGCCGCCTACTGGGAGCCCTTCGGCGGGGCCGGCGTCCAGCGCATCCTCCTGCGGGGGCTGGGCGCCACGCTCCGGGCCGCCGGCCTGGCGCTCGTGCTGGCGCTGGTGCTCGGGGTCGTCCTCGGCGTGGCCCAGCGGGCGCACGTGCGGCCGGTGCGCTGGCTGGCCACCGGCTTCGTCGGGCTGTTCCGGGCCATCCCCCTGGTGCTGCTGATCTTCTTCGCCTTCCTCGGCATCCCCCGCATCACCGGCAACGCCCTGGAGCCGTTCACCGCCCTGGTGGTCGGGCTGACCCTCTACAACGGCTCGGTCTTCGCCGAGATCTTCCGGGCCGGGATCCGGGCCGTGCCCGCCGGCCAGGTCGAGGCCGCCCTCAGCATCGGGCTGACCCGCGGCGCCGTCACCCGGCTGGTCCAGCTCCCGCAGGCGGTGCGGACGATGCTGCCCACCCTGGTCAGCCAGATGGTGGTGCTGCTCAAGGACTCCGCCCTCGGCTTCATCGTCGCCTACCCCGAGCTGCTCCGGTCGGGCCGGCGCATCTACACCAACGTCGGCAACGTGATCCCCACCGCCATGGTGATCGCCGCCATCTACATCGTCATCAACCTGGCGCTGACCGGCATCGCCACCTGGCTGGAGCGTCGCCTCCGCACCGGCCGTCGGTCCCGGGCCCGCACCGGCCTCGACGCCCCACCCGTCGCCGCCGACGGCGGCCTCTCCCAGATCTGACGATCTCGTCGCCCCCCACCCCCCCCGGGAGCTGGCGATCGGATCCGACGGGTTGCCGGCGGATCTGATCGCCGGTTCGGGGGATGCAGGTGGATTTCCGGCGGGGTGGGGGGAGCGGCGATGCTGGCGCCCGTCGGCCCCCGGATCCGGAGGATCGCCCGGTGCTGCTCGCCATCGACATCGGCAACACCCAGACCGTGATCGGCCTCTACGAGGGCGCGGACGCCGACGGGCCGGTGCGGGAGGGCACGTCGCGCTGCGAGCAGGGCCTGCTCGACAACTGGCGGATCGCCACCAAGGCGGAGCGGACCTCCGACGAGCACGCCCTCACCATCCAGGAGTTCCTGGGCTTCCACGGCTTCTCGTTCGACGACGACATCGACGGCATCGTCATCTCCTCGGTCGTGCCCCGGGCGACGGCCGCCTTCCGCCGGATGGTCGAGCGCTACTTCGGCTTCCGGCCCGTCGTGATCGAGCCCGGTGTCCGCACCGGCATGCCCGTCCTGACCGACAACCCTCGCGAGGTCGGCGCCGACCGCATCGCCAACGCGGTGGCGGCGATCGACGTCTTCGGCGGCCCGGCCATCGTCATCGACTTCGGCACCGCCACCACCTACGACGCCGTCTCGGCCAACGGCGAGCTGCTCGGCTGCGCCATCGCCCCCGGTGTGGACATCAGCCTCGACGCCCTGTACCAGCGGGCCGACGCCCTCCGGCGCATCGACCTGGCCGAGCCCCGCAGCGTCGTCGGCCGCAACACGGTCGACGCCCTCCAGGCCGGTGCCGTCTACGGCTTCGCCGGCCAGGTCGACGGGATCGTCGACCGGATGGTCGACGAGGTCGGGCGCGACGCCACGATCATCGCCACCGGTGGGCTGGCCTCCCTGATCGGCCCCTACACCCGCTCGATCGAGCTGATCGAGCCCTGGCTGACCCTCCACGGCCTGCGGCTCATCTTCAAGAAGAACGTCGACTGACGGTCTCGTGCGCGTCCTGCTGACCGGGATGGGGGGCGAGCTGGGGACGCGCGTCACCAACCTCCTGGAGGCCGACGAGCAGGTCGAGGCCATCGTCGGGGTCGACATCGACCCGCCCCGGGGCCGGATCCCCGAGGCGCGGTTCCACCGGGTCGACCCTCGCGACCGGGCCCGCACGGTGGCCGTGGTGCGCGACCTGGAGCCGACCGCCGTCGTCCACCTCGGCGTCTACGAGCCCAGCGCCCGGGTGCCGGCCCGCACGGCGGCGACGCTGTCGGAGGCCTCTGCCCTGGTGGCCCTGGGGGCGGCGGCGCAGTGCGTCTCGCTGGACCGGATCGTGGTGCGCAGCGGGATCGAGGTCTACGGCCGGCCCCGGGGCGGGCCGCAGCGCCCCGACGAGACGGTCCACCCCCGGCCGACGACGCCGTGGGGCCGCACGCTGGCCCGGGTCGAGGAGGTGGCGGCGCAGGCGGCCGTCGCCGCCGACGTCCCGGTCACGATCCTGCGCCTGGCGCCGGTGGTCGGTCCCCACATCCCGAGCCCGCTCGGCCGCTACCTGCGGTTGCCGGCGGTGCCCGTCTCGGCCGTGGCCGACCCGCCGTTCTCGCTCCTCCACCAGGAGGACGCTGCCGCCGCGGTCGTGCGGGCCCTCCACGCCGGGGTCGACGGGACGGTCAACGTGGTCGGACCGGGGGCGGTCACGCCGTTCCAGGCGGTGCGGCTGGGCGGGCGGATCCCGATCCCCACCCTCGGGCTCGGCTGGCTGGCCGCCCGGGCCGGCTGCGAGCTCGTGGGGGCGCCGCTGCCGGCCCACGTCATCGAGCTGCTGACCCGGGGCCGGGGGGCCGACGGCGCCCGCGGGGCCGAGGTGCTGGGCCGGGCGCCGGTGCGGTCGACCGTCGACGTCGTCCACGACCTCTACGAGTGGGCCGAGATCGTCCACCTCGACGTGGCCCACCGGCCCCTCGACGAGACGGCATCGGCGAAGCCGATGCGCTCAGGGTGGCGGGTGGGGTCGGAGGACGTATGAACGTCGGGACCTTCGCCCGGCGGCGGGTCGACGGCACCCACCCGGTCGACGAGTGGGGGCTCGACGCCGACGTCGTCGCCCTGGTGGCGCCTCTCGTCGGGCTGCGCTGGCGCGTCGAGGCCCACTGGCCCGAGCGCGTCCCGGCCACCGGGCCCGCCGTCCTGGTCCACAACCGGGTGCTGGGCCTGTCCGAGCCGGTGGTGCTGGCCCGGGGCGTCCACCGGGCCACCGGGCGTCCCGTGCGCACCCCCGGGCTGGTCGACGTGGCCCCGATCGCCACCGTGGGGCGGATGCTGGGCGCCGTCGTCGACCGCCCCGACGAGCTGACCGGCCTGCTGCGCGCCGGCCACCTCGTCGGCCTCCCGCTCGGGCGCGACCTGCCCCGCCGGGCCGGCCCGCTGGCGGCCGCCGCCCTGGCCCCGGCGCTGGCCACCGGGGCCGCCGTCGTGCCCGTCGCCCTGGTCGGCTCCGAGGTCGGCCGGCGCTGGCGGCTCCTCGTCGGCGAGCCCGTCGCCCACCCCGACGGCCGGGGCCCGCTGGCCGTGGCCGACCTCGTCGACGCCGCCCGCGCCGGTGTCCAGGCCCTCCTAGACTCGGCCACGGACCACCTGGCGGGGCTCCCCTGATGGCCTACGTCCGGGCCGAGGACGGCGTCCGCCTCCACTACCAGGTGTGGGGCCCGGCCGACGGCGAGCCGCTGCTGCTCGTCCACGGGCTCGGCGCCGACCACCGGGCGTGGATCATGCAGCGCCGCGCCTTCGGGTCCCGCTACCGCTGCATCGCCCTCGACAACCGGGGGGTGGGCAGCTCGGACAAGCCGGTCGGGCCCTACGACCTCGAGGTCATGGCCCGTGACGCCCTGCGGGTGCTCGACGCCACCGGCCACGACTCGGCCCACGTGGTCGGGGTGTCGATGGGCGGGATCCTGGCCCAGATCATCGCCGTGCGGGCGCCCGAGCGGGTGCGGTCGCTGACCCTCGCCTGCACCGCCTGCCGACACCTCCCGTGGCGGCGCGAGCTGCTGGCCGAGTGGGTCGAGGTGGCCGAGCGCGAGGGGATGGGCGTCTTCGTCCGGGACAACATCCGCTGGCTGATGGGACCCCGCTCGCTGCGCCGGGTGTGGCCGCTCGCCACCTTCCTCGCCCCGCTGGTGGTCAACGTCCCGCCCCACGGCTTCGCCGCCCAGGCCCGGGCCATCCTGGCCACCGACGACGCCATGGCCGACGAGCTGGCCGCCATCCGGGTGCCCACCCTCGTCACCGTCGGCAGCCAGGACATCCTCACCCCCCGGGGCGACTCGGTCGAGCTGGCCGAGCGCATCCCCACCGCCGAGCTGGTCGTCATCCGCGGCGGCGCCCACATGGTCCAGGCCGAGCACGCCGGCACCTTCAACCGCGTCGTCCGCGCCCACCTCGACGCCGCCTGACTGCTCGTTCTGTCCATCCCCGTGAACCCCACAGGTTCACGGGGATGGACAGAACGGGGCGTTCACTCGATGCCGTGTTCGAGGGCGTAGCGGATGAGCTCCTGCTTGCGGGAGAGGTGGAGCTTGCCGAGGATGTTGCGGACGTGGTTCTCGACCGTCTTCTCGGCGATGTAGAGGTCCTCGCCGATCTGGCGGTAGGTGTGGCCCTTGGCCACGTGCTGGAGGACCTCGCGCTCGCGCTCGGAGAGGGCCTGGCCCCCGCCGCCGGTCTTGCTGAGGCGCCGGAACTCGCCGAGCACGAGGGCGGCGAGGCTGGGGGAGAAGACGGGCTCGCCCTGGGCCGCCTTCCAGAGGGCGGTGCGGAGCTCGTCGGAGGGGGTCGACTTCACGAGGTAGCCGACGGCGCCGGCGGCCACGGCGTCGAGCAGGTCGCGCTCGGCCTCGCTGACGGTGAGCATGACGATGCGGGTGTCCTCGCCGCAGGTGCGGGCCACCTTGATCCCCCCGCCGCCGGGCATGTTGAGGTCGCAGACGACGAGGTCCGGCTTGGCCCGGCCGATGACCTCGATGGCCTCGTCGGCGTCGGCCGCCTCGCCCACGACGTGGAACGACTCGCCCAGGTCGGCCCGGAGCCCCGAGCGCCAGATCTGGTGGTCGTCGGCCACCACGACCCGCACGGCGTCGAGCTTCGACATCGGGCCATCCTGGCACGGCCCTGCCCCCGACGACGGCGCTGGGTACGGTGCGCCGGTGCAGATCGACGTCGTCATCAACTGCGGGGCCGGCTCGGTGGACGGCGACGCGGTCGAGGCCGAGCGCCAGCGGGTCCTCGACGCCTTCGCCCCGCTCGGGGTCGAGGCGTCGGTCCGGGCCGTCGGCGGGATGGCGGTCGGGCTGTCGGTGCGCATGGCCGCCGACCGGGGGGCCGACGTCGTGGTGGTGGCCGGGGGCGACGGCACGCTCGGCACCGCGGCGGACGCCCTGGCCGGCACGGGCACCCCGCTCGGCATCCTCCCGCTGGGCACGTTCAACCACTTCGCCAAGGACCTGGGCATCCCGATCGACGTGGCCAGGGCGGCCGAGGTGATCGTCGACGGGCAGACGGTGGCGGTCGACGTGGCCGAGGTCAACGGGCGGACCTTCGTCAACAACTCCTCGATCGGGCTGTACCCGGTGATGGTCGACCTGCGCGACGAGATCCGGTCGACCCGGGGCTGGGGGAAGGTGCGGGCGGTGCCGCTGGCGTCGTGGCGGGTGCTGCGCCGGTTCCCGACCCGCCGGCTCCAGATCGAGGTCGACGGCCAGACGTGGGACCAGCGGTCGCCGTTCGTGTTCGTCGGCAACAACACCTACGAGATCGGTCCCCGGGGCATCGGCGCCCGCACCGAGATCGCCCGGGGTGTCCTGTGCTGCTACGTGGCCAAGGCCGAGACCCGCCGTCGCTTCGTGCGCCTCGCCGTCGGTGCCGCCCTCCGGGGGGCGACGGCGACCCCGCACCTCGACTCGGCCTGCGCCCCCGAGGTCACGATCGACGCCCACGGCCACCGGGTGCTGGTCGCCGTCGACGGTGAGGTCGACACCGTCCGGGGCCCGCTCCGGTACCGGTCCCGCCCGGGGGCCCTGCTGGTCCGGGTGCCGGCCGACGCCGACCCGCCGACCGGCCCGCCCGAGGCCCCCGAGGCCGAGGCCGGCGTCGAGGAGGACGCCGAGGGCTGAGGCCTACGGCCGCCGCTCGAGGACGACGACGGGGATGGTGCGACCGGTCGCCGCCGCGTCGGCCCGGTAGCGGGCGAAGGCGGGGAAGACGGCGTCGGCGAGGGCCCACAGCCGGTCGCGCTCGGCCTCGTCGGTGACGACGGTGGCCCGGACCGGGTGCCCGCCGAGCAGGACGTCGGGGTCGGCCCGGAGGTTGTGGAACCAGGCCGGGTGGTGGGGGTCGCCGGCGTTGGAGGCGACGATCAGGGTGCGGTCGCCGTCGGCCACGGTGATGACCGCGTTGCGACGCCGGGCCCCGGTGCGGGCGCCCCGGGTCTCGAGCACGGCGGTGGGGAAGACGAGGGTGCTGGCCAACCGGCCCCCGGTCAGCCGGAGCAGGACGGGGTCGAGCCGCCACGACACGTGGCGGGAGAGGAACCGGGCCACCCGGGTGGTGGCGAAGGCGGCGTAGGCCCGGCGGAACCGGTTCACGACGGGACCCGCAGG
The DNA here is from genome assembly GCA_035765045.1 of Iamia sp. Lineage (GTDB taxonomy): Bacteria > Actinomycetota > Acidimicrobiia > Acidimicrobiales > Iamiaceae > Iamia. The sequence goes on along the minus strand of DASTYI010000016.1, from coordinate 17,879 downwards.
GGCCGGACGAGGAGGGAGGGGAGGTCGTCGTCGGCCTGGCGGACGGCGGCTTGGGCCAGGTGGCGGCGGGTGGACGTCGGTCCCTCCATGGCCGGACGGTACCGGTCAGCGCCCGTCGGCACCGTCCGGGAGCGGCAGCGTCAACCGCACCTCGGTGCCCCGGCCGGGGGTCGAGCGGACCCGCACCCGGCCCCCGACCTCGGTGATGCGCCCCCGGATCGAGCGGCCCAGCCCCACCCCCTCGGGCACCTCGTCGACGTCGAACCCGGTGCCGTCGTCGTCGACCGAGATCTGGACGTGGCCGGCGTCCTCGTCGGGGTCGACGAAGACGACGGCCCGGGTGGCCGAGCCGTGCTTGGCCGCGTTGGTGAGCGCCTCCCCGACGGCGGCGGCCACGGCCCGGACGACCTCGGCGGGCAGGGCGCCCGGCTCCTCGACCGCGGTGACCTCGACGTCGAGCCCGTGGCGGGCGGTCGCCGCCGCGGCCACGTGGCGGAGCTCGGCCAGCAGGCTCCCGGGCGCCCGGTCGATCCCGAAGAGGAACTCGCGCAGCTCCCGCTCCTGGTTGCGGGCCAGGGTGGCCAGCTCGGCGTCGGTCGACCGGCGCTGGACGACGGCCAGGGTCTGGAGGACGCCGTCGTGGAGGGTGCGGGCCACCTCCTCGCGGGCCCGGGCGGCGGCGATCTCGTCGGTGGCCTGCTGGAGCCGCCGCATCACCAGGCCGGCGGCGCCCCCGGCGAGGGCGTAGAGGAAGGTGGTCGACAGCAGCGAGAGGAGGCCGGGCGAGCCGAGGTCGTCGAGGTGCGTGCCGCCCCACCGGCCGAGCCCGATGACGGTGCCGGCGGCGATCCCGACGTAGGGCCCGCCGGTGATCCCGGCGGCCAGGGCGGGGGAGATGGGCCAGGCCGATCCGAACGAGACCCGGTGGAGCCCGCCGTAGACCCAGCCGTCGGCGACCAGCAACCCGGTGCCGAGCCCGACCTCGGCGGCGACCACGGCCGGGCGGAAGAGCAGCGCCGGCCGCCAGCGCGAGGCGGCCCCGAGGGCGAGCGAGGCGACGAGGGTCAGCCCGCACAGCCCGACGGCGGGCACCGGCTCGGTCACCTCCCGCCGCGACACCCACAGGACGACGGCCATCCACGCCCAGGCCAGGTAGCGGAAGACGGCCTGGCCGCCGAGCACCCCCCGCTCCAGGGGCGTCACCCGGCGTTCCACCGCCCCAGTCTCGCAACTGGCGATCACATCCGACGGGAACCCGTCGGATCCGATCGCCAGTACGGGGGGGGGCGGGTGGCAGCATCGGCGGGTGGAGCTGACCAGGGTGTGCGTCTTCTGCGGGTCGAACCCGGGCACCGACCCGGCCTACGGGGCCGAGGCCGATGCCACCGGGCGGGCCCTGGCCGAGCGGGGGATCGGCCTCGTCTACGGCGGCGGCTCGGTCGGGCTGATGGGGCGGGTGGCGGCGGCCTGCATGGCCGCCGGAGGCGACGTCACCGGCGTGATCCCCGAGTTCCTGGACGCCGCCGAGGTCGCCAAGCGCGACATCACCCGGCTCGAGGTCACCTCCTCGATGCACGAGCGCAAGGCCCGCATGGCCGAGCTGTCCGACGCCTTCCTCGCCCTCCCCGGCGGGATCGGCACCTTCGAGGAGGCGTTCGAGACGATGACCTGGACCCAGCTCGGGGTCCACGACAAGCCGATCGGGCTCGTCGACGTGGCCGGCTTCTGGGCCCCCGCGGCCGCCCTCCTCGACCGGGCGGTGGCCGACGGCTTCCTCGCCGCCGACGTCCGCTCGAGCATCGTCGTCGCCCCCACCACCGGCGAGGCCCTCGACGCCTTCGCCACCTGGCGCCGCCCCGCTCTCGGGAAGTGGACCGAGCGGGACGTGACCCTCTGACCCACCCCCGGACGAACTAGGTCGTTCGGCCCATGTCCGGCCGGCCCGTCCGACCGATGGTTCGGACACGGGAGGGGCCGCGGGGGAGGCCCGTCGCCCCCTCCACCTCCCCAGGGGCCGGGAAGGTGGAGGCGGGCGGTAGGATCGGTCCACGAACCCACACGGGAACCACCCCGGTCCCGTCGAGGGAGGCAAGAGTGTTCGAACGGTTCACCGACAGGGCCCGCCGGGTGGTGGTGCTCGCCCAGGAGGAGGCTCGCCTCCTCAACCACAACTACATCGGCACGGAGCACATCCTCCTCGGGCTGATCCACGAGGGTGAGGGCGTCGCCGCCAAGGCGCTCGAGTCGCTCGGGATCTCGCTCGAGGCGGTGCGCAAGCAGGTCGAGGAGATCATCGGCCAGGGCACCCAGTCGCCCTCCGGCCACATCCCCTTCACCCCCCGGGCCAAGAAGGTCCTCGAGCTGAGCCTGCGCGAGGCCCTCCAGCTCGGCCACAACTACATCGGCACCGAGCACATCCTGCTCGGCCTCATCCGTGAGGGCGAGGGCGTGGCCGCCCAGGTGCTGGTGAAGCTGGGGGCCGACCTGTCCCGGGTCCGCCAGCAGGTCATCCAGCTCCTCTCGGGCTACTCCGGCCCCGGCTCGGGCCAGAGCGGCTCCGGCTCGGAGAAGGCCGGCGCCACCTCGGGCGGCTCGGGCGAGGCCTCGCCCAGCGGCTCGCTGGTGCTCGACCAGTTCGGCCGCAACCTCACCCAGCTCGCCCGCGAGAAGAAGCTCGACCCGGTCATCGGGCGCAGCCGCGAGGCCGAGCGGGTCATGCAGGTCCTCAGCCGCCGCACCAAGAACAACCCGGTGCTGATCGGCGAGCCCGGCGTGGGCAAGACCGCCATCGTCGAGGGCCTGGCCCAGTCGATCGCCGGCGGCGACGTCCCCGAGACCATCGAGGACAAGCAGCTCTACACCCTCGACCTCGGCGCCCTGGTCGCCGGCAGCCGCTACCGCGGCGACTTCGAGGAGCGCCTGAAGAAGGTGACCAAGGAGATCCGCACCCGCGGCGACATCATCCTCTTCATCGACGAGATCCACACCCTCGTCGGGGCCGGTGCGGCCGAGGGCGCCATCGACGCCGCCAGCATCCTCAAGCCGATGCTGGCCCGGGGCGAGCTCCAGACCATCGGCGCCACCACCACCGACGAGTACCGCAAGCACCTGGAGAAGGACGCCGCCCTCGAGCGCCGCTTCCAGCCGATCAAGGTCGACGAGCCCACCGTGGCCCACACGATCGAGATCCTCAAGGGCCTGCGCGACCGCTACGAGGAGCACCACCGGGTCACCATCACCGACCAGGCGCTCGTGGCCGCGGCCAACCTGGCCGACCGCTACATCTCGGACCGGCACCTCCCCGACAAGGCCATCGACCTGATCGACGAGGCCGGCTCGCGGCTGCGCATCAAGCGGATGCAGACCCCGCCGGACTACAAGGAGCTGGAGAACAAGCTCGCCGACGTGGTCAAGCGCAAGAAGGAGGCCGTCGAGGCCCAGCGCTTCGAGGAGGCCGGCAAGCTCCGCGACGAGGAGAAGGAGCTCCTCGGCCAGAAGGACAAGCTGGAGGAGGAGATCAAGGCCTCCGGCGTCGACCTCTACGACCAGGTGGACGAGGAGGCGGTGGCCGAGGTCCTCTCGATCTGGACCGGCATCCCCGTCTACAAGCTCACCGAGGAGGAGACCAAGAAGCTCCTCGGCATGGAGGACGAGCTGCACAAGCGGGTCGTCGGCCAGGAGCAGGCGATCGCCGCCGTGTCGCGGGCCATCCGCCGCACCCGGGCCGGGCTCAAGGACCCGAAGCGCCCCTCGGGCAGCTTCATCTTCCTCGGCCCCTCGGGCGTCGGGAAGACCGAGACGGCCCGCACCCTGGCCGAGTTCCTGTTCGGCGACGAGCAGTCGCTGATCACGCTCGACATGTCGGAGTACATGGAGAAGCACACGGTCAGCCGCCTGGTGGGCTCGCCCCCCGGCTACGTGGGCTACGAGGAGGGCGGCCAGCTCACCGAGTCGGTGCGCCGCAAGCCCTTCAGCGTCGTGCTCTTCGACGAGATCGAGAAGGCCCACCCCGACGTGTTCAACACGCTCCTCCAGATCCTGGAGGAGGGGCGGCTCACCGACAGCCAGGGCCGGTCGGTCGACTTCCGCAACACCGTCCTGATCATGACGTCGAACCTCGGCACCCAGGACCTCCGCAAGGCCAACGTGGGCTTCGGCCGGGCCGACGAGGCGGTCACGTACGAGAAGATGAAGGAGAAGGTCAACGAGGCGCTCAAGGCGCACTTCCGACCCGAGTTCCTGAACCGGATCGACGAGACCATCGTCTTCCACGAGCTGTCGAAGCAGGAGGTCACGACCATCGTCGACCTCATGATCAAGCGCACGCAGGTCCAGCTCGAGGGCCAGGGCATCGGCATCGAGGTCACCGAGGCGGCCAAGCTGCTGCTGGTCGATCGGGGCTACGACCCCACCCTCGGCGCCCGCCCGCTGCGGCGAGCGATCCAGCGCTTCGTCGAGGACCCGCTCTCGGAGAAGCTCCTCTACAAGGAGTACAGCGCCGGGCAGATCATCATCGTCGACGTCGAGCCCAACCCCGACGACGACGACAAGCCCGACATCGTCTTCCGGGCCATCGAGGGCTTCGAGCCCCCGACGGTCGAGCTGGAGAAGGCCGCCGGCCCCGCCGACGCCCCCACCGCCTGACGGCTCCCCCGATCCGGTCCGGATCACCCCGGACGCGACGAACCCCCGGCCACGCTGCCGGGGGTTCGTCGCGCATCCCGGGGAGCTCAGGTGTCGAGGTTGCCGGCCTTGTCCTCGAGGTGGGCCCGGACGAACCAGTGGAACAGCTCCAGCTGGTTGGTCTGGCCGATGAGGAGGTCCTCCGACACGGGGTCGATGTCGCCGGCGACCTTGATGGCGTTGCGGTGGTCCTCGATGACCCCGACGTAGACCGAGTCGAGCGCGGCGAGGTGCTCGTGGGTGAGGGCCCGGTTGAGCGAGTAGTCGTCCCAGTTGCGGCCCTGGACGATGGCGCCGGGGGTGCCGAGGGGCTGGCCGCCGAGGGTGGCGATCCGCTCGGCCACGTCGTCGACCATCTCCGAGACGGCGGCGTACTGGGGGTCGAGCATCTCGTGGACGCCGATGAAGTTCGGGCCGACCACGTTCCAGTGGATGTGCTTCAGCGTGAGCTGGAGGTCGATCAGGGCGAGAAGGCGGTTCTGCAGGGCCTCACGGACCTTCTCGGCCTCCGACTCCTCGAGACCGGGGGCGGTGTAGGCGCTGGGCATGGGATCTCTCCTTCGCGATGGGACCCGCCAGCCCTACCCCTCCCCCTGCCGCCGACACACCGGGATCAGTGCGACGGCAGGGTGCAGGCGGTGTCGAGGCCGAGGACGCGGTTGAGCCGGCCGAAGGCGATCCACGACCCCAGGCACATCGACAGCTCGACGATCTCGGCGTCGGTGTAGGCGGCCTTCATGCGGTCCCAGAACTCGTCGTCGAGGCCGTGGTGGTCGAGGGCGAAGCGCTCGGCGTACTCGGCGGCCAGCCGGGCCCGGGTGTCGAGGGCGTCGGTGGTGCGCCAGGCCGTGACCGCCTCGGGGAAGGTGTCCTCGACCGTCTCGCCGTCGCGGTCGGTCCGCCAGTCCTGGCAGAAGAGGCACCCGTTGACCTGGGCGATGCGGAGCCGGGCGGCCTCGAACTCGCGCAGCCCGAGCGTCGAGCACTCGTAGACCTTGCCCGAGAAGGCTGCCGCCGCCGGGCCGATGCCCGGGACCATCGCCCCCCAGACGTGCATGATCGGGTCCGCCCCGTCCGGGATGTCGATGCGCATGGACGCGACCGTACCGGGAAGGAGGCGCCGGTGAGCCTCGACGAAGATCAGGTGTGGAACGGGGTGGCCAGCGCCGCCGCCATCGGTGCGGTCATGGCCACCAAGCCGGTGGTCGAGAGGGTGTGGAAGGCGGTCGCCCGGCGCGAGGCGCCCGGCAACCCGGCCCACCAGGACGTCAGCTGGGGCGAGGCCCTGGCCTGGGCGCTGGTCACCGGCGCCCTGGTCGGGGTGATCCGGCTGCTGGCCCAGCGGGCCGCCGCCTCGGCCTGGGCCAAGGCCACCGGCGACTACCCCGAGTCGCTCCGCACCACCCGGCCCTAGGGGTTGCGGTCGGGCTGGCCGTAGACCTGGGTGCGATCGGGCGGCGCCCCGATCACCGGCCCGGCGGGCGGCGGCGGCGAGGGCGCGGCGGGCGGTGCCGGCTGCTGCTCCCACGGCGGCGGTGGTGCGGGGGCGCCCCAGGACGGTCCGGGGGGCGGCGACGGGGCCGGGCGGGAGCGGCGGTCCTGGCCGAGGCTGCCGACGAGGACGGCCAGGCCGACGAGCCAACCCAGCCACATGCCCGGCGCGGTGCCGAAGGACGCGGTGACGGTGAAGCTGTCGATCGTGTCCGCCCCCGGGCGGGCGACGAAGCGATCGTCGACGACCAGCCCGTAGACCCCGGCGCTGACGACGGCGGCCACGAGGAAGGCGGACCAGCCGCCGACGAAGGCGGCCAGCGGCCGGGCCCGCCCGGCGATCGCCCCCAGCACGACGGTGAGCCCGACCAGCAGGACCAGCCGCACGACGGTGGCGGTGCGGATCTCCGACGGCAGGTCCCAGACCTGGAAGCCGAGCTGGCCGGTGACGCTGGTCCGCGTCTGGAAGGCAAGGTCGCCCCCGCCCCGGGCCTCCTCGATGACCCGCTCGTTCCCGAGGACCAGCACCAGCAGCACGGTGGTGATCCCTGCCAGCAGACCGGACCTGATCGCCATGGCCCGGGTCTACCACCACCTCCCGTCAGCCGCTGGCGGACCGCCGGGGATCAGTGCGGGGCCGGTGCCGCCGGGGGGAGCGGGTCCGCCGTCGGCGCCGGGCCCGGATCGACGGCCGGTGGGGCGGGGGCGGCCTCCTCGGCCTCCTGGCGCTCGTCGAGCGTGGCCCGCAGCACCGCCAGCCCGACCACCCACCCGACGAAGATGCCGAGGGGGGCGCCCACGGCGCTGACCCTGGTGAAGGTGTCGACGGTGTCGGGCGCGGCCACACCGAGGGTCTCCTCGTCGGCGACCAGGCCGTAGACCCCGGCGCTGACGACCGAGGCGGCCAGGAAGCTCGTCCACCCCCCGATGAAGGCCGCCGCCGGGCGCCCCCCGCCCACGAACACCCCGAGCAGGGCGGTGAGGACGACCAGCAGGATCAGCCGGACCACGGCGGCGGCCCGGAGGTCCGGGTTGAGGTTCCAGACCTCGAAGCGGAGGTAGAAGCTGATCGTGTTGCGGGTCTGGCCGGCGAAGGTGCCGCTCACGGCGTTCTCGTAGCTCCACTGGTTGCCCAGGGCCAGCACCACGATGATCGTGGCCACGCCGGCGTACAGACCGGACTTGATCGACATGCCGGCGGTCGTACCACCGCGACTGTGTCTGCCGGCTCGCGTGACTTCGGTACCGTCCCCGCTGTGAGCGCCCCGCCCCGAGCACGCGTCGCGCCCGACGGACTGGTCGGGCGGGAGGGGGTGGTGGCCCGGTTGGTCGGGTCGGTCGACGAGGGGGCGGGGGCGGTGCTGCGGGGGCCGCGGGGGCGGGGCTGCTCGGCCGTGCTGGCCGAGGCGGCCCGGCGGCTGCGGGCCGGCGGGCGGCGGACGGTCGTGCTCGACGTGGTCGGCGCCCCCGACCGGCCCTTCGGCGCCCTCCACCGGGTGCTGCCCGATCCGCTCCCCGACGGGGTGGCGGCGGCGACGCTGGCCCAGGTGGTCGACGCCCTCGTCGGCCCGGACGGGCCGGGTGAGGGTCCCCCGCCGGTCGTGGTGGTCGACGAGCTCGACGCCGTCGACGACGGCACGTCGGCCGTCCTCCACCACGCCGTGACCGCCGATCGGGCCCGGCTGCTCGCCACCGTGCGCGCCGACCCGCGGGGTGCCGACGCCTCGCTGGCGTGGTGGCGCGACATCGTGGCCCGCGTCGAGCTGCCCGCCCTCGACCGGGACGGCAGCGACGAGCTGGTCGAGCGGTTGGCCGGGGGCCCGGTCGACGCCGCCACCCGCGAGCGGCTGTGGCTCCTGGCCCGCGGCCACCCGGCGTGGTTGGTCGCCGCGGTGGGGGCGACGCGGGCGGCCGGGGCCTGGGTCCGCGACGCCGGGCTGTGGAGCCTGGCCGGCGACCTGGCCGCCACCGCCGACCCCGAGGTGCTGGCCCAGGTCGACGCCCTGCCCGCCGAGGTCCGCGACGTGCTGGAGGCCCTGGCCCTGGCCGACCGGCTCACGATCGACGACGCCGAGGCCCTGGGCGGCTCGGCCCCGCTGGCCGACGCCGAGCGCCGGGGGCTGGTGCGGGTCGACGAGGGGCGCGACGGCGTGCTCTGGTGCAGCGTCGCCAGCCGCCTCGTCGCCAGCGCCCTGGGCGCCACCCGCGACCCGGCCCACGCCGCCGCGTCCTGGCGCCGGCTGGCCGACGTCCTCGCCCGGTCGACCTCGGAGGCCGAGGAGACGGCGCTGACCCGGGGCCTGGCCCTGATCGGCGCCGGGTGGGCCGACCCGCCCCGCGACGACACCGACCGCGACGCCCTGGTGCGGGCGGCCGAGGCCGCCTCCGGGCTCAGCCGGTGGGAGGACTGCGCCGCCCTGGCCGACCGGGCGTGGCGGGCGGGCGGAGGAGGCCGGGCGCTGACGGCGCTGACCGTCGCCCTCGGCTACCTCGGTGACCCCCGGGCCATCGCCGCCCTCACCGACGACCTCGACGGGCTGGACCTCGACGACGACGCCGTCGTCCGCCACTCCGACAGCATCGCCCTCTCCCAGTTCCACGCCAACGACCCGGCCCAGGCCTACGCCACCGCCGCTCGGGCGCGGGCGGCGGCCCCGGCGCTGCGGGCGTCGGTCGACGTCTTCGAGGCCCGCCTCCGCTCCTTCGGCGGCGACCAGGCCACCGCCCGGGCCCTCGTGGAGCCGTGGGTCGGCCACGACGACGTCGGCATCGAGATCGAGGCTCGGATCGTCGTCGCCTCGGTCGACATGAACGAGGGGGCGACGGCGGCGGCCATCGACGAGTTCGACCGCGTCTTCGCCCTGGCCTCGGCCAGCCCGACCGTCCACGTCAGCGCCGTCGGCATCGCCTTCCTGTTCCGGCTCGGGGCGCTGGCCGACGCCGGGCGGCTGGAGGAGGCGATCGAGGGCGCCCTGGCCGTCGAGCGGGCCACGGCGTCGGGGGGCGACCCGACGTCGCACGGCTGGCTGGCGCTCCACCTCGGCCGCTGCCACCTGCGGGCCGGCCGGCCCCGGACCGCGGCCCGCTGGTTCGGCGAGGCGGTCAGCGACCTGCGCCGGGTGCACCGGCCCGGTTGGCTGGCCCACCCGTCGGCCGGCCTCGTCGCCGCCCACGTCGCCCAGGGCGACCTGCCCGCGGCGCGGGAGGCGCTCGCCGCCTGGGCCGAGCTCCCGGACCACGCCGTCCGCGTCTTCCGGCCCGAGGAGCTCCGCTACGTCGCCTGGCTCGACACCGCCGAGGGCCTGCCCGCCGGTCCCCGCCTGCGCGAGGCGATCGCCCTGGCCCGCCAGGCCGGGGTCGTGCCCTACGAGGCCGCCGCCTGGCACGACCTCGCCCGGCTCGGCGACCCCGACGACCGGATCGAGGCGGCCGACGGGCTGGCCGACGTCGCCAGCCGCACCGACAGCCGCCTGGTCGCCACCCACGCCCGGCGGTCCCGGGCCCTGATCGACGGTGACGTGGGTGGGCTCGCCGTGGCCGCGGCCGCCTACGAGTCGATGGGGGCCGGCTTCGACGCCGTCGAGACGTGGGCCGAGATCGCCCGCCAGGCCGGCGACGAGCGCCAGGGGGCGCAGGCCCGACGGCGGGTCGGCGACCTGGCGGCGACGACGGGGGAGGGGCTGCACACGCCGGTCCTCGGCGACCTGGACGCCCACCCGGTGCTCACCGACCGGGAGGCCGAGATCGCCGCCATGGTCGTGGCCGGGGCCAGCCGCCAGGAGATCGCCGACCACCTCGTCGTGTCGGTCCGCACCATCGACAGCCACCTCCAGCGGGTGTACCGCAAGCTCGGGGTGCGGGGCCGCGACGGGCTGGTCGAGGCGCTCGGCGGCGGTGCTGTCCCGTGACCGGGCTGGCCGCCCTGCTCGACCGGCTCCGCCAGCTGCGGGAGGACCTGTGGGACCCCGACGCCGCCCTCGAGCGGGTCCCGCCCGGCACCGCCCCCGGGATCGACCTCGGCGCCCTCGGGCTCCACATCGTGCGGGAGTCGGCCTACGGCGCCCTCGCCGACCTGGAGGACGGTCGGGTCGACCGGGCCCTCGCCACCCTGCGCCGGCTGGTCGGGCTCCAGCTCGACGCCCCCGGGCAGCCGTGGCACGGGACGTTCCCGGTCACCGCCGAGCAGCCCCCGCCGCCGGCCGAGGGCGCCGTCGAGTGGCTCGACTACGACCCGAACTGGCGCCAGTTCGTCGGTACCGCCCTCGCCCTGGTGGTCGACCGCCACGGCGGGGTGCTCGACGCCGACCTCCACGCCGCCGTCGTCGACGCCGTGCGGCGGTGCGTGGCCGGCGAGCCCGACGACCGCATCCCGCCCTGGTACACCAACCCCGACCTGCTCCACGCCTGGCTGCTGGGCTGGCTCGGCGCCCACGACGGCTCGGCCGCGTCGCTCGCCGCCGGCGAGGCCCGGGCGGCCGCGGCGGTCGAGCGGGTGCGGCGCCATGGCGACGTCGACGAGTACAGCTCGCCCACCTACGACGGCGTCGACCTGCTGGCCGCCGGGCTGTGGGCGGTCGTCCCGCCGTCGCCCGCCTACGGGCCGCGGGCCGAGGAGCTGCTCGGCGTGCTCGGGCCCCGGATCGCCACCCTGTTCCACGCTGACCTGGGGGCCATGTGCGGGCCGTACATCCGGGCCTACGGGCTCGGCCTCGACCGCTACGTCGCCCTGGTCGGGCCGTGGCTGGTGGCCGCCGGGGCGCCGGTCGAGCGGGTCCTGCCCTGGCCGCTCGACGCCGGCGTCGACCACGTCCACGATCTGTGGTCGACGCCGCTGGTGGCGCTGGTCGCCCCGGCCGTCGTGCCCCACCTGGCGCTGCGGACCGACCTGCCCCGCCGCCACGTCCAGCGGTTCGGCCCGGTGGTGGCCGAGAGCGTGCTGACCGCCGACGCCGCCCTCGGCGCCGAGACCGGTCGTCGCCCCGACTTCGCCGCCACCCAGCACGTGCCCGTGACGGTCCACCACCGCACCGGCTGGGTCGGCGCCAGCGCCGGTGACGGGGCCGTCGGCCTCGACGCCGTGGTCGTGGGCGGGTCGGCCGTGCGGGCCGTCGTGGTGCCGGCCGAGGGGGCGACGACCGTCTCGGTCCGCACCCTGTGGTCCGATCGCCCCGACGACCTGGCTGTGGGGGCGATCGCCCTGGCCTGCTCGCCCGCCCCCACCGCCGTCGAGGTGCGCGAGGACCACCCCGGCTGGTGGGCCACCCTCACCTGGTCCGACCCCCCCGAGCCCCCCACCCTCACCTTCACCACCCCCTGACCCCAGCCGCCCCCCGCCCGGCGCCCGAGGCTTCCTGTGCGCCACGGTCGCGCTTCCGCGCCCCCCAGCCCACAAGAACCCCGGAACGCGACACCCAGCCCACAAGAACCGCTTCTTGTGGGGCCACGGTCGCGTTTCGGGGGAGGGCCGTGGGTGTCACACCCCCTGCTTAAGGTCGGGGGATGGCCAAGGTCCGGACGCTCCACCGCTGCACCGAGTGCGGCGGCACGTCGCCCCAGTGGGTGGGGCGGTGCCCGACCTGTGGCGAGTGGGGCACCCTCGTCGAGGAGGCCGACGAGGCGGCCGCGGCCGCTGCCGCCCCGGCGTGGGCCGGGTGGGGCTCGTCGGGCGCCGCCGCCCCGGCCCGGCCCAGCACCGAGGGCCCCGACGCCGAGGTCGCGCCGGTGGCCACCGGCGTCGAGGAGCTCGACCGGGTGCTGTCGGGCGGGCTGGTGCCGGGCTCGGTCACCCTGCTCGGCGGGGCGCCCGGCACCGGCAAGTCCACCCTGGTCCTCCAGGCCGCTGCCGGGTTGGCCCGGGCCGGCGCCACCGTGCTCTACGCCTGCGCCGAGGAGAGCCCGGCCCAGGTCCGCGATCGGGCCCGCCGGCTCGACGCCATCCACGAGCGGCTGTGGCTGGTGGGCGAGTCGCTGGTCCCCCGCATCCTGGCCTCGGTCGACGAGGTGCGGCCCGACGTCCTCATCGTCGACTCGGCCCAGAGCGTGGCCGACCCCGAGCTGTCGTCCACCCCCGGCAGCGTGGCCCAGGTGCGCGAGGTCGCCCAGCGGCTCGTACGGGAGGCCAAGGCCCGCACCCTCGCCACGGTGCTGATCGGCCACGTCACCAAGGAGGGGGCGCTGGCCGGCCCCCGGGTGCTGGAGCACGTGGTCGACACCGTGCTCGAGCTCGACGGCGACCGCCACCACGCCCTGCGGCTTCTCCGGGCGGTGAAGCACCGCTTCGGCTCCACCAGCGAGCTGGGCCTGTTCCAGCTGGGCGCGGTCGGGCTGGAGGGCGTGCCCGACCCGTCGGGGCTGTTCCTGGCCGACCGGCTGCCCGGGGTGCCGGGTTCCACCGTCGTCCCCACGATCGAGGGCCACCGGCCGCTGCTGGTCGAGGTCCAGGCGCTGGTGGCGGGGTCGAGCCTGGCCGAGCCCCGCCGGTCGAGCACCGGCCTCGACCGGGGCCGGGTGTCGATGCTCCTCGCCGTGCTGGTCAAGCGGTTGGAGCTCGACCTGGGCAAGGCCGACGTCTACGCCCTGGCGGCCGGCGGGGTGCGGGTCACCGAGCCGGCGGCCGACCTGGGCCTCGCCCTGGCCATCACCTCGGCGGCCAGCGGCCGTCCCGTCCCGCCCGAGCTGGTGGCCTGCGGCGAGATCGGGCTCGGGGGCGAGGTCCGCAGCGTCACCAGCCTCGACCGGCGGCTGTCGGAGGCGGCCCGGCTGGGCTTCACCCGGGCGGTCGTGCCCACCTCGGCGCCCGACCTCCCGCGGGGTGTCGAGGCCATCCGGGTCCGCTCGCTCAACGAGGCCATCGCCGCCGTCGGCCTCCTGGGCCGGTAGCGGGGAAGGGGGCGCCCGACGATCATCGAGCAGGCGACCTCTACACTCCGACCATGACCGTGGCCAGCGCCGATCGTGAGGCGATGCTGCGGGCCCTCGCGCTCCTCTCCCCGGGCACGCCGCTGCGGGACGGCCTCGACCGGATCCTCCAGGCCGGCATGGGCGCGCTGATCGTGGTGGGCGACGGCCCGCCGGTGCTCAACATCTGCTCGGGCGGCTTCCTCCTCGACGCCGCCTACAGCCCCCAGCGGCTGTCCGAGCTGTCGAAGATGGACGGCGCCATCGTGCTGGCCCCCAACGCCAGCCGCATCGCCCGGGCCAACGTCCACCTGGTGCCGAACCCCAACGTGCCCACCACCGAGACGGGCACGCGCCACCGCACCGCCGAGCGGGTGGCCCGGTCGATCAACGTGCCGGTCATCTCCGTCTCGCAGCGGATGAACGTCATCAGCGTCTACGTCGGCCACGAGAAGCACCAGATCGACCCCGTGCCCCGGGTCATCGCCCGGGCCAACCAGGCCGTCCAGACCCTGGAGCGCTACAAGGACCGGCTCGACGAGGTGTCGGTGGCGCTGTCGGCGCTCGAGGTCGAGGACCTCGTCACCCTCCGCGACGTGGTCACCGTCCTCCAGCGCAGCGAGATGGTGGCCCGCATCGCCGCGGAGATCGAGGGTTACATCATCGAGCTGGGCGACGACGGCCGCCTGGTCCGCCTCCAGCTGGAGGAGCTGATGGGCGGGATCGGCGACGACCGCCGCCTCGTCGTGCGCGACTACTTCCACGAGGAGGACTCGTGGCACCTGGCCGAGGCGCTGGGGGCGCTGTCGGACCTCTCCGACGACGACCTGGTCGACCTGCGCCGGGTGGCCTCGGCGGTGCACCTGTCGGACGGGCCGCCCGACCTCGACGAGTCGATGTCGCCCCGCGGCCACCGGCTGCTGGCCCGCATCCCCCGTCTGCCCGAGACGGTGGTCGAGGCGATCGTCGACCGCTTCGGCGACCTCCAGAAGATCCTCCGGGCCAGCATCGACGAGCTCGACGACGTCGCCGGGGTCGGCAAGCTCCGGGCCCGCGCCGTCAAGGACGGCCTCAGCCGGCTGGCCGAGGCCTCGATCCTCGACCGCTACAACTAGGTCTGGTCGCCGGGGCCGGTCAGTCGGCGGTCACGGCGCAGGCGCTGACCGGGTCGAGGCCCTTGAGGCGGTAGCGCTTGGCCCGCCCGAACCGCACACCCCGCAGGTCGCCGACGGCGTCGCGCACGGCCACCGAGGCCAGGGTGGTGCCGCCCGCGGCCTGCTCGGTCAGCCGGGCGGCGACGTTGACGACGTGGCCGACGACGTCGTCGTGGGCGACGACGGCCTCGCCGTGGTGGAGCCCGACCCGGACCCGGAGCGGCCCGTGCTCCTCACCGGCCAGCTCGACGGCGGCCAGGACGGCGGCCTCGGGAGCCGGAAAGGTCAGCATCAGCCCGTCGCCCAGCCGCTTGACGACCCGGCCGCCCCGGCTGCGGACGATCGGCCCGAAGCGCCGGTTGTGATCGCCGACCAGGTGGACGGCGGCGTCGTCGCCCTCGGCGGCGGTGAAGCTGGTGAAGCCCTCGAGGTCGGTGAACACGACGGTGACCTCGGTCGGGGTCGCCACCTCGCCCGGCCCGACCTCGGCCCGGGACAGCGACATGGCCTGGAGGGCGCTGAGCCCGAGGTTGGCGAGCACCGAGGGGCGTTGCTCGGCGGTGCGCTCGAGGAAGCGCTCCAGCACCTGGGTGGGCGGGGCTATCCGGGCCGGGTTAGCCGTCGGGTCGGCCAGCCAATCCCGGTCGACCAGGCCGACGTCGACGGCCTGCGCCGCCCACTCCTCGTCGGAGCGGATCAGCCGGGCCAGCCGCTCGGTGATCGACTGGTGGAGCGAGGCGACCGCCCGGGCGCCGGCGTCGCGCACGTCGTCGGTCGAGGGCATGACGTCACCCTACGCACCCATCGGCGGCCGGTCCGAGGGTCGGGCGCGGTTGTCGGTCACCCGGTTCGGGCCCGACGGCGGGCGTCGATCGAGCGGCGGACCGAGGTGGGCGGCGACGAGCACGATCGGCCCGACGCCAGCAGCGACCCCGGGACGCCGGGGCGAGGAGCCGAAGCGGTTCCGGGGGCGATGGCTGGCCGCCGGGCCGGGCGGGGGCGTCGTCATCGTGGTCGTGCGGAGCTGCTGCCGGATGGCGTCGCCAGCGGCCATGCTGGCGGGGTGAGCAGCACCACCCTCCCCTCCGGCACCCCGGTCCACGTGGCGACGCCGCCCGACGCCCGCCGGGGCGTGGTGATCATCCCCGACATCGGGAGCCTGCGGCCCCTGTTCGCCGACCTGTGCGACCGGCTGGCGGCCGAGCACGGGTGGGCGGTGGCCTGCTTCGACTCGTGGGCCGGTCGCACCGAGACGACGTTGGAGGCGAAGATGGCGGCGGCCGGGAGCCTCGACGACGCCCGCATCCAGGCCGACGCGGCGGCCGCCGCCGACCTCCTCGGGGTCGAGCCCGTCGCCGTGATGGGCTTCTGCCAGGGCGGGATGCTGGCGCTCAAGGCGGCGGCCAGCGGGCGGTTCGACCGGGCCGTGTCGTTCTACGGCATGGTCCGCCTGCCCGAGCACTGGTCGACGGCGACGATGGCCGAGCCGCTGGACGTCCTGGCCGCCGGCGACCCGGCCCCGATCCTGATGATCGTGGGCACCGAGGACCCGTGGGTCCCGGCCGCCGACGCCGCCGCCCTGGAGGCGACGGGCGCCGAGGTGGTCGTCTACGAGGGGGCCGAGCACGGCTTCGTCCACGACGCCGACCGCCCTGCCCACCGGGCCGACGACGCCGCCGACGCCTGGCGCCGGGTGGCGGCCTTCCTCGGGTGAGGAGCGCCTTCGGTCAGCGGGCGCGGCGGGTCAGCTCGACCCGGTTGAGCACCCGGTAGCGGCGCTCGCGCTGGTCGATCCAGCCCAGGCGGACGAAGCTGGCGATCGCCTTGTTGACCCGCTCGCGGGAGGCGCCGACCATGCCGGCCAGCTCCTCCTGGGTGATCGGCAGGACGAACTCGTCGTCGTCGCCGGCCAGCTCGAGCAGACGCTTGGCGGTGCGGCCGGTGACGTCGAGGAAGACCGAGTCGGCCAGGGCCACGTTGGTGCTCCGGAGCCGCTCGGCCAGCAGCTTCACGACGCCCCAGAGGAGTGCCGGGCGACCCTCGTAGATCGCCCGCAGCGGGGCGTAGGGGATGGTGAGGACCTGCGAGGCCTCGAGCGCCCGGGCCTCGGCCGAGCGACCCAGCCCGTCGAACAGCGGCATCTCGCCCACCAGGTCGCCCCGCTCCATCAGGGCCACCATCGACTCGCGCCCGTCGATCGACCGCTTCGAGATGGCGATGCGCCCGCTCAGGACGATGTGGAGGTCGTCCGAAGGGTCGTCCTCGGCGAAGAGGAGGTCGCCACGGAGCAGGTCGGTGGTCGTCGTGGCCGCCTCGACGGCGGCCATCTCCTCGTCGGTCAGCTCGGCGAGGAGGGGGACATCACGGAGCAGGGAGGTCTCGGGCACCGACTCAGAGTAACGGCCGGGTCACATGTCACAGAACACGGACGGCGTTCGATGCGTGCTCGCATCGAACCTGACACGACGTCAGACGGCACACCCCGCCAGCGTCGGGGGACGGGACGGCGGGGTCCCCGGCGGTAGGTTGCGGCGGTGACCGCAGCCCCGAACGCCGCCGGCCCGGTGTGGGCCGTGGTCGTCGCCGGCGGGGGCGGGTCGCGCTTCGGCGGGGCCAAGCAGTACGTCGAGGTGGCCGGGCGCCGGGTCCTCGACTGGAGCCTGGCCGCCGCCCGCACCGGCGCCGCCGGGGTGGTCGCCGTCGTCCCCGCCGCCGATGCCGACCGCCCGCTGCCCGGCGCCGACGTCGTCGTGGCCGGGGGCGCCAGCCGCTCGGACTCGGTGCGGGCCGGCCTGGCCGCCGTGCCGGACGACGCCGCCGTGGTCGTGGTCCACGACGCCGCCCGCCCGGCCGCCGGCGCCGACCTGTTCCGGGCCGTGGTCGACGCCGTCCGGGCCGGGGCCGACGCCGCCGTGCCCGGGGTCGCCGTCGTCGACAGCCTGCGCTGGCGGGCCGGCGGAGCCGTCGACCGTGACGCCGTGGTCGCCGTCCAGACGCCGCAGGCCTTCGCCGCCGCCGCCCTGCGGGCCGCCCACGCCGCCGGGGGCGAGGCCAGCGACGACGCCACCCTCGTCGAGCGGGCCGGGGGCCGGGTCGTCGTGGTCGAGGGCGACCCGGCCAACGTCAAGCTCACCCACCCGGCCGACGCCGATGTCGTCGCCCGCCACCTGGTCGAGGCGCGCTGATGCAGGTGCGCGTGGGCCAGGGGTTCGACCTCCACCCGTGGAGCGACGACCCGGAGCGCCGGCTCGTGCTCGGCGGGGTGACGTTCCCCGAGGGCCGGGGCCTGGCCGGCCACAGCGACGCCGACGCCGTCGCCCACGCCTGCGCCGACGCCCTGCTCGGGGCGGCCGGGCTCGGCGACATCGGCCAGCACTTCCCCGACACCGACCCGCAGTGGCGCGGCGCCGACAGCGTCGCCCTGCTGGCCGAGGTCGCCCGTCGGGTCCGGGCCGAGGGCTGGGAGCCCGGCAACGTCGACTGCTCGGTCGTCCTCGACGCCCCCAAGCTGGCCCCCGTCCGGTCCGAGATGGCCGCCACCCTCACCGCCGCCGTCGGCGCCCCCGTCACCGTGACCGGCCGCCGCACCGAGGGCATCGGCGCCCTGGCCCGGGGCGAGGGCGTCCTCGCCCTCGCCGTCGCCGTGGTGACCCG
>DASTYI010000015.1:0-29522 GCA_035765045.1 Iamia sp. | reverse complement strand
CGTCGAGCACGAGGGGGGCGACGGCGGTGATGCCGTCGGTGCGGAGCCGGGCGACCCGGCCCAGCAGGGCGGCCCGGGTGCGCTCGACGTCGACCGGCCCGGCGCTGCCCTCCAGCCGGGCCAGCCGCTCGGCCACCGCGGCCAGGCGCCGGCGGGTGGCGGCGACGTCGGCGTCGTCGGGCAGCTCGGCCATGCGGGCGCGCAGCGAGGACCGGCGCCGGGCCAGCAGGCGGACGGCGGGGTCGGCCGGGTCGGGGCCGGGCTCGTGGTGGCGACGCCGGGCGAGGGCGGCGGTCAGGGCCGCCCCC
This sequence comes from Iamia sp., assembly GCA_035765045.1. Taxonomy (GTDB): domain Bacteria; phylum Actinomycetota; class Acidimicrobiia; order Acidimicrobiales; family Iamiaceae; genus Iamia. The sequence goes on along the minus strand of DASTYI010000015.1, from coordinate 29,214 downwards.
GGCCCCTCGACCCCGACGGGCACGTCGGCGGCCCGGGCCAGGGCGGCCAGCTCGTGGTCGCAGGCGGCGACCTCGGCCTCGGCCGCGTCCCGGTCGCGCTCGACGTCGGCCCGGGCCCGGGCCAGGGCGAGGTGGGCGTCGACCGCGGCCCGGCGCTGGTCGGCGCTGGCCTCGACCGTCGTGCCGCTCACCCGGCGGACGACGTCGACGGCGGCGAGCAGGCCGTTGGCGAGCGGCCCGCCGGCGCCCCGGAGGTCGCCGGCCGAGGGCGGCGGCGGGGCCGTCGTGTCGGCCTCGATCGAGCGGAGCAGGGCGGTGGTGCGCTCCAGCACGTCGCCGGCCTCCTGGCGGCGCAGCAGCAGGGCGTCGATCCGCGGGGCGGAGGCGGCCACGGCGTCGAGGTCGGGCCGCCGGGTGCCCGCCCCGTCCCGGGCCGGCTCGTCCTCGCCGATCTCGGCCAGCAGCCGGGCCCGCTCGGCCGCCCCGGCCTCGACGGCGGCCAGCTCCCGCACCAGCTGGCGGTGGGCGATGGCGGCGGCGGTCCGCTCGGCCGCCAGCGCCGGGTCCGGGGGCTCGGGGGCGCCGCCCAGCTCGGACGGCCCGACGACGACCCGCCGCCGGAGGTCCTCGCCGGCCGCCACCGGGGCGCCCCCGGGCTCGATCCGCACCGGCTCGCCCAGGGCGTCACGCCCCCGCACGGTGGCCGGCCCGACCCCGGCCAGCCCGTCCACCAGCAGGTCGGCGAAGCGGGCGCGGGAGGGGGCGTCGAGCCCGGCCAGCACGGTGACGCGCTCGTCGAGGCGCACGTGGACCGCCCCGGCGGGGTGAGGGATGATCAGCTCGTCGACCAGCACGGCGCCTCCGCCCTGGTCATCGGCCGGGAGCGGGCCGAACTGAGGGCGTCAGGCCTCGCTGGCGAGGAAGTCCAGGGCCGGGACGGCGGAGATGTTGCGGACCACGGCGAAGGCGACCATGAAGCCGATCACGGCCAGCCAGCCCCGGTGCGAGAGGCGGAGGGCCCGCAGCGGCGCCGGCCACGCCGGCGGGTCGGCGTGACCGGTCCGGGCCCGGGTGACCCGGATGGTGTGGAGCAGCCACAGCCCCCACGCCACGGCCAGCAGCGGGAGGACGACGGTGAGCACGGCGTTGTGGTCGAGGGCGGTGCCGATGTCGCCCTGGGTGAGGGCGTGGAGGGCGCGGGTGCCGCCGCAGCCGGGGCAGTCGAGCCCGGTGGCCTCCTTGAGCGGGCACCCGGGGAAGAGGCTGCTGCCCCGGTTCGGGTCCTGCCAGGCGGTGTAAGCGGTGCCCAGGGCGAGCACGCCGCCGAGGATGGCCGGCGGCGCCCACGGCTTGCGCTGGCGGAGCCGCTCGAAGGCGTTGGGCTCCGGCGGGGGCACGTGCCACCCGGTGTCGGGCTCGGAGCCGGTGGTCGCCGTCACCCCGCCCACTGTAGGAGCGCGGCGATCGCCTCAAGGTGCCAGGCACCTTGAGGCGATCCGGCCGGGCCGCTCCTAGGGCACGGCGTGGCCGGCGGCGATGGCGTCGTCCATCTCGCGGCCGCGGACCAGGGCCCGGCCGATCTCCTCGGCCAGGTCGGGGTACTTGGTCATCAGCGTGGCGTAGATGAGGTTCTGCTCCTCCAGGAGGTCGGCGTCGGGGGCCAGGGTGTCGGCCGCCCCCTCCAGGTAGAGCATCTGCTTGGTGAGGAGGACCAGCTCGCGGGGGATGCGGACCCGGTACCGGACCATCGAGCGGATCATGGTGTCCATCAGCTCGCCCAGCTGGGCGGTGACGACGCCGCCCTGGACGAAGGGCTCGTAGAGCTCCTGGATGGTGGCGGCCATGTCGTCGACGTCGACGTCGGGCGGCACCGAGCCGAACGAGCGCAGGGCCCGGACCATCGCCGGGTAGTCGTTGGTGGTGACCGCCATCAGGTAGGTGGCCAGCCGGGTGCGGGTCGACTCGGTGAGGCGGCCGACGATGCCGAAGTCGAAGAGGACGAAGGTGCCGTCGGGGAGGACCGTCATGTTCCCGGCGTGGAGGTCGCCGTGGAAGAAGCCGTGGACGAGCACCCCCTCGACCACGGTCTGGACGCCGAGGCGGAGCAGCCGCTGGGTGTCGATCCCGGCGTCGTGCATGGCCTGGACGTTGTCGAAGCGCAGCCCGTCGATCCGCTCCATGGTGAGGACCCGCCGGCCCACCAGGTCGTGGTGCACCACGGGCACCCGGCAGTCGTGGATCTGCGACTCGACGAGGACCCGTCGCATCCGGTCCATGTTCTCGGCCTCGAGCCGGAAGTCCATCTCCTCGTGGAGGGTGCGGGCGAAGTCCTCGGCGAGCGCTCGGGGCGAGCCGACCGACGTCTGCGGGATCCGCTCCAGCAGCTCGCAGACGATCAGCAGGGCCCGCAGCTCGTCGCGCACCTGCTCGTCGAGCCGGGGGCGCTGGACCTTGACGACGACCTCGCGCCCGTCGAGGAGCCGGGCCCCGTGGACCTGGGCGATCGACGCGGCGGCGAGGGGCTCGTCGTCGAAGTGGGCGAAGGCGCTGGCGACCGGGCGACCGAGGTCCTCCTCGACGATCCGGCGGGCGACCGAGGTGGGGAAGGGCGGGACCCGGTCGCGCAGCGAGCCGAACTCCTCGCGCCAGTCGGGTGGGAACAGCCCCGGGCTCGAGGCGATCACCTGGCCGACCTTGACGAAGGTGGGCCCCAGCTCGGTGAAGGCGGTCCGCAGCCGGCGGGGGAGCGGGTCGCGCACCCGGGCCAGGTGGCGGGTGAAGGTGGCGGTGATGTCGGCCGATCGCCAGGCGATCCCACCCCGTGTCGCCGTCCTGGCCATAGGTGCGGACCGTACCCGTCGAGGCTCCGCCGAATCGCCTGCGGGATCTCGGGGGGCCGCCGGTACTCTCACGGGTCGTGCAGGAAGGCAGGGGATCCGAGGGGTGGAAGCTCCTCCTCGGCCAGATGCGCGCCCAGTGGGTGGGCATCGCCGCCGGCGTCGCCGTCGGCCTCCTGTGGACGATCGGCCGGGTCAGCATCCCCTCGCTGGTGCAGCGAGCCATCGACCAGGGCATGGAGACCGGCGACGAGGGCGCCGTCGTCCGCTGGGCGATCGTGATCGGCCTGGTGGCCGTCACCACGGCGACCTTCACCGGGCTCCGCCGCTACATGGCCTTCCGCGAGGCCCGCCGGGCCGAGGCCCACCTGCGCGACCGGATGTTCGCCCACCTGGTGCGGCTGTCGTTCCCGTTCCACGACCGCACCGCCACGGGCCAGGTGATGAGCCGGGCCAACACCGACCTCCAGCAGCTCCAGAACTTCTTCTCGATCATCCCGCTGGCGATGGCCAACATCGTCACCGTCCTCGCCGCCGCCGTGATCCTCGTGCTGATCAACCCGCTGCTGACCCTGCTGGCGCTCGGGGCCCTGCCGCTGCTCGTGTTCCTCACCCGGCGGATGAGCGCCGAGCTGTTCCCCACCCAGATGGCGGTGCAGGAGGAGTCGGCCGAGCTGGCCGAGGTGGTCGAGGAGACCGTCTCGGGGGTGCGGGTGGTCAAGGGCTTCGGCGCCGAGGCCGTGCAGGAGGCCCGACTGCGGACCGAGGCCGACGACGTCTACGACGCCTCGATGGCCGGCGCCGCCGTCCGGGCCCGGTTCTGGCCCACCCTCGAGCTGCTCCCCACCGTCGGCCTGGTGCTGGTGCTGGGCTACGGCGGCCACCTGGTGATCGACGACCGCCTCAGCATCGGCGAGCTGGTCGCCTTCAACGCCTACGTAGCCCTGCTGGTGTGGCCGATGCGGATGCTCGGGTGGATCGTGGCCATGGCCCAGCGGGCGGTGGCCGCCTCGGCCCGGGTGGCCGAGCTGCTCGGCACCGACGTCGAGGTCGACGAGCCGGCCCACCCGATCGCCCTCCCCGCGCGGGCCGGCGGGGGGGCCGAGGTCGGGCGGGTGACCTTCGAGGACGTCCGGTTCGGCTACGCCAACGGCCCGACCGTGCTCGACGGCTTCACCCTCGACATCCCCGCCGGCCAGTCGGTCGCCGTCGTCGGCGGCACCGGCAGCGGCAAGTCGACCGTCGCCCGGCTGCTGTGCCGGTTCTACGACGTCGACGCCGGGACGGTCCGCCTCGACGGGGTCGACGTGCGCGACGTCGCCCTCCACGACCTGCGCCGGGGCGTCGGCCTCGTCTTCGAGGACACCTTCCTCTTCAGCGACTCGATCGCCGCCAACATCGCCTTCGCCGACCCCGACGCCGGCATGGACCGGGTCGAGCACGCCGCCCGGCTGGCCGGGGCCCACGACTTCGTCAGCGGGCTGGCCCACGGCTACGACACGATGATCGGCGAGCGGGGCTACTCGCTGTCGGGGGGCCAGCGGCAGCGGATCGCCATCGCCCGGGCCATCCTCGCCGACCCCCGGGTGCTGATCCTCGACGACGCCACCAGCGCCGTCGACCCGACCAAGGAGCACGAGATCCGCGACGCCCTGGCCGAGGTCATGCAGGGCCGGACCACGATCGTCATCGCCCACCGGCCGGCCACCATCGCCCTGGCCGAGCGGGTCGTGCTGCTCGACGAGGGCCGGATCGTCGCCGACGGCACCCACGCCTCGCTCCTGGCCACCAGCGCCCGCTACCGCGAGGTGCTGGCCTCGGCGGCGGCCGCCGACGCCGAGCGGGCCGAGGAGGCCGACGGCACCGACCCCGACGGCGCCCCGGTGCCGATCGGGGGCGGGTCGTGATCGTCTCGGCCGGGGTCAGCGAGGAGGACCGCCTCGACCGCCGGGCCGCCGGCCAGGTGATGCGGCGCGCCTTCCGCACGCTCGGCCCGTACCGGCGGCCGCTGATCGTGGCCCTGGTGCTGATGGTCGTCTACACGCTGACGACGATCGCCGGCCCCTTCCTCGTCCGCTACGGCATCGACCACGGGATCAAGGACGACGACGAGGGCGCCCTCAACCTCGCCGTGGGGCTCTACGTCGGCGCCTCGGTCCTCGGCTTCCTGGTCAACCGGTGGCAGATCATCCTGATCTCGCGGGTGGGCGAGGGCTTCCTGCGCGACATGCGGACCCGGGTCTTCCGCCACCTGCTGCGGCTGTCGATGCCGTTCTACGACCGGGAGAAGGCGGGCGTGATCGTCTCCCGCATGACCTCGGACATCGACTCGCTCCAGGAGCTGGTCCAGCTCGGGCTGCTCCAGTTCACGTCGAGCGTCCTGCTGATCGTGCTGACCCTGGTGCTGCTGGCGGTGACGTCGTGGCAGCTGCTCCTCGTGGTCGCCATCCCGCTGCCCTTCGTCATCCTCGCCAGCATCAAGTTCCAGAGGGACTCGAACGCCGCCTACCTGACCGTGCGGGACCGGATCGGCCTCGTGCTGTCGCACCTCCAGGAGGGGATCAGCGGGGTGCGGGTCATCCAGGCCTACGCCCGCGAGGGGGCCGAGACCCGCCGCTTCGGCACGCGCAACCGCACCCTCTACGGCGCCCACATGCGGTCGGTGCGCATCCAGGCCTGGTACCTGCCGGTCATCGAGATCGCCGGCACCGGCGCCACCGCCCTGGTCGTGTGGATCGGCGGGATGCTCGTCGTCGACGGCACCCTGACGGTCGGCACCGTGGCGCTCTTCGTGCTGTCGCTGTCGAACCTGTTCGAGCCGGTCCAGCAGCTGTCGCAGCTGTTCAACCAGGTCCAGTCGGCCGGGGCCGGGCTGCGCAAGCTCTACGAGGTGCTCGACACCGAGGTCGACGTGCCCGAGGCGGCCGACGCCGTCGCCCTCCCCGCCACCGGGGCCATCGCCGTCTCGGGGCTGTCGTTCGCCTACCGGCCCGACCTCGACCCGGTGCTGCGCGACGTCGACCTCGTCATCGCCCCGGGCGAGCGGATCGCCCTGGTCGGCCCGACCGGCGCCGGCAAGTCGACCCTGGCCAAGCTGGTCGCCCGGTTCTACGACCCGACCGCGGGCACGGTGGCCTTCGGCGACGTCGACCTGCGCTCGGCCTCGCTCGACTCGCTGCGGGAGCGCATCGCCGTCGTCCCCCAGGAGGGCTTCCTCTTCAACGGCACGATCCGCGACAACGTGAGGGTGGCGCGGGCCGGCGCCACCGACGCCGAGGTCGACGCCGCCCTCGACGCCATCGGCGTGCGCGAGCGGTTCGCGGCGCTGCCCGACGGGCTCGACACCGAGGTGCGCGAGCGGGGCAGCCGGCTGTCGGCGGGGGAGAAGCAGCTGGTGTCGATGGCCCGGGCAGCGCTGGCCGACCCGGCGGTGCTGGTGCTCGACGAGGCGACGTCGTCGCTCGACCCGGGCACCGAGGCCGTGGTCGAGGCGGCGGTCGAGCGGCTGATGGAGGGCCGGACGACGATCGTGATCGCCCACCGGCTGACCACCGCGGCCCGGGCCGACCGGGTCGGCGTGGTCGAGGGCGGCCACCTGGCCGAGCTCGGCACCCACGACGAGCTGGTCGCCGTCCCCGACGGCCGCTACGCCCGCCTCTACGCGGCCTGGACCGCCGGCCTCCCCCGCCCCGCCGCCTGACGCTTCTGTCAACCCGCATGTACCGCAGAGGTACCTGCGGGTTGACAGAACGGTCAGGTCACGCGGGTCAGGGTGGTGGTGTCGGTGGTGAGGGTGGTGGCGTCGACGCGGTAGGTGCGGTCGCCGGCGGGGCCGGACAGGACCAGCTCGACGGCGCGGGCGCCGGCGGCCACCTCGACCAGGCCGCGCCAGGCCTCGGCCCGGCCCGAGGCGGTGGCCAGGGCCAGCTCGACCTCGTCATCGCCGACCAGGCGGAGGAAGCCGACCTCCTCGTCGCCGGCGCCCCGGGCCTGCCAGGCCAGCACCGGCTGCCCGGGCCGGGGGACGACCTCGACCCGCCCGCCGTCGGGACCCGACCAGGTGCCGGCCAGGGCGGCCAGCGGGCCGTGGACGGCCTCGGGCTGCGGGGCGGGCGGGGCGGCTGGGGCGGCCGGGGCCCGGGTCGCCCGGGGGGCCGGCTCGGGGGCCGAGAGGTCGGGCTCGCCCGAGAGGAGGTGGGCCCAGCGGGCGTCGCGCTGGCCCGGGCGGCGGGGGAGCAGCCGCACCAGCGGGTCACCCCAGCCGGCCATGTCGGCGAGGGTGGCCTCGACCGCCTCGGGGTCGGCGAAGGGGTGGAGCCGGTCGGTCCGCGTCTTGAGCTCCTGCGGCGTCTGCGGGCCCCGGAGCAGGAGGACGGTGAGGATCGCCCGCTGCGCCTCGTCGACCGTCAGGGCCTCGACGGCGACCTGCCGGTACTTGACGCTCCGGTCGCCGTGGCTGGGGAGCACCTTGCGCACCAGCTTGTGGGCCTTGAGGGCGTCGATCGCCTCGGCCACGTCGGCCTCGGACAGGTCCATCAGCGGGTCCCGGCTGGTGCTCTGGTTGCACGCCGCGATCAGCGCCTTCATCGTCAACGGGTACGTGGCGGGCACCGTGACCTCCTTCTCCAGGAGGCTCCCCAGCACCCGGGCCTCGACCGCCGTCAGCACGATGTCCATGGCGCCGCAACCTACCCACCAGGGAATCGTCGGCGGGGCGGGATCAGCGGAGGGTGGGGCCATGACCGACACGCAGACCACCGCCCCCGCCCCGACCGAGGACGCCACGCTCGTCGCCGCCCTCGTCGACGCCCACCTCGCCGCCTTCTCGGCCCCCGACGACGCCAGCCGCCGCCGGTTGGTCGAGCAGGCCTGGGCGCCGACCGGCCACTTCGCCGACCCGCTCTTCGCCGCCACCGGCCACGACGAGATCGACGCCCTGGCCGCCTCGGTGCCGGGCCTCTACCCGGGCCACGTCTTCACCCGGACCAGCGGGATCGACCTCCACCACGGCCACGCCCGCTACGCCTTCGCCTTCACCGCCCCCGACGGGACCGTGGTGGTCGACGGCGTCGAGGTGGCCCAGGTCGGCGTCGAGGGCCGCCTCGTCCGCGTCATCGGCTTCTTCGGCCCCGTCACCGAGGCCCGGCCCCCCGTCTGAGGGGGGCGCTCAACTCGGGTGGGGGGTGGGCCGATGGGCACCCATGGCCCGACGCACCGTCCGCCGCGCCGCGCTCGGCCTCGCCGCCGTGCTCGCGCTCCTCCCCCTCGCCGCCTGCTCACCCGACGAGGTGACCTTCCAGGGCCGGGGCTGGGGCCACGGCCGGGGGATGGGGCAGTGGGGCGCCCTCGGCTACGCCGTCGACCACGGCTGGAGCGGCACCCGCATCCTCGACCACTTCTACGGCGGCACCCGCACGGTGACGAAGCCGGCGTCGCACCAGTCGGTGTACCTGACCGCCACCAAGGGCCGGGACCTGGTGGTGACCCAGACCGACAGGGCCCTGCGGGTCGACGGCTACGGGGCGAACGTCGGCGCCGTCAAGGTGTCCCGGATCGGGGCCGGGCGGTTCCGGATCTGGCGGGGCACCGGCTGCGGCGGGCCGTGGACGTTGGTCGGCGATCGCACCGCCGGCAGCGTCAACGTCACCACGGCGCTGACCCAGGGCGACGACGTCGACCGGTTCATGCAGCTCTGCACCCCCAGCGGGGTGACCTACTACCGGGGCACGATGCGGGCGGTCGACGCCCTGGGCACGATCGTCACGGTCAACGTCGTCACCACCGAGTCGATGCTCCGCTCGGTGGTGCCCAAGGAGATGTCGCCCTCGTGGGCCGACGCCGGGGGCGGCAAGGGCGCCGCCGCCGTGCGGGCCCAGGCCGTGGCCGCCCGCTCCTACGCCCTGGCCGGCGACACCCGCTGGGGCGGCTGGGCCACCACCTGCGACACCAGCACGTGCCAGACCTACCTCGGATACGGCACCCGGGCCAGCGGCGCCTCGGGGATCGCCCGGGTCGAGGATCCCCGCACCACCAAGGCGGTGGTGGACACCGCCGGCCAGGTCCGGGTCCACACCGACGGCCGGGTCGCCCGCACCGAGTTCGGCGCCTCGAGCGGAGGCTGGACCGCCGGGGGCACGTTCCCCGCCGTGGTCGACGACGGCGACGACCACCGGGGCAACCCCAGCCACACCTGGTCGGTGACGATCAGCCGGGCGCAGATCGAGACCGCCTTCGACCAGCGCCAGGGCAGGGACATGGGCACCTTCTCCGGCTTCGACAGCTGGAAGCGCACCGGCCGGGGCGACCTCGGCGGCCGGGTCACATCGGTCCGGGCCCGTTTCAGCAAGGGCGACGTCACCGTCACCGGCGAACAGCTGAGGATCATGTTGGGCTTGAAGAGCAGCTGGTTCGCGGCATGATCGGGCCCATGAGCACACGACGCCTCCGGGCGGCGGCCGGGGTGACGCTCCTGGCGCTGTCGACCCTCCTCCCGATCGCCGGGCCGGCCCCCGCCCCCGCCGGGGCGGCCAACGCCACCCTGCGGAAGCTGGCGACGATCGACGTCACCTTCGGCACCCGGGCCACGGCCACCGGCACCCGCGAGCGCTACTCGTCGCCGGTCCTCGCCGACCTCAACGGCGACGACCGCCCCGAGCTGGTGGTCACCGCCCCCAACGGCACGGTCACGGCCCGCCGGCTCGACACCGGCGCCCAGTACTGGCAGCGGTCGCTCGGGGCCACCGAGATCCACGCCAGCCCGATCGTCGACGACGTCAACGGCGACGGCAAGGCCGACGTGGTCGTCGCCACCATGGACGGCCGGGTCGTCCGGCTCAACGGCCAGACCGGCGCCGTCGACCTGACGCTCCGCCAGGGCGCCCCGCTCAACTGCCCGCCGGGGAACGACTGCCGGCCCGACGGCTTCTTCGCCACCCCGGCGATCGGCGACGTCAACGGCGACGGCAAGAAGGACATCGTGGCCGCCAGCTACGACCACACCGTCTACGCCTGGACGGCCGGCGGCCGGCTGATCTGGCGGGCCTTCCTCTACGACACGCTCTGGTCCTCGCCGGCCATCGTCGACATCGACAAGAACGGCCGCAACGAGGTCGTGCTCGGCGGCGACATCTACGCCGGCAACCCGCTCGGCGTGGCCCAGGGCGGGCTGGTGTGGGCGCTCAACGGGTCCAACGGCAGCCGTTTCTCGGGCTACCCGAAGTCGATCCCGGGCGAGGTCGTGTGGTCGTCGCCGGCCATCTCCGACATCAACGGCGACGGCTACCTCGACGCCGTGGTCGGCACCGGCACGATGTTCGGCGACGGGGCGGTCAACCGCCGGGTCTACGCCTTCACCCTCCGCAACCGGCAGAACCTCCCGGGCTGGCCGGTCACGGCCCGGGGCCGGGTGGCGCACCAGCCGGCGGTGGCCGACATCGACAACGACGGCCGGCGCGAGATCGTCGTCAACACCGAGAACGGCTACCTCACCGCCTACGAGCACAACGGCGCCGAGAAGTGGACGACGTGCAACTCGAACGGCCGCCCCGACGGCTGCTCGGGGATGGTGTCGCACAGCGGCGTGGTCGTGGCCGACGTCGACAGCGACGGCGTCCAGGAGGTCGTGGCCACCTCGGGCGTCAAGCTCCGGGTCTACGACGGCCGCGACAAGGCGATGGAGGCCGAGTACACCCTCGACGGCGCCTACGCGAACCTCCACCCGTCGTCGGTCCCGTCGATCTCCGAGCTCGGCGGCAAGACGATCATCGCCCAGTCGGCCTTCTACCGGGTCGGGGGCCACTCGGGCGCCGAGCGCAACGGCGACATCGTCCGCACCGTGGTGGTCACCACCGACCAGCCGCTGTGCGCCGAGGACTGGCCGGCGTTCAAGCGCGGCCCCCGGCGGGACTCGGTCCAGAGGGCCCGCCCGTCGTGGAGCCCGTTCCCGTGCGGCCGGCCCTTCGTGGCCCAGCAGTACCGGGACCTCCTCGGCCGCTCGCCCGACGCCGCCGGGCAGACCTACTGGACGGCCCGGCTGCGGACCACGTGGTCCGGGGCCCGGGTGGTCGAGGGCTTCATGGACAGCGCCGAGTTCCGGGGCGTCGCCGCCCCGGTGATCCGGCTCCACCTCGGCATCGACGCCGGCCCGCCCCGCCCGGCCGACGAGATCCGCGCCGAGATGGTGGCGCTCCGCCAGGGCGAGACCCTGACCGAGATCGCCGAGACGCTGCTGTCGGACCGCCCGGCCCAGACCGACGCCGCCCTCGTCGACGCCGTCTTCCCCCGGCTCACCGGGCGGACCCCGACGACGAGCGAGCGCAACACCGCCCTGTCGACCATCCAGGCCAACGGCCAGGCCGCCTGGGTGGCCCAGCTGAGCGGGTCCACCTCGGCGGTGAACCACCTGACCGACCGGGTCCAGGTGGCGATGACCTACATCGGCCTGCTGGGCCGGGCCCCCGATGCCCAGGGCTTCGACTTCTGGATCCGTGAGGTCGAGCGGGGCGTCTCGCCCCAGCGCCTGATCGAGCAGTTCCTCAACACCCCCGAGTACCGGGAGCGGGTGCTCTAGGGACGCGACGAGGCCCCGGATCCAGGGGGGAGATCCGGGGCCTCGGGTACGTCTCCGACCCCAGGGGGTGGGTCGGAGGCGGGGGGTGTCAGGCGGCGCGGCCGACGGCGGCGCGGACCTGCTCGCGAGCGTCCTTGGCCGTCTCGCGGGCCTGCTTGACGATCTCGCGGGCCTGCTCGGGGAGCTTGGCCTCGAGGTCGTCGAGGATGGCCTCGACGCGCTCCTCGACCGAGTCGAGCCGCTCCTCGACGAGCTTGACCCGGCCGTCGACGCTGCCGGCGAGGGCCTCGACCCGCGAGCGCAGGTCGGCGACGACGTCCTCGGCGTCGATCGAGCCGAGCAGGGCCTCGATGCGGCTCTTGACCTCGTCGACCTGGGCGGTCACGGCCTCGGTCAGCTGGACCCGCTGGACCTGGGCCTTCTGGAAGGCGATGACACCGGCGCCGACCCCCACGTAGAGGGCGTCCTTGGCGATCTTGGTGACGTCGTCGGTGGTGATCTCGGGCATGTCGCGCACTCCTCGGAGGGGGTTCGGGCTGCTGGCTACCGTACGCGGACTGTTAAACAGTTGCAAGCAGACGAGCGTGTGAACCGTGTCTCGTCGTCCCCGGGGGGTACCCGAAGCGGCGGGGGGCAGGCGGTAGGTTGGCGCGCCCGTGAGTGAGCTCAACACCACCTCCACTGCGCCTGCGGTGGTGGCCGTCGTCGTCACCCACGACCCGGGCCCCTGGTTCGAGGACGTGCTCCGGTCGCTGGCGGCGCAGACCTACGAGCCGCTCTCGGTCCTGGTCGTCGACACGGCCAGCGAGGTGGACCCGTCGGCCCGGGTGGCGGCCGTGCTCCCGCAGGCCCGGATCAAGCGGCTCGACCACGACCCGGGCTTCGCCGCCGCCGCCAACCAGGTGCTCGACCTGGTCGAGGGGGCCGCCTTCCTCCTGCTGTGCCACGACGACGTCGCCCTCGAGCCCGGGGCCGTGCGGACCCTGGTCGAGGAGGCCTTCCGCACCAACGGCGGCGTGCTCGGGCCCAAGCTGGTCGACTGGCACGACCCCCGCCTGATCCGCTCGGTCGGCGGGGCGGCCGACAAGACCGGCGCCCCCGCCCCCTTCGCCGAGCCCGGCGAGCTCGACCAGGAGCAGCACGACGCCGTGCGCGACGTCTTCTACGTCGCCGGCGGCGCCACCCTGGTGCGGGCCGACCTGTTCCGCACCCTCGACGGCTTCGACCCCGGGATGCGGCTCCACGGCGAGGACCTCGACCTGTGCTGGCGGGCCCACATCGCCGGCGCCCGGGTCCTGGTCGTCCCCTCGGCCCGGGCCCGCCACCTGGAGGCCCTCGCCGTCCGCCACCCGGTCGACGACCGGCGCCGGCTCCAGCAGCGCCACAAGATCCGCTCGCTGCTCTCCTGCTACCGCTGGAGCCACCTGGTCCGGGTCGTGCCCCAGGCCCTCGTCCTGAGCGTGGTCGAGGCGGTCGCCGCCCTGGCCACCGGGCGGCTCCGCCACGCCGCCGACATCACCGGGTCGTGGACGTGGAACCTCCGCCACCTGGGCGCCGTCCGCCGGCGCCGCCGGGCCGTCGCCCGCTCCCGGGCCGTGCCCGACGCCGAGGTCCGCGAGCTCCAGGTCCGGGGCAGCGCCCGGCTCACCGCCTTCCTGCGGGGCCAGGTCGGCTCGGCCGACGACCGCCTCGCCGCCCTCGCCGCCACCGGCCGCGACCTGACCGGGGTGCTCCGGGCCCCGCTGACCCGGATCGCCCTCGGCGCCGCCCTCGTCACCCTCGGCCTGGTCGCCCTGGGCAGCCGGGGCCTGGTGTTCCAGCCCATCCCCGCGGTCGGCGAGATGGCCGCCTTCCCCGACTCGGCGCTCGACCTGCTCCGCAACCACCTCTCGGGCTGGCGGGCCACCGCCGGCGGCGGGCCGGGGCCGTCGCCCACCGGCTCGGGGCTGTTCGGCCTGGGCGGGCTGCTCACGCTGGGCTCGATGGGGGCGGCCCGCAAGCTGCTGATCTTCGGGCTGCTGGCCGCCGGCCCGGTCGGCATCTGGCGGTTGAGCCGGCCGATCGGGTCGATCCGGGCCGGGGCCGCCGCCGTCGTCGTCTACGCCGCCATCCCCATCCCGTACAACGCCATGGCCCGGGGCACCCTCTCGGCCCTGGCCGCCTACGCCGTGGTGCCGTGGGTGCTGCTCGGGCTGGGGCGGGCGATGGCCCTGGCCCCGTTCGGCCGCCGCGACCTGCCCGAGGACGCCGATGTCGCCATCGACTCGGTCACCAGCGCCCCGGCCCGGGCCCTGGGCATCGGCGTGGCCCTCGCCCTCGGCGCCGTCGTGACCCCGGCGATCATCCCGCTGGCCGGGGTCGTGCTGGTCGGCCTGGTGCTCGGCTCGCTGGTGGCGGGGCGGGCCGCCGGGCTGCTCAAGGCGGTCGGGGCCGGCCTCGGTGGCGTCGTCGTGGCCGTCGTCCTCCACCTGCCGTGGAGCGCCTCGCTGCTGCTCGACGGCGACGGCTGGAACGCCGTGGTCGGGGCCGACCAGACCGCCGTGCGCCCCCTCGGCGAGCTGCTCCGCTTCCAGACCGGGCCCTACGGCAACACCCCGCTGGGCTGGGCCTTCCTCGTCGCCGCCGCCCTCCCGCTGGTCATCGGCCGGGGTTGGCGGCTGGCGTGGGCGGTGCGCTGCTGGGCGATCTCCCTGTCGTGCTGGGGCGTCCTGCTGCTGGCCGAGCAGGGGGTGCTCCCGTTCGACCTGCCGCCCGCCGAGGTCCTGCTCGTCCCCGCCGCCACCGGCCTCGCCCTCAGCGCGGCGCTGGGCATGGCCGCCTTCGAGGTCGACCTCCGCCACTACCAGTTCGGCTGGCGCCAGGCGGTGTCGATCCTGGCCGCCGTCGCCGTCCTCGTCGGCGGAGTGACGCTGGCCCCGGCCGCCTTCGACGGCCGCTGGAAGGTGCCGCGGGCCGACCTCGGCCGCTTCGCCGCCACCCCCCTGGCCGCCGACGGCGACCGCGACGCCCGGATCCTCTGGCTGGGCGACCCCGAGGTCATGCCGCTCGGGGCCCACCGCTACGACGACGACGTGGCCCTGGCCACCTCCGACGGCCTCCCCGACGTCACCGCCCTGTGGGCCGGGCGCCGCCACGAGAGCACCGAGCGGCTGGTCGCCGCCGTCGGGCTGGCCGCCGCCGGCCGGACCGCCCACCTCGGCGAGCTGCTCGGGCCCGAGGGCGTCCGCTACGTGATGGTGCCGACCCGGTCGGTCCCCGAGGCCTACGACGGCGTCGTGGCCCCGCCGCCGCGCTGGCTCACCGACCTGCTCGCCGCCCAGCTCGACCTCCAGCGGATCGACACCGACCAGTCGCTGATCATCTACCGGAACACGGCGTGGCGGGGCATGGCCCGAGCCGTCCCCGCCGCCACCGAGCTGCCCGACACCCCCGGCGGCGCCGTCGGCTCCTCGCTCGACGGGGTCGAGGACATCGCCACGGCCACGGCGGACCACGACCGCTACCGGGTCGAGGTCCCGCCCGATGCCGACGTGGTGGCCGCCACCCCCGCCGAGGGCTGGGAGCTGGCCGGCGACGGGGCCGACGACGAGGCCTTCGGCTGGGCCGCCCGCTACGACGCCCCCACCCCGGGCCCGGCCACGCTCGCCTACGAGACCCCGGCCGGCCACGTCGCCCTGATGGCGCTCCAGCCGGTGCTGTGGATCCTCGCCCTGCTGGCCCGGGGCCGGGTCCTGGCCCGGGCCCGCCGTCGGGCCGACGCGGCCAAGCCGGCGCCCGCCGGCCCGGTGCCCGTGGTCGACCCGGTCGAGGCCGCCGCGGCCGCGGTGGCCGCCCTGGCCGAGCGCACGACGGCGGGCGACGACGGGAAGGCGGGCTCGTGAAGCGCTGGCCCCCCCTCGTCCTGATCGTGGCCCTCCTCGTCGGCGGGCTGATCGTCGGCCGCGACGGCGGGTCCGGGCGGGGCGACGACACCGTCGCCGAGATCGACCCGGCCACCCTGCTCCCGGTGGCGGCCCCCGACGACGCCCTCGACAGCTCGTGGTTCTGCCCGGGCCAGTCGGCCGGCGAGGACACGCCGGCCGACGGCACGATCGTCGTCGCCAACGTGGGCGACAGCACGGCCCGGGGCGTCCTCGAGGTCGTGGCCGCCGGGGGCGAGGAGCCGGTCGTCGAGCCGCTCGAGGTGCCGGCCCTCACCACCGAGCGCATCCCGCTGGCCGACGTGCTGGAGGCCGACTGGGTGGCGGCCAAGGTCGAGGTCGAGGGGGGCACCGTCGTCGTCGAGCACGAGGTGGCCGGCGAGGACGACCGCGACGTGGCCCCGTGCCACTCCCGGGCCTCGGACACCTGGTACCTGCCCGCCGGCGCCAGCACCCGCGATGCCTCGCTCACCCTGGCGATCTACAACCCCTACGCCGGCGAGGCCCGGGTCGACCTGGCCTTCACCACCGAGGAGTCGGTCCGCGAGCCCTCCGACCTCCAGGGCCTGGCCGTCGCCCCCGGGGCCGTCGTCACCGTCGACGTGTCGAGCGTCGTCACCGAGCGAGCGGTGATCTCCACCACCGTCGTCGCCACCCGGGGCCAGGTCGTCGTCGACCGCATCCAGACCTACGACGGCCGGGGCGCCTCGACCACCGCCGAGGAGGCCGAGGCCGAGACCTACCAGCCCCAGGGCCTGACCCTGACGCCGGCGGTGCCCGGCCCCCGCGTGACCTGGGGCTTCGCCGCCGGGGCCAAGGCCGGCTTCCTCCACGAGCGGGTCGTCCTGTTCAACCCCCGGGACGAGGTGGCGGAGGTCGAGATCGAGGTCGCCCTGAGCGACCCGCAGCGCAACGGCACCCTCGACCCCTTCCCGGTCACCGTCCCGGCGGGCGAGTTCGCCGTCTTCGACCTCGACGCCATCGAGCAGATCCCCAACGGCGTCGTCCACTCGATCACCGTCCGGTCCGAGAACGGCGTGCCCGTGATCGCCGAGCGGGCCTTGGCCGCGGCGGGGGAGGGGACGGTGCCCTACGTCGGCACGGCCGCCAGCACCGGCACCCCGGTCGGCTCCGAGCGCTGGGTGTTCGCCACCGGGCCCGAGGACGGCACCGACGTCGCCCGCATCGCCGTCGTCAACCCCGGCGACGCCGCGGTCACGGTCGAGGTCACGGCGTCCGGCGACGGCGAGTCGGTCCCGACCGGCACCGACTCCGAGGGCGAGCCGGCCCCCTCTCTCACGCTGGAGCCGGGCGAGCGCCGCGAGGTCTACGTCGAGGGCCTCGACGACGCCCGCCGCACGCTGACGGTCACGGCCGACGGGCCGATCGTCGCCGAGCGCCGGATGCTCCCCGTCCCCTCCGACGAGGAGTCCGGGCAGGGCCTCTCGCTCACCCTGGGCATCCCGCTCCGCCAGGGGATGGTCCCGCTCGACTGAGGGTCCGCCCCGGCCAGGTGGCACCCTGGCCCGGTGGAACGGCTCCTCGTCCTCCTCGCCCTCGCCGCCGGGGCCGGCGTCGTCGCCGCCGTGGTCCGCCACCGGCTCGGCACCGACGCCCCGACCCGCCCGGCCTGGGTCGTCCCCGACCACGTCGACCGAGCCGACCTCGACCGGCCCGAGGCGCCGTGGATGGTGGCCGTGTTCAGCTCGGCGACCTGTCTGGCCTGCCGGGCCACCTGGGAGAAGGCCCGCCAGCTGGAGAGCGACGACGTCGCCGTGCAGGACATCGACGCCGTGGCCGACAAGGCCCTCCACGAGCGCTACGGCGTCGACGCCGTCCCGCTCCTGCTGGTGCTCGGCCCCGACGGCACCGTCCGGGCCAGCTTCCTGGGCGAGCCCTCCGCCGCCGATCTGTGGTCCGCCGTCGCCGACGTCCGCGAGGCCGCCGGCTGAGCGCTCGAAATGGCAATCCCCATGACCCGTCACGGGCCATGGGGATTGCCATTTCGGAGGGTCGTCAGTCGATGGAGGTGGACTCGACGCTGGGCTGGGGGTCGGCGGCGGCCATGGCGACCAGGCGCTTGACGGTGGCGCCGTCGATCGTCTCGTGCTCGAGCAGCGAGCGGGCGACCATGTTGAGCCCGCCCCGGTTCTCGGTGAGGAGGGTGCGGCAGCGCTCCTCGGCCTCCCGGAGGATCCGCTCGATCTCCTCGTCGATGATGTTGGCCATGTTGCCGCTGTAGCTGTCGCGCTGCTGGTGCATCAGGTCCTCGCCGAGGAAGACCTGGCCGCTGCCGCCCCACGCCTGGGGGCCGACCTTGGGGCTCATGCCCCACTCGCTGACCATGCGCCGGGCCCGGCTGGTGGCCTTCTCCAGGTCGTTGCCGGCGCCGGTGGTCATCACGTCGAAGACGATCTGCTCGGCGACCCGGCCGCCCATCATCACCACGAGCGAGTCCTGGAGGTAGTGCTCGTTGTAGCTGTGGCGGTCGTCCTGGGGGAGCTGCATGGTGACGCCGAGGGCCATGCCGATCGGGAGGATCGTGACCTTGTGGAGCGGGTCGGCGTGCTCGAGGAGGGTGGCGCAGACGGCGTGGCCGGCCTCGTGGTAGGCGGTCAGCTCCTTCTCGGTGTCCGAGAGGGCCATCGACTCGCGACGGGCGCCCATCAGGACCCGGTCGCGGGCGTACTCGAAGTCCTCGTTGCCGATGGCCTGGCGGCCCTGGCGCACGGCGTGGAGGGCGGCCTCGTTGACCAGGTTCGACAGCTCGGCGCCGCTCATGCCGGGGGTGCCCCGGGCCACGACGTTGAGGTCGAGGTCGGGCGAGAGGCTCTTGCCCTTGGTGTGGACGCCGAGGATGGCGAGGCGCTCGGACATCTCGGGCAGCGGGACCACGACCTGGCGGTCGAAGCGGCCCGGGCGGAGCAGGGCGGGGTCGAGGATGTCGGGCCGGTTGGTGGCCGCCATCATCACGATGCCCTCGGTGGCCTCGAAGCCGTCCATCTCGTTGAGCATCTGGTTGAGCGTCTGCTCGCGCTCGTCGTGGCCCCCGCCGAGGCCGGCGCCACGCTTGCGGCCGATCGAGTCGATCTCGTCGATGAAGATGATCGCCCGGCCCATCTTCTTGGCCGTCTGGAACAGGTCGCGGACCCGGCTGGCGCCGACGCCGACGAACATCTCCATGAAGTCCGAGCCCGAGACCGAGAGGAAGGGCACGCCGGCCTCGCCGGCCACGGCCCGGGCGATCAGCGTCTTGCCGGTGCCGGGGGGACCGACCAGCAGGATGCCCTTGGGGATGCGGGCGCCGATCTGGCCGAACTTCTCGGGGTGCTTGAGGAAGTCGACGACCTCGGTGATCTCGACCTTGACGCCCTCGTAGCCGGCGACGTCGGCGAAGGTCGTGCCCGGGCGCTCGGTGGAGTAGGTCTTCGCCTTGCTCCGGCCGATCGACATGATGTTGCCCATCTGGCCCGACGCCCGCCGGTTGAGCATCCACAGCAGGAAGCCGAAGAAGGCGAACGGGAGCAGCAGCGGGAACCAGGTCTCGATGAAGCTGGGACCCTGCGTCTTGGGCTTGAGGTCGACGTCGTGCTCCTGGGCCATCGAGATGACGTCCTGGGGCGCCTCGCGGAAGCCGGTGGTGCGGAACTCGGTGCCGTCCTTCAGCTCGCCGGTGATCTTGGCCGAGGCGTTGTCGAACTCGATCGAGGCGACCTGGTCGTCGAGGACCTTGTCGCGGAACTCCGAGTACGAGATCTCGTCACCGGTGCTGCCCCCCGACGACACGGCGAGGATGATGATGCCGACGAAGGCGGCGACCAGCACGTAGAGCGACCACTTCGGCCACCCGGGCGAGCTCGGGCTGGAGCCACGACCCCCTTGGCCGGAGCCTTCGGGGGGCGACGGGGGGGACGGCGGACCCTGCTGGGACATGGCGCCATGGTAGGGGGCTTGACAGCCGACGCGGCCATCACCGGGCGACGGATCGGGGGTCGGTACCCTTGTTCTCCATGGCCCGTCGCTGCGCCCGCCCCGACTGCTCCCAGGCGGCCACCACCACCCTGTCGTACGAGTACGAGACGTCGACGGTCTGGCTGGCGCACCTGAGCGACGAGGCCCACCCGATGACCCACGACCTGTGCGAGGCCCACGCCGACCGCATGTCGGTGCCCCGGGGCTGGCAGCTGCGCGACCGGCGCGACGTCGTCCCGCTGCCGCTCTTCGGGGACAACGCCCTGGCCAGCTGAGCGCCGGTCCGTCCTGGCGGTCGGTGTCGCACCCGTGGTGCCAGCCCCCGCCCGACGGGGTCGCCGGAGGCCCGACCGGTAACCTCGCCCGTCGGTGCCGCGCCGGAACCCTCCGGGCGCCCACGTCTCCACACCCGTGACCGCGCCCTCGCCCGCCCCCGCCCGCCCCGACGCCGTCCCGGAGCCCCCGCCCTGGGGCATGGGGGAGGTGGCCGTCGCCGCCGTGGTCACGCTGCTGGCCAGCGCCATCCTCGGCGGGATCGTGCTGTCGGTCGCCGGGGCCGAGACGAGCGACGACGCCTCGCTCGTCGCCATCGCCCTCGTCCAGACGACGCTCTGGGTCGGGATGGTCGGCTCGATGTTGGTCGTGCTGCGCCGGCGGGGGGCCTCGCTCCGCGACCTCGGGCTCCGGGCCCGGTGGGCCGACGTGCCCCTCGGGATCGGGCTCGGGGTGGCGTGCCAGCTGGTGCTGGTGCCGCTGATCTCGGCGCCGTGGACCGCCCTCCTCGGCCGTGACGCCGACGAGCTCAAGGAGCCGGCCTGCCGCCTGGCCGACAAGGCCGACGACCCGCTCGGCGTCGTCCTCCTCTTCCTGATCACCGTGGTCGGCGCCCCGGTCGTCGAGGAGCTCTTCTTCCGGGGCTTCGTCCAGCGGGCGGCCGTCGCCGCCTTCACCCGGAACCTCCCGGTCGAGGACCCGGCCGCGGCCCGCACGGCCCGCCGGGTCGGCGTCGCCCTCGGGCTCGTCCTGACCGCCGTGATCTTCGGGCTGATCCACTTCCAGGTGCTCCAGCTCCCGGCCCTCGTCGCCTTCGGCCTGGTGCTCGGCGCCCTGGCCCACCGCACCGGCCGCCTCGGCCCCAGCATCGTGACCCACATGGCCTTCAACGCGACCACGATCATCTCGCTCGTCGTGCTCTCGTCGTCGATCGACGACCAGTGCGGCGACGTGCTCGGCACCGTGGCCCGGCTCGGGGGGATCGGCGGATGACCGTCGACCTCACCAAGCCCGGCGAGGCCGCCGCCGACGAGGGCCCGCCCTCTCCCGACCGGCCCATCCCCGTGGGCGAGCACGTCCGCAACGTCCTGCTGATCGCCCTCCGCCGGATCGGGGGGACCTCGTGGCAGACGATCGCCACCGGCGTCGTCGTCACCGCCTGCGCCCTGTTCGTCTTCGAGACGGTCCAGCCGGCGTGGATCTTCAAGGACAACACGCCGACCGGCGGCGACATGGGCTCGCACGTCTGGGGGCCGATGTTCCTGATGCGCGAGGCGCTGCCCCACGGCCAGCTCAACGCCTGGGCGCCCGACTGGTACGCCGGCTTCCCGGCCTTCCAGTTCTACATGGTCGTCCCGATGCTGCTGATCGTGGTGGTCCACGTCGGCGTGCGGAACCCGCTGATCGTGCTGTCGCTGCCCGTGGTGCTCGGCCTGATCCCGCTCGGGTGGTTCGTGCCCCGGCTCCACCGGTACCGCTGGGGGCTCTTCGGCGCCGGCACCTTCCTCACCGTCCTCGTCGTCCCGGTGCCCTACGGCGTGGCCTTCAAGCTGGTCGCGGTGTCGGGTCTGGTCGGCCTGCCGATCGCGGCGTGGGCCCTCGGCCGCCTGGCGGGCGCGCCGTTCCCGATCCCGCCGGCGCTGGCCCTCGGCTCGCTGTTCTTCATCTACAACCTGGAGCCGACGCTCAACTCGGGCACCGGCAACATCATCGGCGGCAACCTGACCTCGACGATGGCGGGCGAGTTCTCGTTCTCGATCAGCCTGACGCTGTCCCTGCTCTACCTCGGGTTCCTGATCCGGGGCCTGCGCACCGGCAAGGGACGGGGGACGGCCGGGGTGCTGCTGGCCCTGTGCGGGCTGTGCCACATCATCCCGGCCTTCTACGTCATCGGGGCCACCGCCGTGGCCCTGGTCGTCTGGCCGGGGAGGAACCGGCTGCGGTGGTTCCTGCCGGTCGGGCCGGTGGCCGGGCTGCTCTCCGCCTTCTGGGTCCTGCCCTTCGCCGGCCGCCACGCCTACGTCAACGACATGGGCTGGGAGCCGCTGCCCCACGTCAACGGGGGCGACACCCGCACGGTGTGGGCCTACGTCGACACCGGTGGCCAGGTCGTGGCCATGCTCCTCGTCGGCCTGGTGCTCGCCGCCGCCCTGGTGGCCGCCACCCGGATCGCCCTCGAGCCGCGCTGGCGGGGCGTCGTCACCCCGATCGCCGGGCTCACCGGCCTGGTCGGGGGCGGGCTGGTGGCCTTCTGGGTCCTCAGCCAGGTCACCGCCGTCGAGGCCGGGCTCGGGCCGGCGCAGACCACCACGGGCGAGGACGGCGCCCAGACGATCTTCAGCTACCTCCTCCCCAAGAGCGACGCCCTCGACCTCCCGCTGCTCGTCGCCGGGGTCGGGCTCGTCGTCGGGATCGTCTTCCAGCAGCGGCTCGCCTACCTGCTGGCGGCCATGACCGCCGGTGGCGCCCTCGGGTTCGTCGTCGTCCCCGACGGCCGGCTCTGGAACGCCCGGCTGCTGCCGCTCTACTACCTCGCCCTGTTCCTCCTCGCCGCTCTCGGCGTGGGCGAGGTGCTGCGGGCCCTGTCGATCCTCCTGTCCCGCGACCCCGAGCGGCCCACGCCGTGGGTCGGGATCGCCGCCGCCGTGCCGGCCACCCTCGCCGTGCTGATCTTCCTCGGCGGTCCGCTCAGCCTCGACCAGCTGCCGTGGGGCGTCACCAACGCCAAGGGCGAACCCGAGCTGGCCGGCATCGCCCGGACCTACACCAACCCGGGGTCGGGGTGGGCCGAGTTCAACTTCAAGGGCCTGGAGGGCCAGCCGGCGAAGCAGGACCAGCCCGAGGGGGCGGCGGTGCCGAACGGGCAGGGCGGCTGGCCCGAGTTCCGGGACATGGTCGCCACCATGGACGAGCTCGGCCAGGACCCCGACCACGGCTGCGGCCGGGCCTTCTGGGAGTTCAACCGGGACCGGCTCCAGTCCTACGGCACGACGATGGCGCCGATGATGCTCCCGTACTTCACCGACGGGTGCATCGGCTCGATGGAGGGCCTCTACTTCGAATCCTCGGCGACCACGCCGTACCACTTCATCACCCAGTGCAAGCTGTCCCAGGCCGGGTCGTGCTCGCAGCGGGACCTCGCCTACACGTCGTTCGACATCGCCAACGGCATCGAGCAGCTCGAGCTGATGGGCGTCAAGTACTACATGGCCTCGTCGCAGACCGCGGTCGACGCCGCCTCCCGCGACGACCGCCTCACCGAGGTGGCGGTGTCGGGGCCGTGGCACGTCTACGAGCTCCAGGCCCAGCAGACCCGCATGGTCGTCGGGCTCGACCACCTGCCGGTCGTGCTGGAGGGCGTCGAACCGGTGCAGGACAGCTGGCTCGACCCGGCCATCGCCTGGTTCAACGACCCCGAGCGGTGGGACATCCCCTTCGCCATCGACGGCCCCGCCGACTGGCCCCGGGTCGACCTGCCCGAGGTGCCCGACACCAACGAGGACGGGACCGACCGCCGGGTCGGCGACCGCGAGCTGCCCGAGTTCCCCGCCGAGCAGGTCCGGCCGGCGGCGGTGTCCGACGTCGAGGTCGACGCCGAGTCGCTCTCCTTCGAGGTCGACCAGCCAGGCACGCCGGTGCTCGTGAAGGTGTCGTACTTCCCCAACTGGAAGGTCGAGGGGGCCGAGGGGCCCTACCGGGTGGCGCCCAACCTGATGGTCGTCGTCCCGACCGACACCGAGGTCACCATGACCTACGGGCGCACCCCGCTCGACTGGGCCGCCTACCTGCTCACGTTCCTCGGCATCATCGCCCTGATCGGCTTCTGGCGCTTCGGCCCCGTCCCCATCCCCGAGGGCCTCCTCGACCGCCGCCGTCGCCAGCGCACCGAGTCCCGCGCCGCCGCGGCTGCCGCCGCCACCCGCGCCGCCGCCCTGACCGGCCCCCCCGAGGTGGTCCCCCCCGACTCGCCCTGGCCCGCCGCCCCCACACCGGACACCCCCCCGTCGTCCGACCCGCCGCCGTCCGACCCCCCGCCGTCCGACCCGCCGGCGGGCGACACGGCGTCGGACCTCCCGGCCTCGGGCGATGCGGACCCCGGCGGGGCGGCCTCGGCGGGTGGCCCGTCGGCCGACCCTCCTCCGGACCTCCCGCCGGGCGAGGCGGGTGACCCCCGGCCGTGAGGGCGCGGCTGCGCCGGTTCGCCTCGATCGGGGCGATCGCCACGCTGGTCGACATCGGGGTGCTGCTGCTGGCGGCCCGGGGGCTCGGGCTGATCGTGGTCGTCGCCGACGCCGTCGCCCTGACGGCGGCGGCGCTGGCCAGCTTCTGGCTCCACCGGCAGATCACCTTCGCCGGCGACCCGTCGGTCCGCTGGGTGCACCGGCCGCTGGCGTTCGTGGTCACGGCCGTGCTGGCCGGGGCGGTCGACGTCGTCGTGCTCCGCACGCTGGTCGAGCTGACCGGGTGGGACACGGCGCCCGCCCTGGTGGCGGCCAAGATCCCCGCCATCGCCGTGGCCTCGGCGGTCCGCTTCGTCGCCTACCGGTGGGTGCTGTTCGGCGTGGTGCGGGCCGAGCTGGCCGAGCGGGTCGACCGGCCGGCGGCACCGGGGCGGGCCCGGTTGAGCGTCGTCGTCCCCGCCTACCGGGAGGCCGACCGCATCGGGGCGACGGTGGCCCGGATCCGCGCCGAGCTGGCGGCGGTGGCCCCGGGCGGGGAGCTGGAGGTCGTCGTCGTCGACGACGGCTCGGGCGACGGCACCGCCGCCGCCGCCGAGGAGGCCGGGGCCGACCAGGTCGTCGTCCTCCCCGCCAACCGGGGGAAGGGGGCGGCGGTGCGGGCCGGCGTGCTGGCGGCCGGGGGGCGGACGATCGCCTTCACCGACGCCGACCTGTCGTACCCGCCGGGCCAGATCGCCGACCTGCTGGCCGAGGTGGAGGCGGGCTGGGACGTCGTGGTCGGGAGCCGGGTCCACACCGAGACGGCCACGTTGGTCCGGGCCCGGGCCGTGCGGGAGCTGGGCGGCCGGTTGATCAACCTGACGACCCACGCCGTCCTCCTCGGCCACCACCGCGACACCCAGTGCGGGCTCAAGGCGTTCCGCTCCGACGTCGCCCGCTCGCTCTTCTCCCGCACCCGGGTCGACGGCTTCGCCTTCGACGTCGAGCTCTTCCACCTGGCCGAGCGCGACCGCCTGTCGCTGCGCGAGGTCCCCGTCCAGGTCGCCAACGCCGAGCGCTCCAGCGTCCGTGTCGTGAGGGACGGCCTCCGCATCGTCCGCGACCTGGCCCGCATCATCCAGTCCGGCCGCGCCGGCCACTACGATCTCCCGGCCAGCGCAGAACGCCGACCGGAACGCACGTCGTGAGCGAACGGCGGACCGAGTTCTTCGAGCGGGTCTCGTCGTTGGTGGAGCGTGCGAGGCCAGGTCGCTTCGCGGTCAACCTTCGCCCGCACTATGTGTACCTACACGACCGGGAGCGGACGTACTTCGACATCTATGTCTCGCTGCAGCAGGGGCAGCGCCTGACGGTCTCATGCGAGACCGTGCCGGGACACCGGGATACGTTCGACGCGCTCGAGCCGCACCTTGAGAGGATCGAGTGGCGAGCAGACCTACCCGAAGCGTTCGAGATCCGGAGGCCGGGCTCACCGGGCCGAAAGGGTCCCCTCCTGAAGGGGGTGATCGCCGTTCATCGTCAGCGTCCCGACCTGCGAACCGATGATGGGATAACCGAAGCGGCGTCATGGTCGCTGGCTCGCGTGATCGCTCTTCACGAGGCCATCGAGCCGTACTGGCCGACACCTCGGGTGGCGCCGAAGGCTCCCCGGGGTACGTTCGCCTCGACGACCCGAGTCGGAGGGGTCCGGTTGGGCATCGCGCACGCCTTTCGTCCCATTGCTCAAGCGGATCCGGTGGAACGTCTTGTGGACGGAGAGGCCACAGCGGAGGGGCTGCGGGACCACGAAGCCACCGTCGAGCACCTGGACGACCTCGTACGCCGGGCTGGGCGCACCCCGCTCTACGACGGCGTCCCACGAACAGACATCAGCTGGGTGTCGGGGGCGCGGCTCGTGGTGGTCGAGGTGAAGTCGATCACCAGGCAGAACGAGATCCACCAGGTTCGCCTCGGTCTGGGGCAGGTCCTGGACTACACCGCGGCGGTCGAGGCCGCCGGGTACGAGGTCGTGCCGGTGGTGGCGACGAGCACAGAGACCTCAGCGGGTCGGTGGGAGGCGGCATTCGGTCGCGCCGGTGCCCGGCTGGTCGCCCCTAGTGGCTTTGCCGACCTCGTGGCGGACACCTGAACCCTTGCTCTAGGGCGTCCTGCAATGCAGGGGCGATCTGCTGTGAGCCGAATCTCGTCTCCGGGAACCTGAAGTGGCGACCCTCCTCCACTCTTGAGGTGGACCAGGGTCGCAAGGACGGGCCTATGAGCCAATCACAGGACACGCCCTATGACGCTTCGGAAGGAATCTCGAGAAATCTCCTCGGCGGTGTCGATCGGGGGGTGGGGCGTTCGTGGACAGGGTGAGGGCAGGTACGGTCCGGCCCCGAGACACAGGAGTGACACCCCCATGAAGCAGTACATGCTCAGCGTCCACCACGATCCCGACTTCTACGAGGGCGACGCGCCCGAGATGAGCCCCGAGGAGATGCAGGCCATGTACGAGGGCGTCAACGCCTTCAACGAGGAGGCGATCGCCGCCGGGGCCATGGTGTTCGGCGGGGGCCTGATGCCGCCCGAGACGGCCACCGTCGTCCGCACCGAGAACGGCGAGATGCTCCTCACCGACGGCCCCTACGCCGAGACCAAGGAGTTCCTCGGCGGGTTCTGGATCCTGAAGGCCCCGGACCTCGACGCCGCCCTCGAGTGGGCCCGCAAGGCGGCCGACGCCCTCCAGGGCGGGCCGATCGAGGTCCGTCCGCTCCAGGAGGAGACGGAGGACTGAGCCGGCCGGAGGGCGACGACCCCGCCGCCGTCCTGGAGCAGGTCTTCCGGGACGAGCGGGGCGCCGTCGTCGCCACCCTGATCCGCCTCCTCGGCGACATCGACACCGCCGAGGAGGCGCTCCAGGACGCCTACGTGCAGGCGGCGCGGACCTGGCCCGAGCGCGGCGTGCCGCCCAACCCCGGCGGTTGGATCGTGACGACGGCCCGCAACCGGGCGATCGACCGGATCCGCCGCGAGTCGACCCGCCAGGACCGCTACGAGCAGGCCTACGCCCTGACCGACCACGAGCCCGAGATCGAGGAGGTGGGACCCGTGGGCGACGACCGCCTCCGGCTGATCTTCACCTGCTGCCACCCGGCCCTCGACCGCCGGGCCCAGGTGGCCCTCACCCTCCGGCTGCTCGGCGGGCTGGAGACGCCGGCGATCGCCCGGGCGTTCCTCGTCCCCGAGGCGACGATGGCGCAGCGGATCGTCCGGGCCAAGCGCAAGATCCGCGACGCCGGCATCCCGTACCGCATCCCCCGCGACGCCGAGCTGCCCGACCGGCTGGCCAGCGTCCTGAGCGTCCTCTACCTCGTGTTCAACGAGGGCTACACGGCGACGTCGGGGGCGGACCTCACCAACGTCGAGCTGAGCGCCGAGGCCATCCGCCTCACCCGCCTGCTCGCCGACCTGATGCCCGACGAGCCCGAGGTCCTCGGCCTGCTCGCCCTCCTCCTGCTCACCGAGGCCCGCCGTCCGGCCCGGACCGACGCCGCCGGCGACGTCGTCCTCCTCGCCGACCAGGACCGGGCCCGCTGGGACCACGCCATGGCCGCCGAGGGCCGGGCCATCGTCCGCCGCTGCATCCAGCGCGACGCCCCCGGCCCGTACCAGCTCCAGGCCGCGATCGCCGGCGTCCACAGCCTCGCCGCCACCGCCGCCGACACGGACTGGGGCCAGATCCTGCGGTCCTACGACATGCTCGTGGCGATGACCCCGACGCCGGTCGTCGCCCTCAACCGGGCGGTGGCGGTCG
This sequence comes from Iamia sp., assembly GCA_035765045.1. Classification (GTDB taxonomy): domain Bacteria; phylum Actinomycetota; class Acidimicrobiia; order Acidimicrobiales; family Iamiaceae; genus Iamia. The sequence continues at coordinate 1,669 of DASTYI010000015.1, read as the reverse complement.
CCGAGGTCGAGGGCCCGGCCGCGGCCCTGGCCGAGGTCGACCGGCTGGCCGACGCCCTCGCCGGCTACCACCTGCTCCACGCCACCCGGGGCGAGCTGCTGGCCCGGCTCGACCGGGTCGACGAGGCCGTCGCCGCCCTGGAGCAGGCCCACGAGCGGGCCACCAACGACGCCGAGCGCCGCTTCCTCCTCCGCCGCCAGCAGGAGATCGGCCGTCCCTGACCGGACACCCGGTTCTGAGGCGGGGCGGCGACGCCGACGTCGCCGGTGCGCCTCGGAACCCGGGGGGGGGGGGGGGGGGGGGGACGACGGCCGCGGGGAGATCGGCCCTCCGGAGCACGACGGCTAGGGTCGGTCGGCCATGGCCGACCTCGATGCCATCTTCAAGGCCTACGACGTGCGGGGCCTCGTCGGCGACCAGATCGACGCCGACGTCTGCCACGCCATCGGTGGCGCCTTCGCCCGCTTCGCCAAGGAGGCCGAGGGCGCCGAGCGCATCCTCGTCGGGCGCGACATGCGGCCCAGCGGCGTGCAGTTCGCCGCCGCCTTCGCCGAGGGGGCCCAGGCCCAGGGCGTCGACGTGATCGACATCGGGCTGTGCTCGACCGACATGGTCTACTTCGCGTCCGGCCACCTGCGGGCCCCCGGTGCCATGTTCACCGCCAGCCACAACCCGGCCGCCTACAACGGCATCAAGTTCTGCCTCGGGGAGGCCAAGGCGGTCGGCCAGGACACCGGCCTCGACCGCATCAAGGCCATGGTGCGCGACGGCGTCCCCGACCACCCGGGCGAGCCGGGCCGGTTGAGCCAGCAGGACCTCCTGGCCGCCTTCGTCGACCACGTCCGCTCGTTCGTCGACACCGCCGCCTTCGCCCCGCTCAAGATCGTCGCCGACACCGCCAACGGCATGGGCGGGCTGGTCGTGCCGGCCGCCTTCGCCGGGCTGCGGGTCGAGCTGGAGGTCCTGTACCCCGAGCTCGACGGCACCTTCCCCAACCACCCGGCCGACCCGATCCAGGTCGAGAACCAGCAGGACCTCATCAAGCGGGTGCTGGAGACGGGCGCCGACATCGGCCTGGCCTTCGACGGCGACGCCGACCGGGTCTTCGTGGTCGACGACCGGGGCGAGCCCATCTCGGGCTCGACCACCACGGCGATGGTGGCCGTCGGCGTCCTGGAGAAGGAGCCGGGGGCGACGATCCTCCACAACCTGATCTGCTCGAAGGCCGTCCCCGAGATCATCACCGAGCACGGCGGCACGCCGATCCGCACCCAGGTCGGCCACTCGCTGATCAAGGCGGTCATGGCCGAGACCGGCGCCGCCTTCGGGGGCGAGCACTCGGCCCACTACTACTTCCGCGACAACTTCCGGGCCGACTCGGGCAGCATCGCCGCCCTCGTCGTGCTCGAGCAGCTGGGCAAGGCCGGTGTGGCCCTGTCCGAGCTGCGCAAGCCGTTCGACCGCTACGCCGCGTCCGGCGAGATCAACACGACCGTCGACGACCCCCGGGCCGTCATCGAGAAGGTCGCCGGCACGGTCGACGCCACGTGGCCCGGCGCCACGGTCGACCGCCTCGACGGCCTGACGGTCGACGCCGGCGACTGGTGGTTCAACCTCCGGCCGTCGAACACCGAGCCGCTCCTGCGGCTGAACCTGGAAGCTCCCGACC
>DASTYI010000014.1:0-18675 GCA_035765045.1 Iamia sp. | reverse complement strand
GATGCGGGCCACGTCCTCGCGCAGCTTGCCCCGGCGCTGGGTGTCGAGCGGGGGCAGGGCGATGCCGAGGTGCCGGTCGTTGTCGAAGTAGCAGCTGACCGGGATCAGCGGGGCGCCGGTGCGCAGGGCGAGGGTGGCGGGGCCGCCGGGCAGCGTCGTCTCCTCGCCGAAGAAGGTGACGGGGACACCGGTGCCGGACAGGTCGCGGTCGCTGGGCAGGGCGAGCAGCCGGTTGTCCTTGAGGGCCCGCACGCAGGCCGAGGCGGCGTCGGGCCCGAACGGCACCACCTCGATGCCGAAGCGGTTGCGCAGCCCGATGAACCAGTCGGCCAGCTCGGGCGGCTCGATCTGCTCGGCCACCGCCGTGACCGGGTCGCCGTGGACGACCTTGAGCCAGAAGGCGGCCCACTCCCAGGCCCCCAGGTGGGGCAGGCACATGATGGCGCCGGTGCCGGCGGCCCGGGCGGCGGCGACGTGCTCGTAGCCGATCACCACCGTCCCCCGGTCGATGTCGGCGGCGGCGGTGCCGGGCAGCCGGAACGACTCGATCCAGTACTGGACGTAGGAGGCGAAGGAGGCGTCGACCAGCTCGGCCAGGCGGGCCTCGGAGACCTCCTCGCCGAGGGCCCGGCGCAGGTTCCGCTCGACGATCAGGCGCCGCGACGCCAGCCGCCGGGCCCCGACCTTGCCGATCAGGTCGGCGACCGCCGGCACCGTCCGGCCGGGCAGCGCCCGCGCCGCGAGGGCCCCGGCCCGGTACCCCAGGTAGGTGGGGTCCGGGATCCGTTCGGACAGCCCGCCGCTCAGGAGTCGGTGTCGCGCCGGCGGGCGGTGAAGGTGCGCTCCCGGGCGGCGAAGCGCTCGCGGGCCGTGGCGCGGCCCTGGCGCCGCGCCGCGCTGCGGGAGACGCGGGCCTGGCGGCGGGCCCGGAGCCGCTCGGTGGTGGCCCGGGTCGGCACCGTCGTGCTGGCCTGGCGCCAGACCTTGACGAAGCGCTGGCCGGCGGTGGCCACGGTGAGCGCCAGCATGACCCAGAGGATGGCGATCATCGCCGGCTGGAACAGGAGGGCGAGCCCGATGGCGATCAGCCGCTCGGCCCGCTCCATCAGCCCGCCCTTGGCGTCGTAGCCGAGGGCCTCGGCCTTGGCCCGCTCGTAGCTGATGATCAGCGAGGCGCCGAGCACGGCGAGGGGCAGGACGGCGATGCGGCCGGCGCCCGGCTGGCTCGACAGGTACCAGGCCATGCCGCCGAAGAGGAAGGCGTCGGCCACCCGGTCGCTGACCGAGTCGAAGAAGGCGCCCCGGGGCGAGGCGGTGCCCGAGGCCTTGGCCACCGCCCCGTCGAGCACGTCGGGCACGGCGCACAGGACGAGGAGCAGGAGGCCGAGGCGGAGGGCCCCGTTGGCCACGGCCACGGCGGTGGCCACCGCCATCACGACCCCGAGGATCGTCAGGTGGTCGGCCTTGATGCCGGTCTTCTTGAGGCTCGTGCCGATGGGCCGGAGCTGTACCTCGGCCTGGCTGCGGAACTGGCCGTCGAACATCGGACTCCCTGGGACGGAGGTGCTTGCAAAAACTAGCAGTAGAGCCGTCCGCCGACCAGCATGCCCCATCCGGCGCCCCGTCCCCACCCTCCGTCCGCCGCGCCGCCGCCTCCGTCCGCCCGGCACCGCCGCGATCCCGCCTGTACCCTCCGGTCACCCCACCCCCGAGGAGGGCGCATGGCGTCGTTCGCTCCGGACCGCATCCGCAACGTGGCCCTCGTCGGCCACGCCGGGGCGGGCAAGACGACGCTGGCCGAGGCCCTGCTCCACGGGGCCGGGGCGATCGGCCGGCGGGGCACCGTCGAGGACGGCACGACGGCCAGCGACCACGACGCCGCCGAGCGGGCCCGCCGCCACTCGGTGTCCCTGTCGGTCCTGCCCCTGGAGTGGAAGGGCCACCGGATCACGCTGCTCGACACGCCCGGCGACCCCGACTTCGCCGCCGACGTCGAGGCCGCCCTGCGGGTCGCCGACCTGGCCGTCTTCGTCGTCAGCGCCGTCGACGGGGTCCAGGTCGGCACCGAGGCGGCGTGGCGGGCGGCCACCGCCCACGGCGTGCCCCGCATGGTGTTCGTGTCCAAGCTCGACCGCGACCGGGCCGACTTCGACGCCACCCTCGCCGCCCTGGCCGAGCGCTTCGGGGCCGGCATCGCCCCGCTGGAGCTGCCGATCGGGGCCGAGTCCGGGTTCCGGGGCGTCGCCGACCTCCTGAGCGACACCGCCTACACCTACGCCGACGGGCGGGCCACCACCGGTCCCATCCCCGACGACATGGAGGCCCAGGAGCACCGGGTCCACGACACCCTGGTCGAGGGGATCGTCGTGGCCGACGACGACATGCTCGAGCGCTACCTCGACGGCGCCGTCCCGTCGGTCGAGGAGCTGGAGCGGCTGCTGGCCGTCGGTGTCGACGACGCCACCGTCTTCCCCGTCGTGTGCGGCTCGGCCACCGCCGAGATCGCCGTCGACCGGCTGGCCGACCTCATCTGCGAGATCGGCCCGTCGCCGCAGGCCCGGCCCCCGGTGACCGTCACCGCCGGCGACACCACCGTCGACGTCGTCCCCGACCCCGACGGTCCCCCGCTGGCCTTCGTGTTCAAGACCGTCACCGACCAGTTCGTCGGCCACCTGTCGATGTTCCGCGTCCTCAGCGGCACCATCCGGGTCGACGACCACCTGGTCAACAGCCGCTCGGGCGCCGACGAGCGGCTCCACGCCCTGCTCCGGGTCCGGGGCGCCGAGCAGGAGGCGGTGACCGAGCTGGTCGCCGGCGAGATCGGCGCCGTGGCCAAGCTGTCCGCCACCCTCACCGGCGACACCCTGGCGCCGCGGGGTCGGCCGGTCGCCGCGCCCCCGCTCAGCCCGCCCGAGCCGGTCCACGCCGTCGCCATCACCGCCCGCACGCCGGCCGACGAGGACCGCCTCGGCCCCGCCCTCCACCGCCTGGTCGAGGAGGACCCGGGCATCCGGGTCGAGCGCGATGACGAGACCCACCAGACCCTGCTGCGCGGCGTCGGCGACGCCCACGTCGCCCTCGCCCTCGAGCGGCTGGAGACCCGGTTCGGCGTCGGCCTCGACGTCGAGGAGGTGGCGATCGCCTACCGCGAGACGATCACCGGCCGGGCCGAGGCCGAGGGCCGGCACAAGAAGCAGACCGGGGGCCACGGACAGTTCGCCGTGTGCACCCTGGCGGTCGAGCCCCGGCCCCGGGGATCGGGCCTGGCCTTCGACTCGAAGATCGTCGGCGGCGCCATCTCCAAGGGCTACGTCCCGGCCGTCCAGAAGGGCGTCGAGGAGGCGATGGCCCGGGGCGGGCCGCTCGGCCACCCGGTGGTCGACATCCACGTCACCCTCACCGACGGCAAGGAGCACGCCGTCGACTCCTCGGAGATGGCCTTCCGGGCCGCCGCCCGCCTGGCCCTCGCCGACGCCCTGGCCGCCGCCGGGCCCTGCCTGCTCGAACCGATCAGCCGGATCGAGGTCACCGTGCCGGCCGACGCCCAGGGCGACGTGATGGGCGACCTGACCTCGCGGCGGGGGCGCATCGAGGGGGTCGAGGCGGGCGAGGGCGGCGAGCAGGTCGTCACCGCCACCGTCCCGGCCGCCGAGATCCGCCGCTACGCCGTCGAGCTGCGGTCGCTGAGCGCCGGCCGGGGCCGCTTCCGGGTCACGCCCGTCGGCTACGAGCCCCTCCCCGACCACCTGGTCGAGGGCGTCCGTCGCCGCCTCGACGCCGTCGACGCCTAGAACATCGGCGAGCCGGGCAGGGCGCCCGACTGCTCGACCCACGACCCCAGCTGCTCCTCGTCGAAGCCGTCCTCCTCGACGAGGTCGAGGTAGCGGGTGCCCTCGACCTTCGACGGCTTGGGCGGCATCGGATCGAGCGAGGTGCCGTTGAAGAAGGCCAGCTGGACGCCCTTGTTGGTGGCGCTGAAGGACATGAACCAGTCCCGGCCCTCGACGCCGTAGAAGGGCGTGTTCCAGCGCACCGCCTTGCGGACCCCGGGCACCCGCTCGACGATCAGGGCGTCGAGCCGCCTCCCGAAGGCGCTCCGCCACCCCGGCATGGCGTCGATGTAGTCCTGGACCGGCCCGTCGCCGTCCCCCTTGGGGATCTGGGGGTTGCCCCCGCTCAGGATCGTGACCTTCTTCTCTGCCACCGGGCCTCCTCCTGGGTCTCGGCTACTCGCCCGTCCGGAACGGGGTGCCGGTGCCGGTGAGGGCGCCGTCGAGGTCGCTCCAGTCCTCGGGGTTGTCCTCGACGAACCAGTCGATGACCTCGCCGTCGACCCCGTCGATCAGCAGCAGGGCCCGGCGCTCGGGTGGGTTCTCGGCCGAGTAGCAGAGGATCCGCCACGTCGGCCGGCTGCGGAGGCCCCGCCACCCCATCTGGGCCGAGGCGTGGCCGACCGGGAAGCCGACGGTGCGGGTGGCGACCACCAGGGCGTCCTGCTCGTCCACGTCGAGGTCGAAGCCCGACAGCAGGCAGTAGGCCCCGGCGGCGACGAGGGCGGCGGCGCCCCACAGCAGGCCCTCGTTGACGATGCTGGCGGCGTCGCCCCGCTTGGCCGCCCACAGGGCCACGCACCCGGCGGCCATGGCCAGGTAGAGGTAGCCGGGCACCCGGCGGCGGTTGTTGTTGGGGAAGACGTAGGGCCCGACGAAGCCCGAGACGTCGAGGTCCTCGGGGAGGGCGTCGGTGACCTCCTCGTCGGCGACCTCTTCGTCGGCGACCTCTTCGTCGGCGACCACCTCGTCGGTCACCTTCTCGTCGTCGGGCTCGGGCACGGGCCGACGCTACCCAGCGGGCCAGGCGTCGGTCACCTTGCGGTGGGTCTCGGCCAGCGGCTCGGGGAGGACGCGGGTCTCGGCCACCGCCGTCATGAAGTTGGCGTCGGCCGCCCAGCGGGGCAGGACGTGGACGTGGAGGTGCTCGGGGACACCGGCCCCGGCGGCGGCGCCGAGGTTGAGGCCGACGTTGACCCCGTCGGGCTCGTAGGCGCGGCGCACGGCGGCCACGGCGTCGTGGACGGTGGTCCACAGCTCGCCGCTCTCCTCGGTGGTCAGCCCGGCCAGGTCGGCCACCGCCCGGTTCGGCAGCACCAGCAGGTGGCCGGTGCCGTAGGGGAAGGCGTTGAGGAGGACCGACACGGCGCGGCCCCGGTGGACGACGAAGGCCTCGTCGTCGGGGACGTCGGCGGTGAGGATCCGCTCGAACAGGCTCAGGCCCTCGGCGTCCCGGCGCAGCTCGGCGTCGTCGGTCGAGACCCGGGTGATGTAGGCCGACCGCCAGCCGGCCCACAGCCGGGCCAACCCGGGCGACGGCCCGCCCCCCGCCTCCGACGCGGTCGGCCGGGGCTCGCTCACCGGCCGCCGGTCTGGGCCAGGACCTCGACCCGCAGGCGCTGCTCGAACTCGTCGATCGACACGCCCCGCTCGACCTCGCCGCCCCGGGCGTTGACGCCGACGGTGCCGTGCTCGACGTCGTCGTCGCCCACCACGAGCACGTAGGGCAGCTTCTCGCCCTTGGCCTTGCGGATGCGGTTGCCCAGCTTCTCGGTGGCGTCGACCACGTCGGCCCGGAAGCCCTCGGCCCGGAGCCGGTCGGCGATGCGGTCGGCGTAGGCCATGTGGTCGTTCCGCACCGGCAGCACCCGCACCTGGACCGGCGACAGCCACGTCGGGAAGGCGCCGGCGTAGTGCTCCAGAAGCACGCCGAAGAACCGCTCGACCGAGCCGAACAGCGCCCGGTGGATCATCACCGGGCGGTGGCGGGCGCCGTCGGAGCCCACGTACTCCAGCCCGAAGCGCTGCGGCAGCTGGAGGTCGACCTGGATCGTCGACAGCTGCCACGTGCGGCCGATGGCGTCGCGGGCCTGGACCGAGATCTTGGGCCCGTAGAAGGCGGCGCCGCCCGGGTCGGGCACCAGCTCCAGGCCGGACGTCCCCGCCGCCACCTCGAGGGCGGCGGTGGCCTCGGCCCACTCCTCCTCGGTGCCGGCGAACTTCTCGGCCTCGCCGCGCGTCGAGAGCTCCAGGTAGAAGTCGTCGAGCCCGTAGTCCCGCAGCAGCCCGAGGACGAAGTCGAGCAGGCTCGACAGCTCCTCGGCCATGTCCTCGCGGGCGCAGAAGATGTGGGCGTCGTCCTGGGTCATCCCCCGGACCCGCGTCAGCCCGTGGATCACGCCCGACTTCTCGTACCGGTACACACCGCCGAACTCGAACATCCGCAGCGGGAGCTCCCGGTAGCTGCGCTGCCGCGACCGGAAGATCAGGATGTGGAACGGGCAGTTCATCGGCTTGACGTAGTAGTCCGTGCCCTCCGGGCCCCCTTCGTCGTCGAAGTGGATCGGGGGGAACATGCCGTCGGCGAACCAGTCGAGGTGGCCCGACTCCTCGAACAGGGCGCCCTTGGTGATGTGCGGCGTGTAGACGAACTCGTAGCCGCCGGCCTCGTGGCGGCGGCGCGAGTAGTCCTCCATCAGCTTGCGGACCAGGCCGCCCTTGGGGTGGAAGACGGCCAGCCCCGAGCCGATCTCGTCGGGGAAGCTGAACAGGTCGAGCTCGGCGCCGAGCTTGCGGTGGTCGCGCAGGGCGGCCTGCTCCAGCCGCTCGCGGTGGGCGTCGAGATCGGCCTTCGAGGCCCACGCCGTGCCGTAGATCCGCTGGAGCTGCGGCTTGGACTCGTCGCCCCGCCAGTAGGCGCCGGCGATGCGGGTCAGGGCGAAGTGGCCGAGGTGCGCCTTGGTGTCGGGCACGTGCGGGCCCCGGCACAGGTCGATGAAGCCCGGGTAGCCCCGGAACGGCGGGCGCTCCTTGGGCGTGCTCGGCGGGTTCTCGTAGGTGCGGGCGATGCCCTTCTCCGTGACCGACGTCGGGTCCTCGGCCTCGCCGTCGATGATCTCCAGCTTGAAGGGGTGGTCGGCGAAGACCTCGCGGGCCCGGTCGTTGTCGATGTCGACCCGGACGAAGGGCTGCGTCTCGGCGATGATCTCGCGCATCCGGGCCTCGATGCGGGGGAGGTCCTCGGGGGCGAAGGTGGCGGGCTTGCCGTCGGCGCCGGCCGGCAGCTGGAAGTCGTAGTAGAAGCCGTCCTCGATCACCGGGCCGATGCCGAAGGTGGCCCCGGGGAACAGGTCGAGCACCGCCTGGGCCAACACGTGGGCCGTCGAGTGGCGGATCGTGAACAGGCCCCGCTCGTCGGTCTTGGTGACGATGGCGACCTCGTCGCCGTCCTCCAGCGGGTGGGCGAGGTCGCGCTCGACGCCGTTGACGACGCCGATCACCGCCGCCTTGGCCAGGCCCCGTCCGATCGACTCGGCCAGGCCGCCGACGGTGGTCCCCGCGGCCACCGGGCGCGAGGAACCATCGGGCAGCGTGATCGAGATGTCGGGCATCCGGCGAGAGTACCGACCCGGCTACCGTGCGCCCGAGTGACATCGCCCCCGCACGACGACGCCTGGGCCGGCGAGCGGGTGACCCGCTGGCTCCGCCAGGCCGAGGGCCTCGAACGGCAGCTCGCGCCCGTCTCCGACGTCCTGTTCGCCACCGCCGCCCTCGCCCCCGGCGAGCGGGTGCTCGACGTCGGCTGCGGCACCGGCCCGACGACCCGTCAGGCCGCCGTGGCGGTCGGCCCCGAGGGCGCCGTGACCGGCCTCGACGTCTCGGCCGCCATGCTCGACGCCGCCGCCTCGGTCCCGGTGCCCGCCGACGCCGCCCCCATCGAGTGGGTCACCGCCGACGCCGTGACCTGGACGCCCCCGGCGGCCACCCACGACGTCGTCATCTCCCGCTTCGGCGTCATGTTCTTCAGCGACCCGGTGGCCGCCTTCGCCCGGCTGGCCGAGGCCACCCGGCCGGGGGGCCGCCTCGCCGTGGCCGTCTGGGGCCACCGTGAGGAGGTCGACCTCTTCGCCCTGCCCCTCCACGTCGCCCTCGCCGTCCGCCGGGACCACGGGATCGGCGACACCGCGTCGATGCCCGCCGACGGCGGCCCCCACGACGCCGGCGCCAGCTCACTGGGCGACCCCGCCGGGGCGACGGGGCTGCTCGAGGCGGCCGGGTGGTCGGGGGCGACGGCCACACCCCACCGGCTCGCCTTCCCGCTCGGCGGCGGCCTCGACCCCAGGGCGGCGGCCGCGGCCGCCACCGAGATCGGCCCCACCCGCCTCGCCCTCGACGGGCTCGACGACCACGTCCGCACCGCCGCCGTCGACGCCATCGCCACCGCCCTCGCCGACCACGTCGACGACGACGGCCACGTCGTGCTCGGCGGCCGCGTCCTCGTCCTCACCGCCACCCGGTAGCGGCCCGCCCCGGCGGCGGCGCTGGACGAGGTGGATGGCCAGCGACGCCAGGGCGCCGAGGGTGAGCCCACCGGCCATGGCCACGAAGGGGTTCTCCGACACCTGGCCGCCGATGTAGCCGAGGGCCACGCCGTTGGCCGCCCACAGCACGGCGCCGAGCACCGCGGCCCGGACGAAGCGGCGGCGCCGGAGGCCGAGGTAGCCGGCCGAGAAGGTGGTGGCCGTCCGCCCCCCGGGGACGAACCGGGCGGTGATGATCACCTGCTCGCCCCGGTGGTCGAGGTGGCGCCGGGCCCAGGCGAGCAGCTGCTGGCGCCGGCCGCCCAGCTCCTCGGGGTCGCGCCAGCGGCGGCGGGCCAGGCGGCCCAGCCCGAACGAGCACAGGTCGCCGGTCAGGGCCCCGGCCGCCGCCACCCCGAACAGGGCCAGCGGGTCGAGGTCGCCGTTGGTGGCCAGCGCCGCGGCCACGATCACCACCGACTCGCTGGGCAGCACCGGGAAGACGGCGTCGAGGGCCGACAGCCCGAACACCAGCAGGTACGCCCACGCCGCGAGCGAGGCGAGACCGGCGACGTCGACCATGACCCGACCGTACGGACCGCCCCCGTTCCCGTGAACGGTGGGACCCCCCCACCCCCCGGTGGGGCCAGCCCCCCTACGACCCCCGGTCCACCCCGTCCAGCAGGTCGGCCAGGTCGTCGGCGACACCGAGCCGACCCGCCCAGCGGTCGAGGTAGGCCCGGTCGAGGGGTTGGTTGGCGGCGATCTCGACGCAGTCCCGCCACTGGACCTCCGACCGGGTCGCGAGCCGGCACCGCAGCTTGGCCAGCACGACGTCCTCCGCCGTGGCCACCCAGCAGCCGACGCCGAGCACACCGGCTCGCACCCGGCGCTCCAGCCGGGAGGCGGTGAAGGCGTCGTCGGCCCCGTGGACGAACACGTCGACCTTGCCGCCGGTCGAGGGGTGCAGGACGTTGAAGGTGCCGCCGTCGCGCCACGCCGCCCGGGCCTCGCCCTCCGGGACGTCGAGGTCGGGGTCGCCGACGAGCGTCGACACCAGCTCGTCACCGACCTGAGGGGCGGTCATCACCACCAGGTCGACGTCACGGGTCATGCGGACGACGCCCCAGGCCGCCGCGGCCGTCGACCCGACGACGGCGTACGGGACGCCGACGGCGTCGAGGGCCTCGGTGACGGCCCGGAGGGCGGCGCCGAGCTCGATCAGGGGTCGCGGAGGGGTTCGTCGGGCCAGGCGCCGCGCACGAGGGCGTCGCCGTAGCGGAGCCGGACGAGGGCCAGGTGCACGTCGTGGTCGTCGTAGTCGGGGTGGCGCCGGCGGACGGCGGCCTCCTCCATCTCGGCGCCGGCCCGGTTGAGCGCCTCCCACTCGGCGATCCGCTGCCCCACCGTCTTGGCTCCGATCGCCGCCATCTGGCGCCGCCACACCTCGGGGCTCGTGTCGGCCGGGACCACCGGCGGGTTCGGACGAGCCGTCATGGCCCGAGCGTAGGTGGCGGTCAGTCGGAGCGGCGGCGGGCGCCGGCGAGGGCGGCGGCCGCGCTGCGGGGGCGGTCGTCGGCCACCGCGGCGGCGGGGTCGGGGTCGTCGGGGGGCGGGGTGGAGCCGTTCCCGTTCGCCGCCTCGGGGTGGGGGGTGCCGACGTGGGCGACCTCGGTGGGGAGCGCCTCGGCCTTCTTGGTGGCGTAGTGGTTGACGTACTCCTGGCCCGACAGCTCGCGGATCGAGAACATGACCTCGTCGATGATCTGGCGGAGCACGAGGCGGTCGTTGGCCCGGCCCTCGAAGCGGTCCATGGTGATCGGGGTGCCGAAGCGGATGACGACGGGGCGGAACGGCGTGGGGTACTTGGCCTCGGGCGGCATGACCTCGCGCGCCCCCCGGATGCCGACGGGGACGATCGGGGCCCCGGTGCGCAGGGCCAGGCGGGCCGGGCCGGTGTGGCCCTTGTAGAGCACGCCGTCCCGGCTGCGGGTGCCCTCGGGGTAGATGCCGAACAGCTCGCCCCGCTCCAGCACCCGCTGCGCCGCGCTGAGCGCCCGCTCCGAGGCCGATCCGCCACCCCGGTCGATCGGGATCATGCCCATGGCCGGGAAGAGGTGCTTGGTCTTCCAGCTGTCCATGTACTCGGCCTTGCCCACGTAGGTGATGCGGCGGGGCAGGACGGCGGGGACGAAGAAGGAGTCGAGGACCGAGGTGTGGTTGGGGCAGATGATCGCCGGGCCCTCGGCCGGGACGTTCTCCGCCCCCTCGACGTGGAACCGCCAGGCGAAGGAGAACAGCGGCTTGATGACGGCCTTCGCCACCGGGTACAGCTGCCCGGCCTCCCTCTCTGTCATCGCTCCACCATCACGTCCCGCATGCTGCCACAGGTATGACCGCCTGGGGCGCTCGTCACACACCGTTGACACAGCGTGCACACGAGCGCACGGTCGGTGACGTCTGGGCGCTACGTCCGGGCCGGGGCGAGGACGTCGACGCCGAGGAGCCGGGCCGCCGCCGAGATCCCCTCGCCGCGGGCGGCGGCGTCGTCGACGGCGGCCACGGCCAGGTCGGTGCGGAGGTCGTCATCGAGGGCCGCCCGCACCTCGTCGAGGGCGCCGTCGCCCTCCCCCGCGGCCAGCCAGCGCTCCAGCCGGGCCTCGGCCGCCGGCATCGCCGTGTCGTCCCACTCCCACTCGTACCGGTAGTGGTGGGCGACGACGGCGAGGCGGATGGCCCGGGCGTCGTGGGTCTTGCGCAGCTCGCTGACGAAGGCCAGGTTGCCGAGCGACTTCGACATCTTCTCGCCGTCCATCCGCACCATCGCCTGGTGCATCCAGTGGCGGACGAAGGGCTCGCCGGTGGCCGCCTCGGACTGCGCCGCCTCGCACTCGTGGTGGGGGAAGACCAGGTCGCCGCCGCCGCCGTGGAGGTCGATGGTGGTGCCCAGCTCGCGCAGGGCCAGGGCCGAGCACTCGATGTGCCAGCCCGGCCGGCCCGGGCCCCACAGCGAGTCCCACGCCGGCTCGTCGTCGGCCGAGGGCTGCCAGAGCACGAAGTCGAGCGGGTCGCGCTTGTTGGGGTCGTCGGGGTTGCCGCCCCGCTCGGCCGCCAGCGCCAGCATCGTCTCCCGGTCGTAGCCCGACAGGCTCCCGAAGCGGGGCGAGGACGAGACGTCGAAGTAGACGGCCCCCCCGGCGGCGTAGGCGTGGCCCCGGTCGATCACCATGCCGATGAAGCCCCGGATGTCGGGGATGGCCGAGGTGGCCCGGGGCTCGGACCACACCGGCAGCTGGCCGAGGGCCTCCATGTCGTCGTCGAACTTGGCCACCTCGGAGGCGGCCAGGTCGAGGTAGTGGACGCCGATCTCCCGGGCCTTCTGGAGGATCGAGTCGTCGACGTCGGTGATGTTGCGCACGCACCGGGTGTCGTGGCCCCGGTCCCGCAGCCGGCGCTGGAGCACGTCGTAGGTGATGTAGACGGCGGCGTGGCCGATGTGGGTGGCGTCGTACGGCGTGATGCCGCACGTGTACATCGTGACCACCTCGCCCGGCTCGAAGGGCACGACCTCGCGCTTGGCCGTGTCGTAGAGGCGCATGGGGGCGTCGCTCACGAGCCGGCCACCTTCTCGTCGTCGAGGCCGGTGAACCGGAGGGCGACCCGGGTCTTGTAGCGGACGTTGACCTGGAGCAGGACGGCGGCGAAGGCCTCGATCGGCGCCGCGTTCGACAGCTCGCCGGAGTCGAGGGCCCGCAGGTCCGGGAGGCTCGACACGATCCCGATCGTCGTCTCGGTGGCCGACGGGTGGTCGGAGCAGACGAGCACGTCGGACTCGATCGGCCGGGCGATGTCGCCCAGCTCCTTGGCCGGCACGTGGTGGAAGGCGGCGGCCACCTTCGACCGGGGCACGGCGGCCTGGACGCTGGCCGCGACCGAGCCCCGCGGCGGCACCAGGGGCTGGAACTCGTGGCCCACCTTGGCCAGGGCGTTGGCCATCGAGATGACGACCTTCCCGGCCAGGGCGTCCTGCACGGCCTCGGCGGTGGAGGCGGCCGCGTCCCAGGGGGTGGCGATGACGACGACGTCGGCCTGCGCCGCCCCGTCGTTGTCGGCGGCGGCGATGGCCAGCTCCCGGTCCGGCCAGCGCTCGTGGAGCGTGTCCACGACCTCCATGGCCCGGTACTTCGAGCGGGACCCGATCACGACCTCGTAGCCGACCGACGCCAGCCGGACGGCGAGCCCCCGACCGGCCGGGCCCGTGGCCCCCAGCACTCCGATGCGCATGGCCGGCACCCTAGAGCCGCGCCCCCCCGACGACGCATGTCCTCCCCCGATCCTCCCCCGAACTCGGTGGGATCCGTGACACCCGGGTGTCACGGATCCCACCGAGTTCGGGGGGTGGGGGTGGGGGTGGCAGGCTCTCGGGCCGTGCCCGGCGCCGACGTCCTCGCCCCCTTCCTCGACGGGGAGGCCACGCGGGCCCGGTTCGCCGTCCGGCCCGCCGCCCCGGCCGTCCTCGACCCGGTCGACGGGCTGCTGGCAGGCGTGGCCGAGGTCGACATCACCCCGCCCCCGGGGCTGCCCAAGGCCGGCTACTCGGCCAACGCCCACGACGGGGCCGGGTTCCGCACCCGGCTGCGGGCCCGGGTCCTCCACCTCCGGGCCGGGCGGGCGTCGCTGGCGATCGTGGCCTGCGACCTGCTCGGCGGCTCCGCCGTCGTCCAGCACCTGGTGGCCGATGCCGTGGCCGGCACCACCGACGTCCCCCTCGCCGGGCTGATGATCGGCGCCACCCACACCCACGCCGGGCCCGGCCAGTTCCTCGGCACCGACTTCTACAACCGCTTCGCCTCGAACCGCAGCGGCTTCGACCCGGCGTGGACCGGCTTCCTCGTCGAGCGGATCGCCGGCGGGGTGGAGCAGGCGGTGGCGACCCGGGCCCCGGCCCGGCTGGCGGTCGGGTCGGCCGACGTCTGGGGCCTGACCCGCAACCGCTCGATCGCCCCGCACGTCCGCAACCCCGAGGTCGACGACCGGCGCACCGACCCGCACCGCCGCTACGTCGCCGTCAACCCCCGGCTCCACATGGTCCGGGTCGACACCGACGCCGCCCCCCTCGGCGCCCTGATCGTCTTCTCGGTCCACGGCACCGGGATCTCGATGCACGCCCCCGAGTACAACGCCGACCTGTGGGCCTACCTGGTGGGCGAGACGACCGACCGCATCGCCGCCGCCACCGGCACCCGCCCGGTCGTCGGCGCCGTCGAGGGCACCCACGCCGACGTCGCCCCCGCCCTCCGCCCCGGGATGGCCGGCCACGTCGAGGCCCGCCGGGTCGGCCGGGCCATCGGGGCGGCGGCCGCCGACCTCCACCACGACCTGGCGTCGGAGCTGACCGCCGACGTCGCCCTCGGCACCGCCCTGCGCGAGGTCGACCTCGACCGGTCCGAGCACCGCACCGTCGCCGGCACGACCCTGCCCGACCGCCCGGCGGTGGGGGCCAGCCTGGTGGCCGGGGCCTTCGAGAACACCACCCCGGTCGTCCACCGCATCCCCCCCTTCAAGCCCGGCTCGCCCAAGCCCAAGGGCGACCCGAAGTGGGTGATCGGGAGCCGCTGGCTCCAGCCGCTGATCCTGCCCAAGCGGGGCTTCCCCCGCGTGCTGCCGATCCAGGTGCTGCGGATCGGCCCGGCCGCCCTGGTCGGACTCCCCTTCGAGGTCACCGTGGGCTCGGGCCGGGTGATCGCCGACGCCGTGCGCCCGGCGCTGCCCGACGGGGGCGACGTGATCGTGTCGTCGGTGGCCAACGAGTACTCGGGCTACGTGGCCACACCGGCCGAGTACGAGCTCCAGCACTACGAGGGCGGCCACACCCTCTACGGCCCCCGCACCCTGCCCTTCCTCGCCGGCCACGCCGGTCGCCTGGCCGCCGAGCTGGCCACCGCCGACCGGCCCGTCGTCGCCGACGTCCGCCCCGAGCGGGCCTTCGACCTCAAGGTCCACCGCTACCTCCCGGCCGCCACCGGCTCGACCGCCGCCGTCACCCTCGACGGACCGGCCCGGTTCTCCGACACCACGGCCCGGGTCGACGCCTCGTGGGAGCAGGCCTGGACCGGGCCGCCCCCCGGCGACCTCGACTGGCACGCCCCGCTCGTCCGGGTCGAGGCCTCCGACGGCGACGGCCCGTGGCGCCCGGCCGCCGACGACCAGGGCTGGGACGTGGCCGTCCTCGCCGTCGGCCCGGTCGACGGCGACCCGACCCGCCACCGCTACGTCGCCCGCTGGTACCTGCCCGGCCTGCGGGCCGGCCGCCGCCACCGCTTCGTCGTCCTCGACGTCGCCGGCGCGCCGTTCGACTGATGGCCGCCGCCCTCGACCTCCACGACGTCGCCGTCGTCCGCTCCGGGCGGGCGCTGCTCGACGGGGTGTCGTGGACCGTGGGGCCCGGCGAGCGCTGGGTCCTCCTCGGCCCCAACGGCAGCGGCAAGACGACCCTGCTGCGGGTGGCCGGGCTGTGGCTGCGCCCGACCCGGGGCACGGTGGCGGTCGACGGGGAGACCTCGGGCCGGACCGACATCCGCACCCTGCGGGCCCGCACCGGGTTCACCAGCGCGGCGCTGGCCGACTCGCTGCGGGCCGACGTCGACGCCCTCGACGTGGTGATGACCGGCCGCCGGGCCGCCCTGGAGGCGTGGTGGCACACCTGGACCGACGAGGACCGGGACGCCGCCCGGGTCGAGATGGAGCGGGTCGGCGCCGCCCACCTGGCCGGCCGCCCCTTCGGCACGCTGTCGTCGGGCGAGCGCCAGCGGGTGCTCCTCGCCCGCGCCCTCGCCGGCACGCCCGCCCTCCTGCTGCTCGACGAGCCCGCCTCGGGCCTCGACCTCGGCGCCCGCGAGGACCTGGTCGACCGGCTCGGCGCCCTCGCCGCCGACCCCGCCTCGCCGGCCACCGTCCTCGTCACCCACCACCCCGAGGAGATCCCGCCCGGCTACACCCACGCCCTGCTGCTGCGGGCCGGGGGCGTGGTGGCCGCCGGGCCGATCGCCGAGGTGGTCGCCGACGCCCCCCTCTCGGAGGCCTTCGGCCTCGACCTGGCCGTCACCTGGTCCGGCCCCCGGGTCTCCGCCCGCCGCCGCTGACCGCCTCAAGGTGCCAGGCACCTTGAGGCGGTCGTGGGTCGCACCGCTCACCAGCCGATACGGTCGGGGCGATGAGCGACGAGGTGCCGCAGGGGATCGATGCCGAGGCCGTCACCGCCTGGCTGGCGGAGCGGGCCGACGTCCACCCCCCGCTGCGGTTCGAGCGCATCGCCGGCGGCCAGTCGAACCTCACCTACCGGGTCTTCGACGGCGACGACGTCCTGCGCTGGGTCTTCCGTCGCCCGCCGCTCGGCCAGGTCCTGGCCAGCGCCCACGACATGGGCCGGGAGAGCCGCATCATCGAGGCCCTCGCCCCAACCGACGTCCCCGTCGCCCCGCTGGTCGGCGCCAGCCTCGACGACTCGGTCAACGGCGCCCCCTTCTACGTGATGGGCTTCGTCGAGGGCCACGTGATCCGGGGCGAGGCCGAGGCGGCCAAGATCAGCCCGGCGGCCCGGGCCCACGCCGGCGAGCAGATCGTCGACGTGATGGCCCGCATCCACGCCGTCGACGTCGACGCCGTCGGGCTCGGCGACCTGGGCCGCAAGGAGGCCTACATCGAGCGCCAGCTCAAGCGCTGGTACGGGCAGTGGGAGAAGTCGAAGTCCCGCGAGATCCCGGCGATCGACCAGGTCCACGACGCCCTGCTGGCCTCGGTCCCCGACCAGGGCCCGGCCGCCATCGTCCACGGCGACTACCGGCTCGACAACTGCCTGCTCACCGATGACGGCGACGTCGCCGCCGTGCTCGACTGGGAGATCTGCACGCTCGGTGACCCGCTCGCCGACCTCGGCCTCCTCGTCGTCTACTGGGGCGAGGAGGGCAGCGGCTTCTCGGCCCTGCCCGGCAGCGCCACCCGGGCCGAGGGCTTCCCCTCGGCCTCGGCCATGGTCGAGCGCTACGCCGCCGTGTCGGGCCGCGACGTCGGCCAGATCGACTTCTACGTCGCCTTCGGGTACTGGAAGCTGGCCTGCATCCTCGAGGGCGTCTACGCTCGCTACCGGGGCGGCGCCATGGGCACCACCGACGACGCCACCTGGGAGGTCTTCGGCAAGCAGGTGGAGATGCTGGCCGACGCCGCCGCGGCCACCGTCGAGCGCATGCGCGGGAGCGGCTGACGTGCCCGCCACCTACGAGCAGCTGCCGCACCGGCCGCTCGAGACGCCCGTCCTGATCGTCGCCCTGGAGGGCTGGATCGACGCCGGCATGGCCGCCAGCGGGGCGGCCTCGACCCTGCTGTCCGAACTCGAGACCGAGACGGTCGCCACCTTCGACGCCGACGAGCTGCTCGACCACCGCGCCCGGCGCCCGGTGCTCCACCTGGTCGCCGGGGTGTCCGAGGGCCTGAGCTGGCCCCGGATCGAGCTGCTGGCCGCCCAGGACCTCGATGGCCGCGACCTGCTGGTCCTCGCCGGCCCCGAGCCCGACCACTCGTGGCGGGCCTTCGGCCACGCCGTCGTCGGGCTGGCCGCCGGGCTCGGCGCCGAGATGGTCGTCGGGCTGGGCGCCTACCCCGCCACCGTCCCCCACACCCGGCCCATCCGGCTGTCGATCACCGCCGGCACCGAGGCGCTGGCCGGTCGCTGGCCCTACCTGCGGGGCAGCCTCGACGTCCCCGCCGGGGCCCAGGCCGTGATCGAGCGGTTCGCCGCCGAGCGGGGCCTGGACGCCCTCACGCTGTGGGCCCAGATCCCCCACTACGCCAGCGGCGGCCCGTACCCGGCCGGCAGCGTGGCCCTGTTGGAGAACCTCGAGAACGTGTCGGGCCTCCGCCTCCCCCGGGGCGTGCTGGTCGAGGAGGCGGTCGAGACCGACGAGCGGCTCGATGCCGCCATCGCCCGCAACGACGAGCACACGGCGATGCTCCGGGCCCTGGAGGCCGACGCCGACGAGGCCCCGTCGGAGGGCGAGATCCCCTCGGGCGACGAGCTGGCCGCCGAGCTCGAGCGCTTCCTCCGCGACCAGGGCGGGGCGTGACCGTGCCGATGACGTACGAACGGTGCCAGGCACCGTTCGTACGGCGGCGATGATCGCCGTCGGCGGCTGCACGGTCGCCACCCGGAGCTACCTGGCCGACGCCCGGCTCGCCGCCCGGTCCTTCGTCGACCACCACCCGGGGGCCCGGTTCACGATCGTCGTGGTCGACGGCGACCACATGCCCCCGGCCGCCTGGACCCACCGCGACGTCGAGCTGGTCACCCCGACCGAGCTGGGCCTGGCCGCCGACGACCTGCTGGCCATGGCCGCCATCTACAGCCCGTTCGAGATCGCCTGCGCCCTCAAGCCCCTCGCCCTGCGGCGCACCCTGGAGCAGGCCGACGTCGGGGTCTACGTCGACGGCGACGTCGAGGTCCTCGACCCGATGGACGAGCTGGTGGCGGCGGCCGCCGACCACGACGTCGTCCTCGTCCCCCACGTGCTCGACCCGGTCCCCCGCGACGGCCGGCTGCCCGACGAGCCCGGCCTGCTCGGCGCCGGGATGTTCAACGGCGGCCTGATCGCCGTCCGCCGCAGCAGCGGCCCCTTCCTCGACTGGTGGGAGGAGCGGCTCCGCCGGGACGCCCTGGGCCGGCCCGACATGATGATGCTGGCCGACCAGCGCTGGCTCGACTTCGTGCCCGTCCTGTTCGACCACCACGTGCTGCGGGACCCCACCTACGACCTCGCCTACTGGAACCTCCACGAGCGCCCGACGGCGTGGGTCGACGGCCGGCTCTGCGTGGTCGACCGGCCGGTGCGCTGCTTCCACTACTCGGGGCTGACCGACGCCCGGCCCTGGGTCCTGAGCGCCTTCGCCGACGACCGCCCCCGCGTCGCCCTGGCCGACGTCCCCGCCGTGGCCCGCCAGTGCCGGGGCTGGCTGGCCCGCCGCCGGGCCGTCGACGCCGACGCCGACCGGGCCCTCGGCTACCACTGGTCCCGCACCGCCCGCGGCGTCGAGGTCGACCGCCGGGCCCGGATGCTGTTCCGCGACGCCCTCCTCGCCGCCGAGGCCGACGCCACCGGTCGCACGACGGCGCCGCCCAACCCCTTCGCCCCCGACGGCGGCGCGGCCTGGGAGGCCTGGCTCCGCACCCCACCCACCGCCGACGACGTCGGGCCCTACCTGGCGCTGGTGCGGGCCGAGGCGCCCGACCTCGTACGCCGCTTCCCCGAGGTCCCCGGCGACGACGCCGCCGGCCT